>JAITMV010000214.1 GCA_031277295.1 Burkholderiaceae bacterium | reverse complement strand
GCCAGCCGGCAGATCGAGCGCGTCGGCCTGGGCGAGCACATGTATCAAGAAGCCGGCAGCCTGGCGCTGGGCCAGCAGCGCATTCTGGAAATCGCGCGCGCGCTGTGCTGCGATCCGGCGCTGCTGTTGCTCGATGAACCCGCCGCCGGCCTGCGCTACCAGGAAAAACAAGCGCTGGCGGCCCTGCTGGGCAAGCTCAAGGACGAAGGCATGAGTGTGCTGCTGGTCGAGCACGACATGGACTTCGTCATGAACCTGACCGACCGCCTGGTGGTGATGGAGTTCGGCACCAAGATCGCCGAAGGCGTACCCAAGGAAGTGCAGGAGAACCCGGCGGTACTCGAAGCCTACCTGGGCGGCGTCGAATAAAGGAGCGCGCCGATGTCCCTCGTCCTCGAAGTCAAGAACCTGCACGCGCGCTACGGCAAGGTCGAGGCGCTGCACGGCGCCAACCTGAAGGTGGAGGCGGGCCAGATCGTCACCGTGATCGGCCCCAACGGCGCCGGCAAATCGACCATGCTGGCGGCCATCATGGGCGCGCTGCCGATCACTGGCTCGGCCAGCGGCACAGTCTCCTACCTGGGCCACAACCTGAGCGGCCTGCCGGTCGAAAAACGCCAGGTGCGCGGCATGTGCCTGGTGCCGGAAAAGCGGGAGCTGTTCACCACCATGAGCGTGCTCGACAACCTCGTGCTCGGCGCCTACAGCCGCAAACGCGCACGTGATCGCCACTATCTGGACCAACTGGAAGTCATCTACACCCTGTTTCCGCGCCTGAAGGAGCGCAGCGGGCAGGCGGCGGGTACGCTCTCGGGCGGCGAACGCCAGATGCTCGCCGTGGGCCGCGCGCTGATGTCCAAACCCAAGCTGCTCATGCTCGACGAGCCCAGCCTGGGCCTGGCCCCGCTCATCACCAGGGAAATCCTGCGCATCATCAGCGACCTGCGCAAAACCGGCGTCGCCACGCTCCTGATCGAGCAAAACGCCCGCGCCGCGTTACAGGTGGCCGACTACGGCTACGTGCTGGAAACCGGCGACATCACCCTCGAAGGCCCGGCGCACGAACTGGCCGACAACCCGCGCGTGATTGAAACCTATCTGGGGTTGGTGAAGAAGACAGGTTGAAGGCATAAAAATAGGGGTGCGTCCAACTGGACGCCCCCTATGCGGGGATATCGGAAGGCAGGCGCTCAAGCCTGGTGATACACCCCACTCACATCCACGAACTTCTCCAAGTTCAATTGCGCGTCCTTCGCCCCCAGACGCTTGACGGCAGCCACGCAGGCGTCTGAAAACGCCGTGCTGCCGGCGATAAAGACGCTATAGCCGGCCAGGTCGGGAAACAGCCCAGGCAGAATATCCGGCACGCGCCCGTGCAGCAAGCCGCTGCGCTGCTCGCGCGTGAGCGTGACGTAGGACTTGAAGTTGCGGTGCTTGTGCGTCCAGTACGCCAGCAGCCCCTGCCCATAGACATCGTCAGCGGTGCGCGCCGAGAAAATCAGCGTCACCGGCGACTGATAGCCCCGCCTGAGCGCGGCGTCAGCCAGCGACAAAATGGGCGCTTGCCCCGAGCCGGCCGCCAAGCACAGCACTGGGGTATCGGTCTTGGGATTGCCGATGAAGGTGCCGTAAGGCCCGGAAATGGGCAGGGTGGCGCCAATCGGCACGCGCTCGTGCAGCCAGGCGCTGGTCACGCCCCCGTCCACGCGCGTGATTTGCAGCACGATCATGCCGTCGGGACGCGGTGCCCTGGCCAGCGAATAATGCCGCGGCTCATCGGGCCGGCTGGGCGCCTTGATGGCGACGTACTGGCCCGGCCAGAAACGCATCGGCGTGCCCAGCGGCATCAGGTGCAGCTCGACGATGCGCGGCGTGCGCGGAATCCGGTCCACCACCAAATAAGGCATGGCCTCGCGCGGCGGAAACAGCTTCGGCGCATCGACGGGCGCGCTCCACTCGATCACCAGGTCAGTCAACGGCTTGGCCACGCACATCAGGCGGTAGCCGTTCACGCGATCCGCCTGCGGCAAGGCCATGTCCATGACAAAACCCTGATCGACCTCGCCTTGCAGCACGCGCACCTTGCACTCGCCGCACGCCCCGGCGCGGCAGTTGTTGGGTAGCGCGTAGCCGGCCTTTTCCAGCGCCTGGAGTACCGTTTCGTCTTCATCGACGACCGATACGCTCTGGCCCGATGGCGACAACGTAACAGTCTTCGGCACGTCAGAACACCGGGATGATGTCTTTCATGTCGACGTCGGTGACCTCCTCGCCCGAAATCCCCACCTCGGGAATCGCCGGGAAAGGAATGCTGTACTTGTCGAGCACGCCCTTCAAGTTGAGCATGGCGTTCCTCCAGTTCTCCTTCTTCGACTCATAGTCCGGAATGAAGAAACCAGCGTTGCGCGCCACCGTTTCGGCCTCGCGCTGGTTCTTGATGAAGTCAGGGCCGATGTCCCAGAAATCTTCCGGCGGCTCGAACAGAACGCCCGACAGAAACAGGTAGCCCGCGCGCACCTGCTTGGTAATCAGCGGCTTGTTGGACAAATCCATCTTCGGATAGTCGCGCTCCATCAGCGCCATGCAAATCGCCATATGACGCCCCTCGTCGCGGCCGATCTTGCGAAACGCCTCCTGAAATACCGGCTCGGTGCACTTGGCGGCCATCTGGTGGAAGATGGTGGCCGCGGCAATCTCGCCCATCAGGAACGAGGTGAACAGCACCGCCAGCGGGTACTTGGGCACGGCGGCCTTGTAACCGGTCCAGTAGCGCCCGCCGTTGTAGTACAGCCATTGGGCGTTTTTCTGCGCCTTGCGGCCGATCTCGGTCTTGGGCTTGTAGGTCAGCGGGTCGGGGTGCTCCAACAGCTTGCTGATGGCCATGCCGCACATGGTCTCGTGGTTCTGCTCGTCGCGCGTGACCGAGAAGAAACAGCGGCGCACCACGTCCTCCTCATGCGCCTCATAGGTCTTGATGAAGGCCGCGGCAAACACCGGCGGCGCGGAAGCGTCAAACACCGACAGGATGGTCCACCAGTAGGCGATGGCCTCGCGCTCCTCCCAGGAGTACTTGTTGACATCGAAGGTGTCCCAGGGCAGTTTCTTCGGGTCCCAGTACTCGCGCGTGGAGGCGTCCCAGACCTCCTCGAGTTTCTTGGTCTGGTTGTTCCAACTCAGCGGGTAAACGTTGGGCTGCTCGGTGGCAGGCGGAAACTCCATCTTGTGCGCAATTCTTTCGTGCTGCGACATGCGTATCTCCTCGGTTGTAAAAGTCGCCCCGGATAAAATGATCCGGAAATTGATAATATCATAAAATTTTGTATCATATTTATCCTGACCGGTGATGAGTGGCGCAGCCCTCGTCAATCGGGACATGACAAACCGGAAAGTTTGCATGTCGCATCCAAGGCTTTACCGAGGCCCTTTGGCGACTGTTGCGCCCTTCCTTTCAAGAGACGGGCCGTGGTGGAGATGGAGTGACACCGCGCGATTCGCCGGGTTGTGGTAATTTTTCAAGCCATCCCTAAAATCGCTTTCTTCTGGTCAACCTGCCGTGCCGCACGCGGTGCAATTTCCATTTCCACCGCGACCCGCCCCCTCCCCGCCAACGCACTGCCCTGGGTCACCTGGGGCAAGGCGATGGCGTCGCAGGTCATCGTCTGGCATCACCTGCTCATCTACGGCCCGCTGGCGTCGTCGATGCAATCGCTCTGGCCCACCGTCACCGCCTTTTTGCAACAGCACGGGCGTCTGGCGGTGCAGGTGTTCTTGGTCACCGGCGGCTTTCTGGCCGCGCGCAGCCTGTGGCCTTCGCCCGGTGCGCCGCGCGTCACTTGGCGCGACTGGCCGGCGCGCGTGCTGGCGCGCTACCTGCGCCTGCTGCCCATGCTGCTGCTGGCGTTGGCGGTTGCCGTGGCGGCGGCGGCGCTGGCCCGCGCCTGGATGACCGACCCCGACACCCCCGCCGCGCCGACCCTGACGCAGTTGCTGGCTCACATACTGCTGTTGCAAGACATCGTGGGCCTGCCGGCGTTGAGCGCGGGCGTCTGGTACGTGGCCATCGATTGGCAGTTGTTCGCCCTGCTGGCCGCGCTGACGGCACTGGCCCGTGTCCTGATCCAAGGCCGTTCGACAACAACGCGCGTGGCCATCGGCGCGCTGCCGCTGGCCGTGGGCGTGGCGCTGTCGCTGGCGTGGTTCAACCGGCAACCGGCTGGCGACATATGGGCGCCTTACTTCCTGGGCGCTTACGGCCTGGGCGTGCTGGCGGCCTGGGGCCAGCAGAGCAGGCAGCGCATGGGCGCCACGGCGCTGCTCACGGCATTGACCGCGCTGGCGCTGTGGCTCGACTGGCGCGAGCGCATCGCGCTGGCGGGCGTGACGGCACTCATCCTGCTGTGGCAGCCGTGGGCCGGCGCGCTCACGCGCTGGCGCCTGCACGCGCTGATGAGCTGGCTGGCAGCCATTTCGTATGCCGTGTTTCTGCTGCACTATCCGTTGAGCCTGGCGGTCAACGCCCTGGTCATGCGACTGACCCCAGCCACGCCCGGCTGGCGGTTGGGCGGGCTGGCGGCAACCTGGTTGCTCAGTCTGGCTTGCGGCTGGTTGGCTTGGCGCTGGCTGGAGGAGGCGCGACCGCGCTCCAACCTCGCACCCCGGCCTTGAAATATTGGAATAAAATGAAACTCCAAGACCACATTTCCACATCCCGTACCGCCCCTTGAGTGATGGCGAGAAGCAACAATGACGGGTCTGGGATGTAACGCTTTAAATGTTCCTTTATTTATAGGACATAGCGCTCGTCGAATTTTCGCTTTGCTGGCGATCCTGGCAACCGCCAAGCGCACAGGTACCTTGCGGTCGCAGGCACGTTTGGCGCAATGGTGGCGAAGGCTCTGATTTATCTCACGCAGAGTTGGTGACAATTCAATGCAAAGAGTACACAATGCCAATCAAATCGCATGTGCCGCCGAAGCCGGTTCCGGTTCCAGTACCGCCACCACAACCGCCAAACAGATAGCCACCATGGATGAACAAAAAGCAGTCTTGCTCGGCGAAGTGCGCTATGCCGAGCGCCTGACACAACGAACTGCGCGAATGTATCGGCGCATCGCTTGGAGCTGCTCTTTTTTTGGCGTTATCGGCGGCAGCGGCGTGGTGTCGGTGTTGTCAGACCTTGTGCCTGGATGGGTCACTGTCGCTGGTGCCGTGCTGCTCATGCTGGTGGCCGCGATCACCCTCACGATGCGCCCCATTGAAAAAGCGGTTGCCAACGAAACCGACGCCCGCAAGTATGCCGCGCTACGTACCGCCGCCGGCCCCATGACCGCCAGCGAGTTGCGCGACGCCTTGAGCAAGGCGCGCGAAACCGACGTGGCTGAAATCGAGCCGCTGCGCGCGGTGGCCTACAACGACATCGTGACGGAAATGGGCCGTGAAGACATGCGCATCGCCTTGAGTTTTCAGCAAAGGCTGCTGGGAGCCATCGCGTAAAACATCCTGTGATTCAAACCGCTTCAAAGCCGGCTTCCTGCTGCACCGAAGCGGGTTTCAAGCAGGCCCTGGCGCGCGCGCCCACCTGTTCCGGCGGCAAGGGTTTGAGCCGGTGATCGCTCCACACCTGCCGCCACAGCCGCGCTCCGCGCCGGCCGTGGTGCAGGCCCAGCATGTGGCGCGCAATGGCCGACCAGGGCGTGCCGTCTTCGTGCGCCTCGCGTTGCATGTAGGCGACCATCTCAGCTTCCACCTCGTCGGGCGTGCGTGAACAGGGTTCGCCGCCCAGAAACTTTTCATCCCAGCCGCTCAACCACCAGGGTTGGTGATACGCCGCGCGCCCAACCATCACGCCATCGACGTGCATCAGGTGCGCGGCAATCCGCGCGTCGTCGCCGACACCGCCGTTGAGCACGATGCTCAGGCCGGGAAAATCGCGCTTCAATCGGTACGCCACCTCATGGCGCAGCGGCGGAATTTCGCGGTTTTCCTTTGGCGACAAACCCTCCAGCCAGGCATTGCGCGCATGGACGATAAACACCCCACAGCCCGCTTGCGCAACCGTACCGACGAAGTCGCGCACGAAGGCATAGCTTTCCTCGCGCCCAATGCCGATGCGGTGTTTGACCGTCACCGGCACATCGACCGTATCGACCATCGCCTTCACCCCATCGGCCACCAGTGAGGGCCTCAGCATCAGACAGGCGCCAAACGCGCCGCGCTGCACCCGGTCGCTGGGACAGCCGCAGTTCAGATTGATCTCGTCATAGCCCCAGCGCTGCCCAATGGCGGCGCAGCGCGCCAGGTCCGCCGGCTCGCTGCCGCCCAATTGCAGCGCCAGCGGGCGCTCGACGGCGTCATGACGCAACAGCCGGCGTTCGATTTCCGGCCCACCGTGCAACAGCGCGCCGGTGGTCACCATCTCGGTGTACAGCCGCGCGCGCCGCGTCAGCAGCCGGTGCAAGACGCGGCAGTGCTTGTCGGTCCAGTCGAGCATCGGCGCCACGCACAGGCGCCAGGGAGATGGTTTTTGCATCATCCTAAAAACGGTAGTTGAACGCGCCCGAGCAGGCCGTCATCGAGCGGGCTGGCAAGGCGCGACGAGGCCGCGCACTCGTGTGCGTAACGAGGAGCAACGCGGTCGCCAGCGCGCCAGAACCAAGAGGTTTGGGCGGCCTGATCGGGTGCGTAGCGCTGTCACCCAAGAGGTGAAGGTGATCGAAGGCCCAAAAGTCAACACTGGCGCGGCTTTTCTGAAGATAACAAGCGGTCAACTGCCGTTTTTAGGATCATAGACAATCGACCCGAACCCATTGGCTTAGCACCCCATGTTATCGCGCACCTCCAAGTTCAACCCGCAACCCGCTGCCCAGCCCGCCGCCATCGGCGCCCCTTTGGGCGAACACACCCCGATGATGGCGCAGTATCTGCGTTTGAAAAGCGACTTTCCGCACACCCTGCTGTTTTACCGCATGGGCGACTTCTACGAGATGTTCTATGCCGACGCCGAGCGCGCCGCCGGGTTGCTGGAGATCACGCTGACCACGCGCGGGCAGTCGGCGGGCGCGCCGATTCCGATGGCCGGTGTGCCGGTGCATTCGATGGAAAGCTACCTGGCGCGCCTGATTAAGCAAGGCGAATCGGTCGCCATCTGCGAGCAGGTGGGCGATGTGGCCACCGCCAAGGGGCCGGTGGAGCGCAAGGTGGTGCGCGTGGTCACGCCCGGCACGCTGACCGATACCGAACTGCTGAACGAAAAAACCGAATCCGTGCTGCTGGCCCTGTGGCCCACCGCGCGCCGACGCTACGGGTTGGCCTGGCTGGCGGTGACGCAGGGGCGGGTGCATCTGGCCGAATGCGCGGACGATGACCTGCCCGGCTGGCTGGAGCGCATTGCCCCCAGCGAGCTACTGCTGCCCGACGAGGCCGACTCCGTCATCGAGCGGCGCCTGCGCGATTTGCGTCCGGCCAGCGGGCGCGCGGCGGCGCTGACGCGGCGGCCGCGGTTTCAGTTCGACCCCGCGCTGGGCCGCCGCAAGCTGCTGGAGCAGTTGCAAAGCGCCAGCCTGACGGCCTGGAACGCCGAGGCCCTGCCGCTGGCCCACGCCGCCTGCGCCGCGCTGCTGACCTATGCCGAGCACACGCAGGGCCGCGCGCTGACGCATTTGCACACGCTGACGGTGGAACGCGCCGATGCATTGATCCATCTGCCCGCGGCCACCTGCCGCAACCTGGAACTGGTGCAAACCCTGCGCGGCGACAACGCGCCCACGCTGCTGTCGCTGCTGGACACCTGCATGACCGGCATGGGCGCCCGCCTGCTGCGCGCCTGGCTGCTGGCGCCCGAACGCGAGCGCGCCCAGGCCAGCGCGCGCCACGCCGCCATTGCCGCGCTGCACGACGGCGAGTTGTGGCAACCGCTGCGCGCCGCGCTCAAGGGCACCAGCGACGTGGAGCGCATCACCGCACGGCTGGCGCTGCGCCAAGTGCGTCCGCGCGAATTGGCGGCGCTGCGCCATGCACTGCAAAAAACCGAGCTATTCGCACTCCTGCAACAAGAACAGACGCCGCTGCTGGCCCAAATCCGCGCCGATCTGGCGCCGCCCGGTGAGGCCGTCCAACTGCTGCAAGCGGCGTTGCTGGACGAACCGGCGGCGCTGATCCGCGACGGCGGCGTGATTGCTCCCGGCCACGACGCCGAACTGGACGAGCTGCGCGCCATCGCCGACAACTGCGATGCCTTTTTGCTCGACCTCGAAACGCGCGAACGCCAGCGCACCGGCATTGCCAACCTGCGCGTGCAGTTCAACAAAGTGCATGGCTTTTACATCGAGGTCACGCAAGGCCAGGCCAGCCGCGTGCCGGCCGACTACCGGCGTCGGCAGACGCTGAAAAACGCCGAGCGCTTCATCACGCCTGAGCTGAAAGCGTTCGAGGACAAGGCCCTGTCGGCACAAGAACGCGCGCTGGCGCGCGAAAAATGGCTGTACGAGCAACTGCTGGACGACTTGCAGCCCCACGTACCGCGCCTGACCCGCTTTGCCGCCGCGCTGGCCGCGCTCGACGCGCTGGGCGCGCTGGCCGAACGCGCGCTCACCCTGGGCTGGTGCGCGCCGCAATTCGTGCCCGAGCCGTGCATTGAAATCCGCGCCGGCCGCCACCCGGTGGTGCAGGCGCGCCTGGCCGAAACCAGCGGCGCGCCCTTCATTGCCAACGATACCGTGCTTGGCCTCAAAGCGCGCATGCAAATCATCACCGGCCCCAACATGGGCGGCAAAAGCACCTACATGCGTCAGGTCGCGCTGATCGCGCTGCTGGCCAGCATCGGCAGCTACGTGCCGGCGCAAAGCTGCCGGCTGGGGCCGATAGACGCCATTCACACCCGCATCGGCGCCTCTGACGACCTGGCCAACGCCCAGTCCACCTTCATGCTGGAAATGACCGAGGCGGCGCAAATCCTGCACAGCGCCAGCAGCCAGTCGTTGGTACTGATGGACGAAATCGGCCGCGGCACCAGCACCTTCGACGGCCTGGCGCTGGCCAGCGGCATCGCCGCGCACCTGCACGACAAGATTGGCGCCTTCACCCTGTTTGCCACCCACTACTTTGAGCTGACCGAATTTCCCGCCGCGCACCACGCCGCCATCAACGTTCACGTCAGCGCCGCCGAAACCGGCACGGGCGGCGGCATCGTGTTTTTGCACGAGCTGCAACCCGGCCCCGCCAGCCGCAGCTACGGCATCCAGGTTGCTCGCCTGGCCGGTATGCCGCAAGCGGTGCTTAACCACGCCCGCCACGCGCTGGCCGGGCTGGAGCAAGGCGCGCACCACAACCGCGCGCAAATCGACCTGTTCGCCACACCGCCGCTCCAAGCGGACGCGCCGCAATCGTCGTTACTCGAATCCGCTTTGGCCGAAATCGACCCCGACGCCCTTACCCCGCGCGAAGCACTGGAGGCGCTGTACCAGCTGAGGCTGCTGCTTGGCGCTTTGAACAAATCCACATAGTCAACTTTCGCAAAACCGCCCTCGCCCGTACAGATGCTGGCGTTTCGGGGGTGGTCATGAGTGAGCAGAACTCCTGGGTTTTAACCCGATCTCTCACAATCTCTGGGAGTTTTCGAAGGGCACGCCTCCTGCCTCCTCTATCGTCATTCCCGCCCCCCTCCATCGGCATGGGACGCTGGGACGAATCTTGCGACGCCGACCCAGCCCAGAGAAAACACACTTGAAAACGCACCCCAATCGAGGCGCGCTTCCAAGTGTGTTCGCACAGAACAGCATAGTGCGAACAAACTTGGAGCCGTACAACGCTCTCGCAGTCAAAAAAACGGCAACCGAAATTTTGACCGGACGCCTCGTACAACCGATCAGCCGCGGCCCTCCTCCGAAAACCGCCGCGGCCGAATTTTCACGAACTGATACAAAAGTACGGGTGGCCCGTCCGCGTTGTTACACGGCCGCCATCACCTCCACCTGTATACCCTGCTCGATCAACACCGTGGCAAGGCCGAGCGGAGTGGCGGGATTGAACCCGAGCCAAATATCGTAAGCCGTATCGTCGATCACTTTCGTGTTGCCGGCAACGTGGCCGTAGTCCGAGCTCAGAATCACCGTGTCGGTAACGTCACCCGTCAGCACCAACTGGTCCTGAGGAGTATCGGGGCCGTTGAGCACGTCCCCCAGGTTGATCATGAGCGCATTCTTCTGCCCAAGATCGATGTGCTCGACACCCCTCACGAGGTTCAGATTGAGCTCACGACCCGTTCCGGTCAAGAGCATCGTGTCAGTTCCTGCACCACCAATGACGGGACCGCAGCCGCAGTTCACAAGGAAGACATCGTTGCCGGTACCGCCATTGAGCGTGACGTTTTGGTAGCCGCCATCCGACAATATGTCGTTTCCATCCGGCGAGCCGTTGAGAGTCGTGCCGCCCGCAGTAGCCGTAAGCTCGACGCTCAACACCGTCTTCGCGGACTGGGTAGTCGTGGTGGGAACCGAGGTGACGGTTTGCGTGGGGCCGTTGAGCCGATAGATCCACATCGGATTGGCGTCGACCGATACCGTCTCAGTCACCGTATCGGTCCGCGACGTAATGAAGCCGGTTGCCTCGGGCAAATCAACCGCCTCGCGCGCCGTCGTACTGTTGACTTCGGTACTCGTCGCGACGACAGAGTCCTGGCCGGTCAAGCGGTAGATCAAAAACGGATTGGTCGTGGTTTGAGCGACCGCGTTTTCGTTGACCCCGCCTCCGCCGCTGATGGCCCCCACCGGAGCGACCCCAATCCCCGTATTTATGGTCGGAGTGGTTGCGGACGAAGAGGTCGTCGAATTAGATTCGGCGCCAGCGCCCTGCACTGGATAGGACTTGAACCCGCCAAGGAGCGCGGCCAGAGCCGAGGCGCCTAGTGCCGATGGAGAGGCTGCCGCCGCTGCTGCCGGGGCCGCTGCCGCCGCTTCTGCGGCATCATCGGTTGCCGCCGACTGGGCTGCCGCCGCTGGAGCTTCGTTCGCTTTTGCGGCGCCAGTCGTCGCCGAGTTCACCACATTGCCAACCATATTTCCGACGGAAGACACGATAGCGCCAGGGTTGAGCCACGATGCCGGGTTGACCGCGGTCGAAACAATATCCGACACGCCGCCGAGCACCGATGAGACGATACCCGTTGCTCCAGGACCGGCGTCCGTTGAACCCACAATATTGCCAACCATGTCTCCGACGGACGACACGATTCGGCCAGGGTTGAGCCACGATATCGGATTAAGCGAGGTAGCCACAATATCCGACACGCCAGTGAGCACCGACGAGGTAATTCCGGTTGCCTCGGAATCGGCGCCCACCGAGCCCATTATGCCGCCGACCATGTTGCCCACACTGCCGACGATCCCGGCCGGGTTAATCATGAGGGAATTGGCGACAATACTGGTTACGCCACCAGCGATACTATTAAACAAAGAACCAAAGTTAACAGCCATTTCAAACTCCTACATTATTAAGAAAAATCAAGGTGACTCCAAACAAGCACCGTGCGAGCAGCGCATCCCGGTTTCAGGCGTTTTCGGATAAAACCAAGAACATCTGTTCGCTCGGGCTTATTCAGGGTCACATTGAATACCTTGCCATGTGGTGAATCGGGACCATGAATTTCCGTATCACAGAAACCAAAATATCCCGTCTCTCGACATGTCTTATGCTGATGTACCGATCACCGCGTTAAACCGTCGGGAACGGAGCAAGAGGATTAGCCCAGTATTCAGCAACCTCATTCACTGCCGCCAAAACAGCCGCTTCTTCATTGTTCAGGCCATACAGGAGGCCAAAGATTCCTCCTCCAATGCCGCCAAGAATTACTCCAACTCCAGCGCCAATGATCCCAAGGCCGAGCTGACCGCCTGAGTCACCGCCAATGGCGGCATATTTTGCCGCACCGCTAGCGACACCAGCCATAGCGGAATAAATGGCAACTCCAAGACCAGCGCCACCAGATACTTCATTGATTTCAACAGCATTCAATTCACGCATTTTAATAACTCCTAATAGTAGTTGTCGCAGGTATTATAAAGGCCCCCACAACTAAAGCCTGGTCAACCTTTCACTTTACGTGGAAGGTCAATTTTCTGACAAACCACCAGATAAATCGCCCCAACCGCGGTCAATTACCATCTCACTCATGGGCATATACTACGATTTTTTTGTTGCGACGTTGTCCTTTTCAACCGCCCCACTCATGTGGCCGCAGGCGTAGCAGGAGTGGGAGCGGGAGTAGGCACTGCAGGTTTGTTGTTGAACAAATTTAAATTGTCAAACAAGAAATCCAAGGCATTCAACTCACCGTCCATAAGCTTTGAATTGACGGCCCCCATCAAGACGCCCACTGAACCGCCAGCCGCCATCAAGACACTAGATCTAGTCAAGGCCAGCTGAACTACCGAGTTTGGAACCGAAAAATCGACATCCGAAATCGTCCAAACCCCAAGGGCTCCCGATACGGACTTGATTTCTGTGCTATTTAATTCACGCATTTCAATAATTCCTATAAAGACACCGCAAGTATTCAAAAGCCCTTGCAGCAAAGGCCCGCTTCAGCCATTTATTTAAAAATAAAAGACTAAAATGTAAAAATTGAATAAATTACTAATGCTCAACCTTAATCACAAAGTCCCGCCAAGCAGAATCTCATACACACGACTCAAGCTCCTCCTCCGAAATCCAACTGTCTGAATCCTTTGCCCAAAGAGTGGAAACGCCCCTCCTCACGGTCAGCCGCATGAACGCAGCGCGCCACCTCCCCCCGTCATTCCTTCCCGCGCTCCACGAGAATGACGGCGGAGAGAGAGCGAAGAGATGCGTACACACGGTAGGGCTATCCCTCTTGAAGTCATGGATTCAGGAAATTTCAGCACTACACTTGAGGCGGCAATTCCGGCCTTGGGGTTGGAGTTGGTAGTTTAGGAGTTGTATTTAAGACTTCCAAAATACCAGTCCTGACGGTATTCAAAATACCCACTATGGTCGAAAAAACACTTTCGAACAGTTTTTGAAACTGTGTACTAAAATTTTCGACCAACGAAGTTGAGTCGACGGGCACAACGGTAACCACATCGGCGCCGCCAGAGACATAGTGTATTTCAACACTGTTTAATTCACGCATTTCAGTAACTCCTGAAAATATACGTCGCGGGTATTCAAAAAGCCCCCGCAACAAAGGCCTATCCCAGCTTTACATCAAGCTATAAACAAAATCCAGAATGAAATAAAATTTTACCAATGCCATTCAATTCATACAATTCAATATTTCAAGAATTTTAAATACCATTTACGATCAATATTCACTCTAACCCTCATCAATCTGGCAGCCCAAACTGATTTGAATTGAATTCCAAACGATCTCTTGACTGAATTTCAGCCGCCCGGCCCTGATCGAGCAGAACCACGCGGTCTGCGCTGCGAATAGTTTCGGGGCGATGCGCGATGATGATCCGGGTAATCTTGATCTGCCGGATCGCTTCGTTGATCAGCATTTCCCGCTCGACGTCCAAGTGGCTGGTCGCCTCGTCGAGCACCAGAATCGACGGTTTTCGATACAAGGCGCGCGCCAGCAAAACGCGCTGGCGCTGACCGCCCGACAGCGACGACCCCATATCGCCGACCAATGACTGATAGCCCATCGGCATGGCGGCAATGTCATTGTGAATTTGAGCCAGGCGCGCGGCCTCTTCGATGCGCGCCTGCTCGGGTTCGGCGTCAAAAAAACTGATGTTGTCGGCAATCGAACCGGCAAACAAAATGTCGTCTTGCATGACGCAGCCAATCACACCGCGGTAGGCATGCAGACCCAGTTTGCGCACGTCGATGCCATCGACCCATACGCAGCCCTGTTCCGGCTTCAGCAGCCCCAAGATAAGCTTGGCAAAGGTCGTCTTGCCGCCACCCGATGGGCCAACCAGCGCGACCGACTCCCCGGCGCCAATCGACAGCGAGCAGCCATGTAATACCCAAGGCTCCCTTTCGCCGTAGCGAAAACTCATGTTTTCGACCCGAATATCGGGCGCCGCCGTGAGCGTTGCCGCCACTTTGGGTTCAATGTCTTCTTCCGGCTCGCTCAACACGATGTCGGCCAAACGCTCGCCATGCAGGCGCAGCATGCGGAAATCGATGACGGCATCGATCAGGCCCGACGCGCGCGCGGTGAACTGCTCGGAAAACGAAGCAAATGCCACCAGCATACCGGCGCTAAGCTGCCCATTGAGCACGGATCGGGCGGCCAACCAGACCAAAACGACACGGCCAACGCCCGCAATGACCCCTTGCAGCGTACTGAACGAAATCGTCAGGCGCTGGATAGCCACGCTCTTATTGGTGGTATCGACCACGGCGTTAGCGTAGGTCGCCACGCGCGGCTCCTGCTTGTTGCCCAACTTGATCGCCTGTACGCCGCGGATGGATTCCAATAACTGCGATTGCTGCCGGGCGGCATACACAATCTGGTCCTCGCTGGCTTGGCGCAGCGGTCGATAGGCCACCCAGCGGATCACCGCATACAACACGAACAGGCTGAGCACCAGCCACGTCAGCGTGGCGCTGTAGGTAAACAGCATGACCAGCGTGGCGGTGGCCATGAAGCCGTCGAGCACCGTACTGATGAAGCGGGTCGTCAGCGTGTTCTGAATGGCCTGCAGCGAGCTAAAACGCGATACCACATCACCCATGTGCCGCTGCTCGAAATACGACATGGGCAACTGGAGCAAATGCGCGAATACGTTGGCTGTCCATTGCACGCTAAGCAGGCTGGAAAACCACGTCACCACCCACGAGCGCAGAGCCGAAATCACGTTCTGAAACACCACCACCATCAAAAAACCGATACCCAGCAGCGTCAGCAAATCCCGGTCAGCCGACACCAACACCTGGTCCATGACCCACTGCATGTAAAACGGCGTCAAGATGCCGAACAATTCCAGCGCCGCCGACAGCACCAGAATCTGCGCCATCGCCGGCTTGAGCCCGATCACGCTCTGCACCAGTCTGCGCAGCGAGATCGACTCCTTTTCTTCGATTCGTTTGAACGTCGCCGAGGGCAGCAACTCCAGCGCGACACCAGTGAAGTGCTTTGACACTTCTTCTATCGATAAACTGCGAACGCCTTGTGCCGGATCGTGAATCGTGATTTTGTGTTTGTCGACCTGTTTGAGTACGACAAAGTGATTCAAATCCCAATGCAGGATGCACGGCCGGCGCAATTGGCCCAGTTCATCCAGCTCAAGCCGCAACGGACGCGAGGCCATGTCCAGCCGATGGGCCATCAGCATGACGTCGGCCAAGGTAGCCCCCTTGAGCGACAGCACGAAACGCCGCCGCAGGCTGGCCAGATCCAGATCGTGGCCGTAATAGTTGCCGACCATGCCAATACACGCCAGACCGCATTCGGTTGCCTGCGTTTGCAGCATCATCGGCAGGCGGCGGCGCCAGCCGAAGTCAAGGCCCGAAAGAAAGCTGATCGCCGCCATCAGGTTCTCACTTTCCGGCCCACCGCGTACAGCGGTTCGAGCACCCATTCGTACAGATGGCGGCGATCAAGCAGGATGTCGGCTTCGACCGCCATACCTGGCCTAAGCGCCTCCGGCCGGCCATAAGCCAAGATGTCCTGACGCTCCAGCCTGACCACCACGCGGTACTGCTGTTCCTGAATATTGCCGATCCGCGTCAAGAGCATCGCTTCTTGCGGTGACAGCGCGGTACGGGATACCTCGCTAATCAGCCCGAACTGCTGACCGAACTTCTGATAGGGGTAGGCCGGGTAGCGCAACACCACCCGTCCGCCTTCGTGGACAAATCCGATGGCGCGGCTGGGCACCATCAGCTCAGCCTCCAGTTGCGAGCCCTTGGGCAAGATCGTGATCGCCGTTTGCTGGTTCGACACCATCTGCCCCGGTTTGACCAGCAAAGCAGCCACCACGCCGTCGCGCGGCGCGCGCAACACCACCGCACGGCGCGATTCGTTTTCCACCAGCGAGCGCCGCACATCGGCCAACTGGCGTTCCACCTCATTGCGTTGAAGCTCGGTCTTCAGCGGCAACTCCCGTAGTTGTTGATCGAGTTGCGAAAACTGCTGTTGGGTGTCCAGCCGCTGGCGCAACACATCTTGCAGCCGCGCCTGCGCATCCAGCACCGCGCTTTCTTGCTGTTCGACCTGGCTGTTGGACGCATAGTCCTGCTCGCGCATGGCCCGAACCTTTTCGAGCTGCCGCTGGGCCAAATCCGCCTGGCGCGCCCGCAAATCTTTCTGCGAAGCAAGCTGGGCCAGTTGATGGCGCAGCATATCGCTGCGCATTTGCAGCCCGCGCAGCCCCTCCTCGCTTGCGCGGGACTGATTGGCCAGATCGCTCTCCAAGCGCGCGCGTTGCAGATCAAGCTGCTGCTTGACCGCTTCACCCGTGGCGCCGAGATCGGTTTGCACTTCCGAAGAAACAGCCATCAACTGCGCGTTGCGAACCACCGGCTGGCCCTCGCGCACCATAATCTGCGAAACCGTACCGCCAACCGGCGGCGCGACACTCAACAAACCGCCGGCAGGCACCAACTGACCCATCACCTGCTCGCGCTTGGTGTACGAGCCAAAGATGAAAAAGATCACCACCGACAGCATCAATGCCACCACGATAGCCACCATCAACCAGCGCCAAGGCGGCGTGTAGAGGCTGACAGTGCCAATCAACCGCTGCTTGTTGGCTTGTAGCGCTTCTTGCCGAAACAGTGACTCGGTCATGGCCGCACCTTCACGGGATGCCGCACAACTTCCGCGCGCTTGGCGAGCTGGGCGCGACTCAAGCCTTCTGCGCGGCAACTCAACGCCGCCACA
Organism: Burkholderiaceae bacterium; assembly: GCA_031277295.1. Lineage (GTDB taxonomy): Bacteria > Pseudomonadota > Gammaproteobacteria > Burkholderiales > Burkholderiaceae_C > Ottowia. Next base: position 5,151 of record JAITMV010000214.1, on the reverse strand, counting down.
TCGGTGGGAAGTGTGTTCAGCGCCGCCGACAACTGCAATCGCGCTTTTAGAAATTTATAACGGGTATCGGCCAAATCACGAACGGCTTCAAAATAAGCCTGCAACGCATTCAGTACGTCAATCGTGTTGCGCAGGCCAGTTTCGCGGCCCATGCGGGTGGATTTAACCTTGTTATCGGCCGACTCCAGCGCACGCTCCTGAGCACTAATTAACGCCTCGTCATTGGTCAGGGTCAAGTAAGCAGTGCGCGCTTCTTCACGCGCCTTTCGGCGTGTATCTTCCAGAAGCTGAAGAGCCTGTTCGCGGTAACTCACCGCCTCACGCGTTTGCGAAACCACCGCGCCGCCAGCAAACAAGGGAATGGTGACGTTAACCCCCACCATTCTGGAGCTTGTTTTAGCCGTCGTGCCGAAAAATACGTCATATTCGTTCTCGTTTGAGCCACGACTCCAATTTTTACCGTAAGCAGCCTGCGCAGTGACCACCGGTAAATGTCCTGACTTAGCGGCCCGAACGTCCGCGCCGGCCTGTTCAACCTGGATTTTTGCGGCACGAACATTCAGACTGTCGGCTTGCGCCATCACGAGAATAGCGCCCAGATTTTGGCCTGCCGGCCGAACGCACGACCACTGCACAGGCTCGATACCGGCTGCTCTCAGCCCGGTCAGGCGCGTATAGGTGGTCTGGGCAATTTCCAAGTCGTTGGCAGCGGCAATGCTCCGCGCGACGGCCTGGTCATGGTTGGCTTGCGATTCAATCACTTCGATGCGCGTACCCTCGCCAAGCTTAAGAGCCGATTGGGCCTGTTTCAACTGCTCCGAAAAAGCATTCTTTGCCGCCTCGGCGGCAGCCAGCGCCTCGCGCTGAAACAGCACGTCAAAATAGGCGTTGGATATTTCAAGAATCAATTTTTGCTCCGCCTTGGCAAACTCGATCTCGGCAGCATCAGACTGAGCGACGCCGCGCTCATAGTTGGCGGTGCGATTCTGATCAAAGATCGGCTGAGTAATCGAAACGCTGTAATGATGACGGCGTGTGGCCGTGGCATAAGTGGCTCCTGGCTGATCCTGCCTCACATAACCGCTATCGATTTGAGCTTGCGGCAACCACCCCGCAATGCCCTGCTCACGCTTCTCGCGCCCGGCATTCCTGGCGTTGCCCGCCGCCAGATAGCCCGCGTCATAGCGGCGCGCTGCGTCAACCGAATCAATCAGGGTAGCGGCTTCAGCATCACCAGACAAACCAAGCCACAGCAAACCGATCCCTAGAAAAGGAGTCGCATTTTTGTTTTTCTTGATATTCTCAGAAACCATTTCTTGTGATTTTAAAGATAAAATCCTCGACCCTGGGAGCGTACCATATATAAATCCATCACGCCAAGATATCGGGGAAGGCAACCTGGGCGCTCTAACCTATCGCATAGCGATTGATTTTTTCTTTATTACTTGCCCATTATACTTGCAAACAATCACTTCATAGTCTCTCCTTTGTACGCGAACACCGCCATCACACTTCCTGCGCTCTAAATTTTCCCAAGGGTCCTGTGACCCTCACCATGACGCACGCCCGCAATAGCCTAACACAAAAAAAGCGGACAGATGCCTTCGCCGACACTCACCCTAACAAACAAGGCACGATAGCACCGTACACCTCTCAGGCATCTGTCCTCCACCCCTCCTCCTCCGATTGTTTGTCAAACGTCCCGAGATACATTTAGAAACATTTTCTAAAATCCATCTTCCACATTGACATCGTTACATTAAGATACAATCACAAATTGCACTCGTTCGCTAACAAAGATTAACAAACAAAGTCTACACTACATGCGGCAAAAGAATCTGGACTAAAGGGACTAACTATTCACTTCTGTGATTTTTTTCACGGGAAGGCAATTTGTTCGGTAGAATCAAGTTTCATGAACCCCACATCTTGATTCCCGCCCCGGTCTTATCGTCATCCCAACGGTCAAGGGAGAAAGCAAGATGTCTACAGGTACGCGCTCGCACACCCTTTTCAAATACCGGCAAGTAAATCTACTTATGTCGTGTTTAATTAAGCCAAAATGCGCAAGTGAATATTAACTTTATTTACTCAAGAAATGGCACACGCGCCGACAGCCGCGGCTGCGCAGCGCACACCGGCGATCTGGCCGATAGTCTGGCATGTATTGCTCGTCTCCGTTTGGGCTTCAGGCAATACCTCATGCGGTCTCCTCTATGGGTGCGCGCGCCCTTTAGCCCTTTAGGTTTGGAATGGGCTGCGAGACGCAAAACGCGAGGGATGCCCTGCGGTATCACGAGCGCTTGCTCTCGACAATCAGGCGCGTTTTGGCGGCACGAGCGGGTGTGGCGGATTTGTCACACCCTCTCAGAACGTGTTTGCGATCCCGGCGCGGGCTTAGGAAAGCGTTGCGGCGTTGCAGTCCTTGCCAATGACACGGGCCATCGGCTGCGGATTGCGCCTTGCCGCACATCCCAATGCCGCACATCCCGCACACCTCACGCCGAGATCGTGAGCACGCAGTTGGTTTCCATTTGGACAAGGGCCGTTGTCAGGCGCGCAGGGCAGCCACAAGGGTTGTCCCTACAGCGCCGCACAAAACGGATCGGGTTGCCGGATCGGGTTGCATCCCAGTTGTTGATGGCGCTGGCACTCGTCGCAATAGAGTGCTAAAATACCCGATGAACATAAAAGGATATTCAACGATGACCGTTTCATCCTCTGTTGCGCACGCCAACGCTCGCGCCGTGGCGCTGACCAATCCGTGGGCCGTGGTGCCGGCGCTGGGCAATCTGGACGCCTACATCAGCGCCGTCAACCGCCTGCCAATGCTGACGCAAGAAGAAGAGCAGCGTTACGCCCACGAGTTGCGCGACACCGGCAACCTGGAAGCAGCCAAGAAGCTGGTGCTATCGCATTTGCGTCTGGTAGTGTCCACATCGCGCCAGTATCTGGGTTACGGCCTGCCGCACGCCGACCTGATTCAAGAAGGCAATGTCGGCCTCATGAAAGCTGTCAAGCGCTTCGACCCCGATCAAGGCGTGCGTCTGGTGAGTTATGCGCTGCACTGGATCAAGGCCGAGATTCACGAGTACATTCTGAAGAACTGGCGGCTGGTCAAGGTGGCGACCACCAAGGCACAACGCAAGCTGTTTTTTAATCTGCGGTCGATGAAGCAAGGCTTCAAGGCCGAGGACGCGGCGGTCGACATCACCCATCGCGATGCGCTGACCGAGGCGCAGATCAACGTGGTGGCGCGCGAGTTGCAGGTCAAGCCCGACGAGGTGCGGGAGATGGAAACGCGCTTGGCCGGCGGTGAGGTGCTGCTGGACCCGACGCCAACTGACGGCGATGAACATGCCTTCGGCCCCATCGCCTATCTGTCGGACGATAGCCACGAACCGACGGCGATCATCGAATCGGCCCAGCGCGACGCACTGGCCACCGAGGGCATCGCCAGCGCCCTCGATAGTCTGGATGAACGCAGCCGCCGTATCGTGACCGAGCGCTGGCTGAACGTGAACGACGACGGCTCCGGCGGCATGACGCTGCATGAGTTGGCGGCCGAATACGGCGTCAGTGCCGAGCGTATCCGCCAAATCGAAGTGGCCGCGATGAAAAAGATGCGCACGACGCTGGCTGAGTACGCTTGAGACGAAGCGGGGCTGCAAGGCTGTTCTGAGGTGAAACAATCCACATTGTCTCGTTTCCCCCTTTGTGGGAAGGCGGGGATGGGGAGCGGCGGCGCAAAAAAAAACAAACGTAGGGAGGGGTTCACCCCGCCATTGCGCCGCTTCACGAAACCGGGGGATGGCGGGGTGAACCCCGCCCTACGCTGAAGTGAAACTTGACCCGTTTAGCGCGACCGCTGTGGGGGCAGCCCTTGTGGTTGCCCTTGTATCCACTGGACAAGAGCCGGTGTCGCGCACACAGGGCAACCACAAGGGTTGCCCCTAGGCCAAACGTTTCATGCGTCGCGGCTGACGCGCCAGCGCCGTGGGGCATTTGTGAACCTTTCCCGCCGCACCGCCCTGCTGGTCGCCGCGCTGAGCGCGCACGGCGTGTTGGCCGCCCGACCCATCCAATCCGCCACCGTCTGGCCCAGCAAGCCGTTACGGTTGGTCGTCGGCTTTCCCGCCGGCTCATCACCCGATCTGACGGCGCGCGCCTTGGCCGAACCTCTTGCACAGGCGTTGGGCCAGCCGGTGGTGGTGGAAAACCGCGTCGGAGCGGGCGGAAACATCGGCGGTGAGGTTGTCGCCAAGGCCACTGACGGCCATACCGCCGGATTGATGATCAACGGCAACCTGACTATCGCCCGGCTGCTCAACCCCGCCGTGCGTTACGACCCGCTAAAGGATCTGGCCGCAGTCAGCCTGGTCGGTGTCGCGCCGTTAGTTCTGGTGGCGCCGCTCAGCGTGGCAAAAACCGGCGATGCGCGCGCCTTCTTCGACGCTGCCCGCGCCGCCGGCAACCGCTGGAGCTACGGCTCGCCAGGCGTCGGCACTGTCGGTCATCTGGGGATGGAATGGCTCAAAAACCGCTCCGGTATCGCACCGGTGCATGTGCCCTACCCCGGCTATCCGCAAATCGCCAGCGCCATGATCGCGGGCGACTTGCAACTGTCGATGCTGCCGCCCGCACTGGCATTGGCGCAAATTCAGGCCGGCAAGCTGCGCGGCATGGGCGTCACCTCCAGCGGTCGCAGCGCGCTCGCGCCTGGTCTACCCAGCCTGGCTGAGGCGGGCGTGAAAGACTTCAACCTGGAAATCTGGAACGCCGTCGCTGTCCCGGCCAACATGCCCGAGGCCCACGTCGGCAAACTGGCCGCCGCCGTCACCGCCATTGTGCGCACGTCGGAGATGCGCCAGCGCTTGTTCCAGCAGGGCTGGCAAACCATCGGCTCCGCGCCCGAGGGGCTGGCCCGCCGCATACGGGCCGACGTTCAGACGCTGGGCGCCATCATCCGCGCACAGCGCCTGTGAACAAGTTCAGCGCGTTTCGAGTGACGACTTCATCGACTGCGAGTCTTGCTAGTGCTCCGTTCCATCAAAACCTTTACAAATGAAATCGATGGATTTGTTCGTCAGGCAAGGCGCAAACCGGAGCAATACCGAGTGGTATTGCGAGGATTTGCTTTCGCAGCATGAC
>JAITMV010000057.1 GCA_031277295.1 Burkholderiaceae bacterium | reverse complement strand
CTGCGCACCGCGTTGCAAGACACGCCGGTGGTCTGCCTGCTCGGCCCGCGCCAGTGCGGCAAGACCACCTTGGCGCGCACACTGGAGCCGGACTACGGCTATCTGAGCCTGGACGACGCCGCCACGCTGGCCTTTGCCCAGGTCGATCCGGCAGGTTTCGTCGCCGCGCTGCCGCCGCGCGCCATTCTGGACGAAATCCAGCGTGCCCCGGCGCTGCTGCGCGCCTTGAAACTGGCCGTCGATAACGACCGCCGCCCAGGCCGCTTCGTGCTGACCGGATCGGCCAACTTGCTGCTGCTGCCCACGCTGGGCGATTCGCTGGCCGGGCGCATGGAAGTGCTGCAACTGCACCCGCTCACCGCCGATGAACAGGCGCTGGCGCCCGGCGCTTTTCTGGCGGACTTGCTGGCGGGCCGATTGAAGCCGTCGCTCACGCCCGCAGCGGATGCCGACGGCATGGCGCTGGCCCGCCGCGTGGTGGCCGGCGGCTTTCCGGAAGCGATTGCGCGCGCCCCGCCCCGCGCCCGCGCATGGCACCGCGCCTATCTGCGCACCCTGATCGAGCGTGACGTGCGAGACGTGGCCCGCGTGCGCGACACCGCCGCCGTCGGCCAACTGCTCGAACTGCTGGCCTTGCGCAACGCCGAATTGCTGAACGTCGCCAACCTCGGCAACGCGCTAGGCCTGCGCCGCGAAACCGTCGAGCACTACCTGAGCGTTTGCGAGCGCCTGTTTCTGATTCGCCGCCTGCCGCCGTGGCACCGCAACAAAGCCAAGCGCCTGGTCAAAACGCCCAAGATGCACCTGCTCGACAGCGGCCTGGCGGCCACCCTGGCCGGCGTCAGCGCCGACGACTGGACCGCGCGCCGCCAGCGCTTCGGCCACCTGCTGGAATCGTTCGTGATGCAGCAATTGATCGCGCAAGCTGGCTGGACCGATCCCGAATTGCGCTTCTGGCACTACCGCGACAAGGATCAGGTCGAGGTCGATCTGGTCATCACCCGCGGCCCGCAGACCTGGGGCGTCGAAGTCAAAGCCTCCGCCACCGCCACCCCCGCCGACGGCCAGGGCCTGCGCCGTCTGGCCGAGCAATGCGGCAAGGACTGGCAAGGCGGCGCGCTGCTACACGCCGGCCCCAATGCTTTTCCGTTGAACGGCACGCGCCAGCTTGCCGTGCCGCTGGCATGGTTGTGGCAACGGTGAGCGTGATGTGTTGATGGATGCCCAGCCCTGCAAGATTCATGCAGCGCAGCAGCCGTGGCCATGCCGCCCAGACACAGGGGAGCGAACGGTTAACGACCCTGATCCGGTTCGGCTTCGAGCCGAAAGTTCTCGTTGGCCCAGGCGCCTAAATCGTGCAGCTTGCAGCGCTCGCTGCAAAAAGGACGAAAACGGTTTTCCGCCGCGTACAAGCTTGGCCCGCCGCAGGCTGGGCAACGCACGGTGCGCGCACGCGAAGATGGCGCGCCGTCTTCCGTCATGCGCATAACGCCAACTCGAAGGGAGCGTCCTCACGCACAGGGTGCAGCTTGCCGTCGGGCTTGTGGCGCATCAGCCGTACCGAGGCCATCAGGCGGTTGCCGCTGATCTCTGGGATCAGGTTGAGCGATTCATCGATACGCAAGCGCAGCAACTGGAAAAAGCGATCCTGCGGCAGCATTTGTTGAAACTGTCCGCCAATGGCCATCACTTTTTGCGGATGGCCGGAGGTGCGCAGAATTTGCAGCAGCAAACCGATGGCGCGCGACAAAGGCACCAGCGTGGCCGTCCATTGTTGAAGGTCGGCACGGCGCGCAGCCGGCGGGTGAGATTGCCAGGCGAAGTAGGCCGGCAAATCAAACGAGCAGGTGCCCGCCGGAATGACGGCGCGGCTGCGCACGGCCATCAGCCATTCGCTGTCGTACAACTCATGACCAGGCTTGCTGTGCTGTTCGCTAAGCTGGTTGAAGGCCTCTTTGAGACGGTCCAGCATGGCATCGAGCGAAACCTCGGAGATGGCGGGATTGCCTCGGAATGTGGCGATGTAGGCCTTTTGCTTTTCCAGGTCCTTGAGCACATCCGATTTCAGATCCGCACGGCTAGTGACGTCCATGATTTCGAAGATGGTGATCAAGGCGAAATGATGGTCCAGCGGAACATCGCGTGGCATCAATTGCCCAAGGCATCCGAACAGATGCTCCAGACGCAGGTAGGTGCGGATGCGTTCGTTGAAGGGGTATTCGTACAGAATCACGTGTAGACCTCTATCATTGACGAATCATAGCCCGAGGCTTGTTGTGAGCATTTGTATCTGCTGTTGCAGCATGTACAACGTCATGTCGGCGCCGTTGGTAACCACTATGTCGGCCGCCGACAGCCGCTCGGCGCGCGTGGCCTGAGTTTGCACGATACGCTCGATCTCGCCCAGCGACAAACGGCTGCGCGCCTGCACGCGCTTGATCTGCGTGGCGCGGTCGCAGTCGATCACCAGCACACGATCCACGCGGGCGCGCCAGCGTGCGCCGGCCTCGATAAGCAAGGGCACATCGAAAACTATCAAGGCACTGCCTTGCGCCACGGCTTGGGCGATCTGGCGCTCGATTTCCTGAGCGACCAACGGGTGGATGATGGCTTCCAGCCGCGTGCGGCAGCCGGCGTCTTGAAACACCAAGGCGCGCATGGCGTCGCGATCAAGCGCGCCGTCGCTGCCGATCAACCCGCAACCAAACGCCGCCGCGATAGCTGGCACGGCACTGCCGCCAGCAGCGGTGGTCGACCGCGAGATGGCATCGGCGTCGATCACGGCCGCGCCGCGCTCGGCCAGCATGGCGCTCGCGGTGCTTTTGCCGCTGCCGATGCCGCCTGTCAGTCCGAGTAGAAAAAGAGGTGGTTTCATCCGTCATCCGTCATCCGTCATAGTCCCACCGCGCGCAGCATGGTTTGCGGGCCGAAGATCATCGCCGTGATGCCCGCCAGCGAAAGAAACGGCCCGAACGCAATCGCGCCGCCCTCGCGCAATAAATTCATGATTCTCAGTCCGACGCCGACCGTAGCGCCGATGACCGATGCCATCAGGATGATCGGCACCAGCGCCTGCCAGCCAAACCAGACGCCAAGCGCGGCCAGCAGCTTGAAGTCGCCATAGCCCATGCCTTCCTTGCCGGTTGCCAGCTTGAAGGCCCAGTACACCAGCCAGAGCGATAGATAACCGGCAATGGCGCCCCACACCGCGTCGCGCAGCGCAACGCCGCTCAAGCCCAGCGTGGAAGCGATCAGGCCGGCCCAGATCAAGGGCAAGGTCAGATCGTCCGGCAGCAGCGTGGTGTCCCAATCGATCAGCGTGAGGGCAATCAGCACGGCAGTGAACAGGCACCAGGCCGCCGCGGCCCAACTGAAGCCCCAGCGCCAAACGCACCAGGCGAACAGCAAGCCGGTAATCAGTTCAACCAGCGGATAGCGCGGGCTGATCGGCTGTTGACAAGACGAACAGCGCCCGCGCAAAAACAGAAAGCTGAGGAGGGGAATGTTCTCAAACCAGCGGATCGGGTGGGCGCAGTGCGGGCAGCGCGAGCGGGGAGTCAGCAGATCTAGCCTCTCCCGCGATGCGGCAAGCGGCGCCGGCTGCCCGATCATCTCGGCGCACTCGGCCGCCCACCGGCGCTCCATCATTTTGGGCAGACGATGGATAACGACGTTCAAAAAACTGCCGATAAGCAAGCCCAGCAGGCCGCCGAAGCCGATTTGCATCAAAACCATCTCAGTTTTCCATGGCGCTGGCGCGCCAGCCGCGACGCATGAAACATTTGGCGTAGGAGCAACCCTTGTGGTTGCCCTGTGTGCGCGACACCGGCCTTTGTCCAGTGGATACAAGGGCAACCACAAGGGCTGCCCCTACAACGGTCGCGCTAAACGGGTCAAGTTTCACTTCAGATAACCTGGCCCAACTTGAAGATCGGCAAGTACATGGAAATGACGATACCGCCAATGAGAGTACCTAGTACCACGATGATGACCGGCTCCATCAGGCTCGACAGGCCGGCCACCATCTCATCGACCTCGGCTTCGTAAAAATCCGCCGCCTTGCCCAGCATATGGTCAAGCGAGCCGGATTCTTCGCCGATAGACGACATCTGCAAGATCATGTTGGGAAAAAGGTTCGTATTGGTCATGGCCACCGTCAGGCTGGTGCCGGTGGAAACCTCTTGCTGAATCTTAGCCGTCGCCCGCTTGTAAACAAAATTGCCCGCCGCGCCCCCAACGGCATCCAACGCTTCAACCAAGGGAACACCGGAGGCAAACATGACGGCCAGGGTTCTGCTCCAGCGGGCGATAACCGATTTGTTGACCAGCTCGCCAAAGATCGGCAGCTTCAGCAGCAGCCGATCCATCCACATCTGGACTTTTTCGCTGCGCTTGCAGGCCTGCATGAAGAAGTAAATCCCGAAGATGGGCAGCCCCAGCGCCAGATACCAAAAATCGACGAAAAACTCGCTGATGGAGATGACCAGCAGCGTCGGCGCCGGCAGATCGGCGCCAATCGACGAGAACACATCCTTGAACGAGGGAATCACGAAGATCATGATGATCGCGACGACAGTAAACGCAACAATGATCACTGCCGCCGGATACATCAGGGCGGATCTGATCTTGGCCTTTATCGTCTCCGTTTTTTCCATGTACGCGGCCAGACGCTCAAGCAGGCTTTCCAGGATACCAGCGGTTTCGCCGGCCTCGACCAGATTGCAATACAGACCGTTGAAATACATCGGGTGTTTGCGAAACGCCGCCGCCAGCGAAGTGCCCGTCTCGACGTCGGCGCGAATGTCGTTCAGCAGTCTGACGACGCTGGGGTTGGAGTTGCCGCGGCCGACGATGTCAAACGACTGCATTAGCGGCACGCCGGCTTTCATCATCGTCGCCAATTGACGGGTAAACAGCGCGATGTCCCTGGGCTTGATCTTCTTGCCAGCGCGCATACGGCGCTTTTTGAGCTTGGTGACGAAGACCCCCTGGCGGCGCAAAATGACCTGTACCTGGTTTTCTCCCGCTGCCCGGATTTCTCCGCGCACGACCTTGCTGTTGCGGTCTCTGCCCTCCCATTCGAAAACGAATTCTTTCACGCTCCTGGCGCTTGCCGCATTGGTTGCCATAGCCGCTTTCAGGTTCATGTGCCGTAAGCGAATTTATTGGTTGGTTACCGCCAAGACTTCATCGAGTGAAGTGATGCCGAGCTTGACCTTGAGAAGTCCAGACTGGCGCAGCGAGCGGACGCCTTCTTGGCGAGCTTGCTGCGCGATTTCCTGCGCGCTGCCGTCGGTCAAGATGATGCGCTGGATCGCTTCCGTGACCGGCATGACCTCGTAGATGCCGATCCTTGCCTTGTAGCCGTTGTTGCAGGCGTTGCAGCCGACTGCCTTATACGGGATCCAAGCGCCGTCCAGGTCGTCCTCGCTGAAGCCGGCCTCGATCAGGGCCTCGCGCGGAATATCGGCCGGCGCCTTGCATTGCGTGCACAGGCGCCGCGCCAGTCGCTGTGCCGTAATCAGGATGACGCTGGAGGCGATGTTGAACGCGGCGATACCCATGTTGCGCATGCGCGTCAACGTCGTCGGAGCATCGTTGGTATGCAGCGTGGACAGCACCAGGTGACCGGTCTGAGCGGCCTTGATGGCGATGTCGGCGGTTTCCAGGTCGCGGATCTCGCCCACCATGATGATGTCCGGGTCCTGGCGCAAGAAGGCGCGCAGCGCCGAGGCAAATGTCAGCCCCGCCTTCTCGTTGACGTTGACCTGATTGATTCCCGGCATGTTGATTTCCGACGGGTCCTCGGCCGTGGAAATGTTGACGCCCGGTTTATTGAGCAAGTTCAAGCACGCGTACAGCGACACCGTCTTGCCGGAGCCGGTCGGACCGGTTGCCAAGATCATGCCGTAAGGACGCGCAATCGCCTCCAGCAGGCGCTGCTTTTCAATCGGCTCATAGCCCAGCGCGTCGACACCCATTTTGGCGTTGCTCGCATCGAGGATACGGATCACGATCTTCTCGCCAAACAGCGTCGGCAGCGTGCTGACGCGAAAGTCGACTGTCTTGTCGGAACTCAAGCGCAACTTCATCCGCCCGTCCTGCGGCACGCGCTTTTCGGCAATGTCCAGCCGCGACAGCACCTTGATGCGCGAAGCCAGTTTTTCCTTGATCGCCACTGGCGGAGTAACAATTTCCCGCAGTTCGCCGTCAATCCGAAAGCGCACCCGGTACGTATGCTCGTAAGGCTCGAAATGGAGGTCGGATGCGCGCATCCTGAAGGCGTCGACCAGCATTTTGTGCAAGAACCGGACAATCGGCGCATCCTCGGTCTCGGGCCCTTGGATGTCCTTGTCTTCTTGCTGTACGCCGGCTTCGAGGGTGGCTTCGTCGAACTCGAAATCCGCCCCGGTAATGCCTTGCATCGACTCGGTGGCCGATTTCAACACCACCTCAAGAAAGTGGGTCAGCTTGTCGTGCTCGGCGATCACCCATTCGATGCCCATCTGGGCAGCGAATTTGATTTTTTCTGCCGCCTCCCGATCGGAGGGATCAGCCGTCGCGATGAGCAGCCGGCCACTGCGCTTGCCCAAAACCAGCAAACGATACTTCATCGCCAACTTGGGATCGATCAAATCGCCGGGCAGACGCTGCGGCTCCAGCGCGCTGACGTCAATCAAAGGCGCGGCGAAAGCCTGCGACATGGTGTATGCCAGATCGGACGCTGACACGACACCGGAGTCGATCAGCTCCGTGATGAAGTTGCGCTGGCTCGCCTGCGCCTTGCGATGAACGTCCTCGGCAACCTTCGGGGTGAGCTTGCCGGCCATGACCAGCGCACGCCCGACACCCGGCAGCGCGGCCGATGCCACACCCTTGGGAAGCAATTCAGAAACAGTCATGCAATATCAAAACAAACACCGCCAGCAAAAACGACCTCTCAACCAAGAAAGACGCAAACCACAGCAATACCGGGCAGTATCAGGAAGACTTGTAACTTCGCCGTGGCAGTAAAGGAACGGCACTATAAGCGCCGTACAGACCAGGATAATCCTGGAAACCTCGCCCCGTGGCCGGGCGGTGGGCCACGACCCCGGTAAGAGCCTGTTCTGAGAACCTGTGAAAAAACCCGCCTGAAGCCCGCTCATGCCGCGGAAACGCGCCGGATTGGATTCCTTCACAGGCTCTGATTGTCGCTACGATGCGGCTGGCGCATGAACGCCGCGGAGAACTGACACATGGACTGGCAAACTCGCCCGCGTTGCGACCAAACAGCGGTTTGGCCGTTGCTGTGCGCCCACACCGAACGCGCCTTCAATCTGCGGTGCGCCTTTGAGCAAGACGCGGCGCGGCTGGAGCACTTCGGTTTTGACGCGCCGCCGCTGTGGGCCGATCTGTCCAAAAACCTGATCGACGCCGGGGTGCAGCGTCTGCTAAACCAACTGGCGCACGAGTGCGGCGTGCCGGCGCATCGCGACGCCATGTTGCGCGGCGAGCGCATCAATGCCAGCGAGCAGCGCGCCGTAACGCACGTGCATTGGCGTTGGGCATCAAAAAGCGGACTGGCGCCTGATGAGCAGGTGCCCGATATGCTTAAAAACGTATCGGGTGTCGTGCCCGAGGCCGCCGCTGCTCAGTCCGACATGCTGGCGTTTGCTGAAAGCCTGCGCGCCAACGACGCCATCACCGACGTGGTGAACATCGGCATCGGCGGCTCCGATTTGGGGCCGCGCATGGCGGTACAAGCGCTGCGCGCCAGCGGCCACGCCAGCGGGCCGCGCGTGCACTTCGTCGCCAACATGGACGGGCATGAACTGGCTGAGCTGTTGCCGCGCCTGCGGCCCACCAGTACGCTGTTCATCGTCGCCTCCAAAAGCTTCGGCACCGCCGAAACGCTGCGCAACGCCCAATCGGCGCGCGACTGGTTCGCCGCCCAGGGCGGAGTGGACACGGCACGCCATTTCGTCGCCGTCAGCGCCAACCACGCCGCCGCGCGGGCGTTTGGGGCGGAGCGCTGTTTTGGCTTTGACGACGGGGTAGGCGGACGCTTTTCACTTTGGTCAACGCTCGGCCTGTCCATCGCCATCGCCGCCGGGCGGACAGGCTTTCAAGCGCTGCTGGCCGGCGCGCGGGCGATGGACCGCCACTTCGCCACCGCGCCGCTGCCGCGCAACCTGCCGGTACAACTGGCGCTGCTCGATCTGTGGTACCGCAACTTCCACGCCTGTGCCAGCCGTTGCGTCACGCCTTACCACCACGGCCTGCGCAGCCTGCCCGCCTATTTGCAGCAGTTGGAGATGGAAAGCCACGGCAAGCGCGTCGATTTGGGCGGGCGCCCCTTGGCCGCCGCCAGCGCGCCCGTCACCTGGGGCCAGGCCGGCACCAATGGGCAACACGCCTTTTTTCAGATGCTGCATCAGGGCAGCGACATGGTTCCGGTCGAGTTCGTGCTGGTGCGCTGGCCCGCGCACAATCTGCCCGGCCATCACGACAAGCTGCTGGCCCACGCGCTGGCCCAGGCGCGCGCGCTGATGCTGGGCCAAGCCGGCGACGCTCCTGAGCGTGACTTGCCCGGCAACCGCCCGTCCACCATGCTGCTGCTGCCCGATCTGTCGCCCCACAGCCTGGGCGCGCTGCTGGCGCTGTACGAGCACCGCACGTTCGCGCTCGGTTCGCTGTGGGGCGTGAACAGCTTCGATCAGTGGGGGGTCGAACTAGGCAAGCGCCACGCCGGTGAGATCGAGGCGGCGCTGCACAGCGGCGAAACCGGCGCGCTCGATGCCTCTACCGCCGGGCTGCTGGGGCGGTTGCGGGGGTGCTGACGGGTATATCGGCTGGGGATGCGTCAAGCAGTGCAAGGCCAGCCGCAAGCCTTCGCGCATATCAAGTGTGCTTTGAGACTTCAAAATCCAGCACAAGATCACTATGTTCGCGCATCGATTCTTTGATACCGTGCCCCAAAGGCGCAAGAAACAGTTGAGCGCCTTCCCGCCTGGCGAACTTCATGGCCGGCACAAAGTCGCTGTCGCCTGTCACGAGCACAATCACGGCCACCTGCTTCTTCAGCGTCAGTGCGGCGATATCCATGCCAATGCGCATGTCCACCCCTTTTTGAGTGATGGCTGGCTTGAGGTCATCTGCTGAAATTTCCAAAGAAGTGCCCTGAGCCTTGTGCAACTTCTTCGACTGGATCGCCCACCCATTGAAGCTCAGTTCCCCCAGGCGTAAAGCCATCCAGGGTTGACGCCCCAGTTGCATGAATAACTGTTTCGAGCGCCCAACGAGAGGCTCTTTGGAAAACTCGATCATCCCACCTTTGAGCGGACGCCGCTCGGTCGATTCCAAGGGGGCAGCGTCGTAGTAGTAGACCCGGTGAAGCCGCAAGCGATCCAGTTCTGGTCTGTGGCAGATCGTGTCCACGAGACTACGGAAATCGTCCGCTGTTGCGGACCGGTTGCCGCTCTGTAGCTTGCGTTTGGCAAAGCCACCATCAATCAGAATGGCGTAGCTCGCAACCATGCAGGAAAAAAATTGGCCGCCAGACAGGTCGAAGGACAAGCCTTCTGTTACATGTCACCTGTAGGGCAGCCGTCTCTTATAGAAACAGTGTACCCTCTTTTGCCTGTAAACAGTGTAAATAAGTTAATTTTTTTGCTTTCCACCCTTTGTTGAGGATCTCCAGGCCCGCGCTCGCGGCTGGGCTGCTCAGCCTTCCGTACCCGTGCGGTGCGTGGCAGGAACGGGGAGCAACTATAAGACATCCGATTACACGCATCTGTTCACAACCTCTCAATATTCGCCACTCGAACGGGTCTTAAAATTCCACCTCTTTCCCACCCGCATCCATCCCCTTGTCCCACGCCGCCGAAGTCCGCCGCCGCCGCACCTTTGCCATCATTTCTCACCCTGACGCCGGCAAGACCACGCTGACGGAAAAGCTGCTGCTGTTTTCCGGCGCGATTCAGATCGCCGGCAGCGTGAAAGCGCGCAAGGCCAGCCGGCACGCGACCAGCGACTGGATGGAGATTGAAAAGCAGCGCGGCATCTCGGTCGCCTCCAGCGTGATGCAGATGCTGTACCGCGACCACGTCATCAACCTGCTGGACACGCCGGGGCACAAGGACTTTTCAGAGGACACCTACCGTGTGCTCACCGCCGTTGACGCGGCGCTGATGGTGATCGACGCCGCCAACGGCGTGGAAGCGCAGACGCGGCGGCTGATCGAGGTCTGCCGCCAGCGCGATACGCCGATCATCACCTTCGTCAACAAGATGGACCGCGAGGTGCGCGAGCCGCTGGACATTCTGGACGAGGTAGAGCGCGAACTCGGGATGCCCTGCGTGCCGATGACCTGGCCGGTTGGGCAGGGCAAGACTTTTGGCGGCATCGTCAATCTGCGCACACAAGCGATGACGGTGTTCGAGGCCGGACGCGAGCGCCGCCCGCAGGACTTCGAGGTCATCCCGCTGGCCGAGCGCGAGCGCCTTGCGGCCCGCTTCGGCCAGGCGTTCGAGCTGGCCGCCGAGAGCATGGAACTGGCCGCCGGCGCGTCGCCCGCGTGGGATCACAATGCCTTTTTAGCGGCCAGGCAAACGCCGGTGTTCTTTGGCTCCGGCGTCAACAACTTCGGCGTGATGGAGGTGCTGGACGCGCTGGTGGACATGGCTCCGCCGCCGCGCCCGCGCGTCAGCACCGCCATCATCAACCGTCAGACGGTGGAACAAGTCATCGCGCCCGAGTCCGACACCTTTGCCGGCGTGGTGTTCAAGGTGCAGGCCAACATGGACGCCAACCACCGCGACCGCATCGCCTTCGTGCGCGTGGCCTCGGGCAAGTACACGCCGGGCATGAAGCTGAAGGTGCAGCGTACCGCCAAGGAGTTGCGCCCGACCAGCGTGGTCACTTTTTTGAGCCAACGGCGCGAGGCGGTCGATGAGGCGTATGCGGGCGACATCATCGGCTTTACCACCCACGGCGGCGTGCAACTGGGCGACACCATCACCGACGGCGCCAACCTGCAATTCACCGGTCTGCCCTTCTTCGCGCCCGAAATGTTCATGACCGTGGCGCTGAAAAATCCGCTGCGCACCAAGCAACTGCAACAGGGCTTGGCGCAACTCGGCGAAGAAGGCGCGATCCAGGTCTTCAAGCCCGACGCTGGCGGCAACATGCTGCTGGGGGCCATCGGCCAGTTGCAATTCGAGGTCGCCCAGCACCGCCTGAAAACCGAATACGACTGCGACGTGCGGCTGGAAGGCTGCCCCTACACCGGCGCGCGCTGGATCAGCGCTGACACCCCGGTCGAACTGCGCGAATTCGAGTCCGCCTACCCCACCCGCTTAGCCCACGACGCCGCCGGCGCGCTGGCCTACCTGTGCACCAGCCCCTACGATGTGCGGCTGGCGCAGGAGCGATTTCCGAGGATTCACTTTCACCCGCTGCGGGAACATGCGGGGCTGGCCTTGCAGGTTGGCCAATAAGATATATTTCTTTTCAGTTTTGGTCACGGATTCAGGAACAACAGATTCAATTCCACATGTGCAGCACGCACAAAATGCTTCGCATCGCTATCCGCCACACATGGCAAACGGATTATTCATCGGCGGTGAGAGCTTGATAATAAACCCCTCGCCAAAACGCGCGACCGAACCAGGCGCAGGCCAACTCGGCATGGCCGTATAAGCTGCGTGAGCTGCTTCGAGCGGCTGCGGGATAAAGATTTGCAAGTCAGTATAACCAAGCAAGTTCATGTAACTGACAATACGCCCAATGTGGCCGCCATCCCAGGCAAAAAACGATGCTCCGGTTGTCGTTGAGGGAGCAGTCGGATAATAGCGTTTCAGAAAAGCGCAACCGTCCGCGACCTCTGCTCCAAACGCTCGCATACCGCTGAAATTCACCTTGATCGGATGCTGCGCGGCACCACCTCCGCCGTTCTGGCGCACGAGTTCGGCATAGATCGCCGCCGCCAGCGCCTGATCGTGGCGCGCCACGGCCCAGCCGCGCGCTTGCGCCACCGAATTGACATACAAACCCTGTACCACAGTAAGTATCGCCAACGCGGCCACCACCCGCCGGTACAGCGTCAAGCTCAGGCATACGGAGTGCGCCAAAAAAAACAAACAGCACAATACGGTCGCCGCCGCCAAAAAAGTCCGCAGTGGCAACCTGTCGCCACTCACCAGGGCGAGCAGCGCGGGTAAAAAAGTCAACGCTAGCAGCCAGAATGCGCGTTTAACGCGCTGACCTGAAGGCGAAAACCGCACGCAGACAAACAGGCTAATCAACACAGCGGCGCAGAACGTCACTCCAGCCATACCGATGTGACGCCAGTCACGGTAGTACATGGCGCCCCAATCCTTGTAAACCGCCTGGATTGGCCGCCAAGGGTTGTGCAACCACGTCTCCAACCGGAAGAACTGCTGTCCGTAGGCGGAAAACCCGACGCCACAGCCGATCATCACCAGCCGCCCAACCACAGACGATATTGCCATGCCAATCACCAAAGTGACAACGGCAATTACCATCAAGCGTCCGAGGCTAATGGTTTCAGCGCGTTGCTGCATCGCCAGCCCGGCGGCCAGCACGATCACCAGGTACATCAGCCCCAGACTTTGATAAGCGCCTTGCGCCACCGCGCACGCCAGCGCCGCGGGCAACACGCCACGCAGCCAGAATGTGCGCGAACGCCAACCGGCATCACCCGCGGTCGCCGTGCGCAATGCCGCCCAAGTCGCACAGAAAACGCCTATACCCACCGGGAGCACATTGGCTGAAAACGCCAGTTGCGCCAGCCAGACCGGATACGTTGCGTAAGCAGAAAATACAACCAGCGTAAAGCCGCTGATGCGCTCAATTCGAAACAGCCGCAGCACATAGATGAACGAAACCGCGAATAGAACGCCAAAGATCAGCAACCGCGCCGTCGGTGTAATGGGTTGCGGCCAAAGCGTGACGCCCAGCAGCGGATGCATCCAGCGTCCCAGATCGGCAAAGTGACAAACCGAGCTTTGATACAAGAATTCATCATCGATGGAAACGTTGAAGTTGGTCAACTGATAAGCATTGAGCAGGCAAAACAACGCAAACAGTATCCCTGCGGTGTGGCCCTCTTTGCGGGTAAGAAACATCGAGTAATTCATCGTAAAACTGACGTGGTCAAATCGCGGTCTGCTCCCGTTTGGACGGTGCGCGGCAGTGGGTAGTTTTACCCCTTCCTCCTTTGGGGAAAGACAGGGATGGGGGCTGGCGGCGTATCAAACATGTGCCGCGCGTACTTTCGAGGCCGCGAGCACCCGCCCCTACCCTCCCCAAAAGGGGGAGTGGGGCTTCTAAGTTGGCGCCTATGCGCGAGGGCGGGAATGACGAACGAACCATAAAGCGATGAGGCTTTACTAACGCACAGTTTAGTAAAGACGAATTTTGCATAGGAGTGAGGCATTGCCTTAAGACACAGGCTCTCAGGGGCCGGGCGCCTCCGGCGCTGCGGGTTCTGAGTCTGCCGGGTCAGCTTCGGCTTCGAATGCGGGCGGCTCCAGCGCGGGCGTGAACGGCAGGGGCGCGGGCGCCGCCGTCGATGCGGACACCCTGGGCACGGGCAGCAGCGGTCTTACCCCGCTTAGATGCTCACCCACCAAAGCGAAAAAACGTTCGTACAGCTTGGGGTCCACCACGGTTTCGCTCGACACCTTGACCAGCGCATCCAGGCTGCCTTCGACCGGCAACGACAGCGAGCCAATACCGCCCACGCCCAACGAGGCTGAGTCTTTGGCCTTACGCATCACGTACTGCTCGCTCAGGCCGCTGACAAAAGCCACGCTGGTCACGCCGTTGTCCGTCTCGGGCGCGCAGACCACCTTGAACTCCAGTTGTACGTGATGCGTCACGTCGGGCTGGAAATACTTGCGTGCGGCCACCTGGTTAGCCGTTGCGTCGGTCACCACGTAACCCTGACCGAGCAGCGCGCGCCGCGCCGCCTCGCAAGTACGCACCGGCTCGGTCGGAAAACGGTGCGAAAAGGCGCTGGCGCCGAACGACTCGGGCTGGTAATTGAGCAATGGCGTGGGCTGCTTCAGCCCGCCGCAGGCCGACAGCGTCGAGACGGTTATCGCGACCAGGCCGCCGCGCAGATAGACATGAAGTGACATTCGAACAAATATCTTCCGGGCAAAACGGCGATGCTACCGCGTGCGTGACCTTGCCTCTGATTTCCGTATCCCATGACCGAGGCCATTATGCGACCCACTTTTGCTGGGCAGCCCGCCTAAAGCCCGCTTAAACTGCAACGCGCTTGGCGTAAATTCCTCCTTCGGGATGTAATGCATTACCCGCGAAGCAGCCCATGCCAAACGCCAAACACTCAACGCCAAAGCTCCAATGAACACACTTATCAATCCCCGCGCCTACGACTCCACGCCATCTTGCCGCGTCGCCTTTATCGGCTTGGGCGTAATGGGCTATCCGATGGCCGGCCACTTGGCCAAAGCTGGTCATGAGGTTACGGTCTACAACCGCACGCCAGCCAAAGCCAGTACCTTTGTCGCCCAATTGGCCGGCGCTGACAAGCTCAAACACGCCAACACCCCGGCGCTGGCCGCGGCTGATGCCGACTTCGTGTTTTGTTGTGTCGGCAACGATGACGACTTGCGTTCAGTCGTGCTGGGCGATCATGGCGCGTTTGCCGGCATGAAGCACGGCGCGGTATTGGTTGACCACACCACCGCCTCGGCCAGCGTGGCGCGCGAGTTGGACGCGGCGGCGCGCGAGCGCGGTCTGCACTTCATCGACGCGCCGGTTTCCGGCGGCCAGGCCGGCGCGCAAAACGGCCAATTGACGGTGATGTGCGGCGGCGAGCCGGCGGTATTCGAGCGCGCACGGCCTTTGGTCATGGCGTTCGCGCGCGCCTGCGTGCTGATGGGCCCCAGCGGCGCCGGCCAACTGACCAAGATGGTCAACCAGATCTGCATCGCCGGGCTGGTGCAGGGACTATCGGAGGCAATTGCCTTCGGTTTGCGCGCCGGACTCGACATGACCGAGGCGCTGGACGTCATCGGCAAGGGCGCGGCGCAAAGCTGGCAAATGGACAACCGCGGCAAGACCATGATCGAAGGCAAGTTCGATTTCGGCTTCGCGGTCGACTGGATGCGCAAGGATCTTGGCCTGGTGCTCGACGAGGCCAAACGCAACGGCGCCGCGCTGCCTGTCACCGCGTTGGTCGATCAGTTCTACGCCGATGTCCAACGTGGCGGCGGCAGCCGCTGGGACACCTCCAGTCTGATTACGCGCTTGAGGTGAGGGCCGCCCGCCGTGCCAACCCCTTCGCCCATTTGCATCGGTGGCTTATCTCGAACGTACCGGCATGGTCAAACCAAGGCGGCGCCTCATTGCAGTCCCCGCGGATGAGCGCTTCTTTGGTTTGGAATGGGCTGCAAGGCGCAAAACGCAGCCAATACCTGGCGGTATTGCGAGGATTCGCAACGAAACAGACCGCTGGCTGCTTGTCGCCGCCTGGGACTGAATAAGGCGTTGCCCTAAGAACGTGTTCACGATCCCGGCGCGTGCGTGCGGGCGCGGGCTTAGGAAGCGCTGCGGCGCAAGCAATCCTTGCCAATGACACGGGCCATTGGCTGCGGATTGCGCCTTGCAGCCCA
>JAITMV010000029.1 GCA_031277295.1 Burkholderiaceae bacterium | reverse complement strand
CCGCCTTCGGGCGTGTAGCGCAGCGCGTTTTCGAGCAGGTTGCGCAGCAGCACGGCCAGGGCGTCGGACTGGCCGGGCGCGATGGCTGGGGCGGGCGCATCCAGCGTCAGTTTGATGCGCCGGCGTTCGGCTTCGGGGGCGGCATCGGCCAAGGCGGCGCGCGCCAGTAGCGCCAGATCGACCGGAGCAAAGGCCGCCTCGCGCGCCGCGCCTTCCTGCCGCGCCAGCGCCAGCAGTTGCTCGACCAGCCGCGTGGCACGGTCGATACCGCCTAGCAGCCGCTCGGTGGCCTGTTGGCGCGCGGCTTCATCGCCAGCGCGTTGCAGGCTTTGCGCTTGCAGACGCAGCGCGGCCAGGGGCGAGCGCAACTCGTGCGCGGCGTCGGCGGTGAAGTGGGTCAGCGCGGCCCAGGCGGCGGCCAGCCGGGTGAGCAGGCCGTTCATCTCATCCATCAGCGGGCGCAATTCGGCTGGCAGCCCGTCGGTGGGCAGTGGGGCCAGGTCGTCGGCGCGGCGCGCGGCCACCTGCCGGCGCACGCGCTCGACCGGCGCCAGCGCACGGCTTACCACCCACCAGACGATGAGCATCAGCACCGGCGCCAGCAGCGCCACCGGCAGCACGGCGCGCAACGCCAGCCGCCCGGCCATTTCGCGCCGCGCATCGGTTTGTTGCGCGACCTGTACCACCCGGTTGGCGGTGCGCAGCGCGTAGACGCGGTAGCTCTGGCCGCCGGCTCGAACATCTGAAAAACCAATCACCGCCTGCGGCGGCAGCAGCAGACGCGCGGGGCTGCGGTAGAGCATCAGGCCGTCGGCGCGCCAGATTTGCAAGATCATGTCCTGCGCCGCCGGTTCGTTGGCCGGCGCGCCGCCAGGCTCGGTGGCGGCCAGGTTGCCGGTCAGCGACAGCGCGACGCGCTGCATCTGGGCGTCGAACATCGCCTCGGCGTCCTGGCGCGCGGTGCGGTAGGTGACCGCCGCCTGCACGCTGGCGATCAGCAACACGGCAGCCAGCAACGCGCGCGTCAGGCGGGCGCGCAGCGAGGCGGGTTTCATCTTTCTTTTCGGGTCAATCCTCAATATTTATCCTCTGTCCGCGGCGGCACCCGGTAGCCCAGGCCGCGCTGGTTTTCGATCAGGCCGCCGCCGAGCTTTTTGCGCACGCCGTGGATGTACACCTCGACCGCGTTGCTGCTGATGTCGTCGCGCCAGGAATAGAGCTTTTCTTCTAGTTGCTGGCGCGACAGCACGCGGCCTGGGCGAGCGATCAACGGCTCCAGCACCGCCCATTCGCGCGCTGACAGTTGCACTGGCTGGCCGCCCACGCTGACTTCGCGCGTGGCGGGGCGCACGCGCACCTGGCCCCAGACGTATTCCGGCTCGGCGCGGCCTGCCGCGCGGCGCAGCAAGGCGCGGATGCGCGCCAGCAGTTCGTCCAGGTCGTAGGGTTTGACGATGTAGTCATCGGCCCCCGCGTCCAGCCCCGCCACCCGTTCGGCCACGGCATCGCGCGCGGTGGCGATGAGCACCGGCGCGCGCCGGTTGGCGTTGCCGGCATCGGCGCGCAGGCCGCGCAACACCGACAGGCCGTCTTTTTTGGGCAAACCCAGATCAAGCAGTACCAAATCGTAATCGGCAGTGGCCAGCGCGGTATCGGCCATCGCGCCGTCCTTGACCCAGTCCACGGCCCAGCCCTCGGCGCGCAAGGCGTCGAGTACCACCTCGCCAATCATGGCGTCGTCTTCGATCAGCAAGATTCTCATGCGCGGCATTCAACCTAGTACTTCGTTCCACCAAAACATTGACATGAAATCGCGTCTTTGTCCCTCATGCTGCGTTGCAAATCCTCGCAATACCACTCGGTATTGCTGCGCTTTGCGCCTTGCCTGACGAACAAATCCATCGATTTCATTTGTCAACCTTTTGGTGGAACGAAGTACTAGGTTCAACGCTGCCGAAAGTCAAGCAAAGCATAACGCCGAACCGGGACATCCATAGGGGTGGGCCATCGCCCGAACACCCCGCTCGCATAGACTATCTTGATGAGCTTACTCGCCTTGCTCCTGTTGCCTTTTGTCGGCAGCGTCGTGGCCGCCGTGTTGCCGACCCATGCGCGCAACACGGCGGCCAGTCTATCGGCGCTGGTGGCGCTGGCGGGTACGGTGAGGGTGCTGCTGCTTTATCCGGCGCTGCAAAACGGCGCGGTGCTGCGCCAGCAGGTGCAGTGGATTCCCTCGGCAGGAATCAACCTGACACTGCGGCTGGATGGGCTGGCGTGGCTGTTCGCGCTGCTGGTGCTGGCGATTGGTTTTCTGGTGGCGGTGTACGCGCGCTACTACATGGCCAAGGACGACCCGGTGCCGCGCTTTTTCTCGTTCTTTCTGGCCTTCATGGGCGCCATGCTGGGCGTGGTGATGGCGGGCAACCTGATCCAGTTGGCGTTTTTCTGGGAGCTGACCAGCCTGTTTTCATTTTTGTTGATCGGCTACTGGCATCACCGCAAGGACGCGCGGCGCGGCGCGCGCATGGCGCTGATCGTCACCGGCGCGGGCGGGCTGGCGCTGCTGGCGGGCTTGCTGATTGCCGGCCACGTCGTCGGCAGCTACGAACTGGACGCGGTGCTGGCCGCTGGTGATCGGCTGCGCGCCGATCCGCTGTACCCGGCCATGCTGGGGCTGATTTTGCTGGGCGCGTTCACCAAGAGCGCGCAGTTTCCGTTTCACATCTGGCTGCCGCGCGCCATGGCCGCGCCGACGCCGGTGTCGGCCTATCTGCACTCGGCCACAATGGTCAAGGCGGGCGTATTTTTGCTGGCGCGGTTGTGGCCGGCGCTGGCGGGCAGCGACCACTGGTTCTGGTGGGTCGGTGGCGCGGGAGCCGTCACCCTGGTGCTGGGCGCTGCCCTGGCGATGTTCCAACACGACTTGAAGGGGCTGCTGGCCTATTCCACCATCAGCCATCTGGGCCTGATTACGTTGCTGCTCGGGCTTAACAGCGAACTGGCGGCAGTGGCGGCGGTATTCCACGTAATGAACCACGCCACCTTCAAGGCGTCGCTGTTCATGGCCGCCGGCATCATCGACCACGAAACCGGCACGCGCGACACGCGGCGGCTGTCGGGCCTGTGGCGCGCGATGCCGTACACCGGCACGCTAGCCTTCGTCGCCAGCGCGGCGATGGCCGGCGTGCCGCTGCTGAACGGCTTTTTGTCCAAGGAAATGTTCTTTGCCGAAACGGTGGAGTTAAGCACGCGCCCCTGGCTCGACCACGGTCTGCCGGTGGCCGCCACGGTGGCGGGGATTTTCGGCGTGGTGTACTCGTTGCGTTTTTCGTGGGGCGTGTTCATGGGGCCAATGGCGCGCGATCTGCCGCGCCAGCCGCACGAGCCGCAACGCTGGATGCGCGTGCCGGTGGAGGTGCTGGTGGCGCTGTGTCTGCTGGTCGGCATGGCGCCGCAATGGTCGGTCGGAGCAGCGCTGGCGCTGGCCGCGCAGCCGGTCGTGGGCGGCGCGTTGCCGACGTATGACCTGGCGCTGTGGCACGGCTTCAACCGGCCGCTGATGATGAGCCTGATCGCGCTGACCGGCGGCGCGCTGCTGTACGTAGGGCTGGCGCGCTGGTGGCGGCTGCGCCGCGCGACGCTGCTGAAACCTATTGACGGCGAGCGCGTGTTCCACGCCACGCTGCTGGCGCTGGAGCGGCTGGCGCGGCGTGTGCAGGGCGTCATCGTCAGCGCGCGTTTGCAATCGCAGATGTTCGTGATGGTGGTGGCCGCCATCGGCGTGGCGGCGGCGGCCATGTGGCAGGGCGGCATCACTTGGGGGCACCGCGAGCGCGTGCCAGCCGATCTGGCGTTCGCGCTGATGTGGGCGGTGGGATTGGCGAGCGCGGTGGCGGTGGCGCTGCTGGCCAAGTTCCACCGGCTGGCGGCATTGATTTTGCTCGGCGTGGTGGGATTGATGGTGAGCATCACCTTTTTGTGGTTCTCGGCCCCCGATCTGGCGCTGACGCAACTGACGGTGGAGGCCGTCACCACCGTCTTGCTGCTGCTGGGCCTGCGCTGGCTGCCCCAGCGCTACCCGCATGAAGAGCCGCACACCTCGCTTGGCACCCGCCTGCGCCGCACGCGCGACCTGGTGGTGGCGCTGGCCGCCGGCGGCGGCATGGCGGTGCTGTCCTACGCC
>JAITMV010000125.1 GCA_031277295.1 Burkholderiaceae bacterium | reverse complement strand
TCCGACAAGCTCGCGCGGCAGATCGAGAGTCACATGCGGCAACCGCCGGGTTGGCTCGACACCCCGCATGGCGCCGAACGGCCCGACGCGGCGCAGGAGCGGTTTCTGGAACTCGCGCGCACCGCCTGGCGCGCCGCCAATGCGCAGGCCAAACGCGAATTGATGCGGCTGATGCGCGAACGCGTCGGCTAAACCCAATGCTGTTCAGTTAAGACGCAAGCGTTTATTTCGTCATTCCCGCGCAGGCGGGAATCCATCAGCGTTTCCAGCGTCCGTGGATTCCCGCCTGCGCGGGAATGACGATCTTCATGGAACAGCATCGCAGCCCAACCCAGAAACGCAACGCCAGTCCTTCAGCAGCGCGGGCAAGCGCGCCATATCGGCGAACACCTGCGCCACGCCGGCGGCGCGCAGCGCCTGCGGCCCGCTGTGGCCCAGATCGCTCGGGCTGTAGCCAAAGACGGTCGCGCCCGCCGCCACGCCCGCGGCGGCGCCGGTCACCGTGTCTTCGACCACCGCGCAACGCGCCGGGTCCACGCCGAGCGCCTGGGCCGCGACCAGGTAGACATCGGGCGCGGGCTTGGAGCGCGGCAACTCGTGGCCGCTGAAGATGCGGCCCTCGAAGCAGTCGAGGATGCCGATCTTGTCGAGTTGCAGTTCGACCTTGTGTCGATCGGCGCCCGACGCGCAGGCGATGCGCCCATCGAGCGCCGCATGCAGCGCCCGCGCCGCCTGCGCGGCGCCCGGGATCGCGACCAGATCGCGCGCAAGCGCCACATTGCGCCGCTCGCGAAAACCGGCCAGCCACTCGGGCGTGATGGCGAAACCGGTGCGCGCCTCGATCAGCGCGGCCTCGTCCTTGACCGCCTTGCCGGTGAAGATGCGCATGGCGTCCTCGACCGTGAGCGCCCACCCCAGTTCGCCGAGCATCTCGGCGAGAACGCGGTTGGTGATGGGTTCGGAATCAACCAGAACGCCGTCGCAGTCGAAGAGAACGGCGTCGAAGGGAAAAGGGTCCATGAGGGAAATATAACGATCACCGCCCCTGGGGCCATTCGGACCCCATCACCACGGCCTTTTGGCTCTCCGATTTAATACACTAGCGTAAATATTGAGATTAAAATTGATAAATATTGATATAGATCAAGGAAGAAAACTTTCAAATTTGATCTAAAAATAAAGTTTCATCGAAAAAACTACAACCGCATCAAGAAAACCTCATTCCTACACCGCTAAGCCTTTAGACTCCATCTAAAAGGAGACAGAGGTATGGCAACACTTTCCGTCCGGCCTGCGATTCGCTGGGGCTGGATCACACTCAGCATGGTCGCTGGCCTGATCGGCCTGCCCGCACTGGCGCAATCCCAGGCAGCGGACAAAATCGACCCCATGTCCTATGCCCGCTACGTGGGCGAAAAGGTCTGCGGCGATTGTCACGACACGGAAAAGAGCTTGTTCGGGCACACCCAGCACGCCAAGATTTTCCGCCAGAACCCCCGCAACGATGTCGAAAAGACCGTCTGCGAAACCTGTCACGGCCCCGGCTCGCTGCACGTGACCGATACCCGCGACAAAACCAAGATCATCGGCTTTACCAAGGAATGGGGCACCCCCATTGCCAAGATGAACGCCCAGTGTCTGAACTGCCACGAAGGCGCCGAGCGCATGTACTGGGACGGCTCCATCCACCAGAAGAACCAGTTGGCCTGCTCCGACTGCCACAACCCGATGGCTCGCTTCTCCGCCAACAACCTGCTGAAGAAGCCCAGCATTTCCGAGACCTGCTACACCTGCCATCAGCAGCAGCGCATGGAGTTCAAGAAGAAATCACACATGCCGGTGCCCGAAGGCAAGATGAGTTGCGCCGATTGCCACAACCCGCACGGCACCTCCGGCAAGCGCCTGCTCAAGGCCGACACGACCACCGAGCTGTGCTATAGCTGCCACGCTGAAAAACGCGGCCCCTACTTGTGGGAGCATGCCCCGGTACGCCAGGACTGCCTGAACTGCCACAGCCCGCACGGCTCCGTCAACGACAAGCTGTTGCAGCAATCTCGTCCGATGCTGTGCATGAGTTGCCACACCATCGCGGGTAACGGCATGGGCCACCAGTTCCGCAATCCGGTTCCGACTATTGGCGCAGCGGTCACGGCCCCGGCCGCGCAAATCGTGGGGCGCTCTTGCCAAAACTGCCATGCCCAGATTCACGGCAGCAATGCGCCTGATGGCCAACGCTTCCGCCGCTGATTGGAGGAGAACGAACATGACCAAGAAAAACGGCATCCACCACGGCGCGCCGCGCCAAAAGCTCATCGCCGCCTGCGTCAGCGCCCTGTTCCTGCCTTGTGGGGCGGCGCTGGCCCAATCCTCCTTCGGCAATTCCGCCGTCGGCGCCGATACCGCGCTGGGCAATAGCTTCAACCAGCCGGGGTACGGCGGCAACGCCGTCCCAGCGGCGGCGCCGGACAGCTACGACACCGTGCGCCACACGCCCACCGGCCAGCTTTACGGGGTCCCGATCGATCGCCCGGATGATCTGCAAACCAAGACGGCCAGCGGCTGGATCTACTCCGGCTCCTTCGAAGTCGGCCTCTTTGGCGGCAGCCCCGATGCGAAATATGCCAAGTGGCTCGAATACCGCGACCCCAAGAAGGGTCTGGGCCTGAACTGGTTCGACTTCCAATTGGAGAAACCGGAAGGCGCCTTCTTCATCAATGGCTATGGCGGCGGCGTCGGCCAGGGCGACCAGTTCTACGACGTGCAGGTGGGTCGCTACAACGATTGGCGGGTACGCGCTTTCTACAACGAAATTCCGCACGTTTTCAGCACCACGTTCAGGGAACGCTACACGCTCGCCGGCAATAACCTGACACGGGTGACACCGGCCCTCAATCCCGCGGCGGGGATCGACATTCCCGCCACCGGCGAAATCGGTTTGACTCGCACGCGCACGGGTGTGCGTGGCGACTACACCGCCGTGGACAACTGGCGCTTCTTCGCCAGCGCCACCACGGAAAAGCGCGAAGGCCGGCGCCCCTTTGGCCTCAACGCCGATGGCAGCATCGAAGGTTTTGAGCCGCTCGACCAGCGCACCACCGACTTTTCCGTTGGCACCAATTATGTGAAGGGCAAGATGGCCTTCAATTTGCGGGCGGGGCTGTCGATCTTCGAGAACAACCTGAGCACCCTGTATGTCACGGGGGCCAATGCGACGACGGGCGTTCCCAATGCCGCTCCGGCGGACAACTACAGCATCGCGCCCGACAACAAGAACTTCAGCATCAAGGGCGATGGCCGGTACGGGTTTGATTTCTGGAACACCCGGCTGACGGGCAGCTTCTCCTGGAGCTCTTCAACCCAGAATTCGACGATTACCCCGCTGTTTGACGGGACGGGCGCCTTTCCAGCCGGCGCGGTTGCCGGCCTCCCCGCGGGCTCCAGTTGGGCGGATTGGAATGGCGCCAACGGCTGCGGGATGATCCGTTGCGATTCCGATCTCAGGATCGACACCACCATGTTCAACCTCGGTGCAAGCACCGAACCGATCACCGACCTGACCCTGCGCGCCGGCGTTCGCTACTTGAACAACGACAACAAGTCGACGCCTTTCATCTCCTACAACCCATACGCCGACTATTGGTGGCAGCATGACGTTGCCGTGACTGGAGCGCCAACAGCCGCGGGTAACGTGCCAACGCTTGGCAATAACATCAGCCGCATTGGCCGCGCGCGCAGCGACAAAACGCTCAATTACACCCTCTCGGGCGAATACCTCATCGACCGCAAGCAGGCCGTCAATCTGGCCTATGAGCGTGAAAACATCGAGATGACGGGCCGTGAGCGCGATGAAACCCATGAGGACAAGTTCAAGCTCACTTACACCGGGCGCAACTTCTTCGACAAGCTGACGGTGCGCGGCTCCTTCGAGAATGCCCGCAAACGCGGCGGCACTTACGACACGTTTGCGGGCGGCATGGGCGTGGCAAGCTACATGGACGCCATCAACCAGGCGCTCCAGTACAACAGCCAGGTGGGGCCGGTGACCGCCATGCCCGCTTACAGCCTCGGCGCCCTCAATGCGATGCTGCAAAGCGGAGGCTTGCTCAACATGGCGAACGGGACTCCCTTTGCCGTTGCCAGTCTGGCCCAACTGTACGTCGGCAGCAATGGCTTTCAGAAAACGGACATCGCCGACCGCGACCGCATCGTTTTCAATGGCCGTTTGAACTACAGCCCGCGTGAAGACATCGATCTCGGCCTGAGCGGTCAATACGTCCGCAACAAGTACCCTGCCAACCATCAGATCAGTACCGACCGCGAAACGCAGAACAGCCTGAATCTGGATGCCAACTGGCAACCTTCGGCGCAGACGCAAGTCGGAATCTGGGTGTCGCGGCAAAACCAAAAGATCAAGGCCAAGGAAGACTACAACGCCAACCTCGTCGGCACCGTGGTCGCCAATCAAACGGCTCAGTGCGGCAGCGCGGCTGTCAGCATCAGCAATTTCACTTGCTGGTTCGCGAACAACTTCAATCCGAACAACAGCATTCCGGTCGATACCAACAACACCACCAATGCGATTGGTCTGAACCTGACGCATGACTTTGGCTGGGCACGCCTGGGCGTGGGCTACACCTATACCAAAAACAACACATCCATCAACCACAAGTACAGCGCCACCAACCTGCCCACGGCCAATCAGGCCAGCTATGCGATCACAGGGGATTGGCCTGACATGAAGTCGCGCACGGATTCGCTGGAGCTGAATCTCGTCAAGGACTTCACCAGGCGGTTGACCATGCGACTCATGTACCGGCTCGACAAGTTCAGCAGCAAGGACTGGCATTACGACTATCTGCAAGGCGGCCCGGACGGCACGGTCAATGCTCAGGGTAATTCGCTGTCCGACATGGGTCCCCTGGACTTCCGGGTTCAGACCATCGCCGCTTACCTGCAATACAAGTTCTGAACGTCCAACCTAGACGGAGAATGAAGTTGAACAACCCCAAATTCCAGTCTCGGCCCGCCATGCTGCGCGGCTGGCTCACGGCCAGTTCCGCTGCCTTGCTGCTCGGCCTTAGCATGGGCGCTGCCCACGCCAACGAAATCGCCACCACCATCTGCGCCGCCTGCCACGGCGCGGACGGCGACACCCCCATCGCGCCGAACTACCCGCGCATCGCCGGCCTGCAAAAGGAGTACATCGTCAAGCAATTGAACGATTTCCTCTCGGGCAAGCGCAAGAGCGACGTGATGCTGCCGATGGCCCAGCAAATTCCGCCGGACCAGATCGAAACCGTGGCCGAATATTTCAGCCAGCAGAAGCGTTCGCACGGAAAGGCCGAAAGCCGCGTGGTGGCCAGCGCCGGCAAGGTGATGTATAACGCGGGCAATGAAGAAAGCGGCGTACCCGCCTGCGTCGGTTGCCATCAGCCCAAAGGCGCGGGCTTCCTCAGCAGCACGGGCATCTACCCCAGACTCAGCGGTCAGCAGGCCGAGTACGTCAAGGAGCAATTGAAAGCTTTTGCCACCGGTGAGCGTTCCAACGACCAGAGCCGCTTCATGCGCACCACCGCCAAGCGCATGACCGACGAAGAAATCGACGAGGTCGCCCAGTATCTGATGGGCGTGGACGATTGATTGCCGAGCCACCCGATCAGGGGAAATACATGAAACAGTTTCTCATCTCCATTTTCGCCCTCGCCTTGCTGCCGCTGGCGGCGCAGGCGCAGACCCCTGCCAACGCGCTGACCTCCGAGCAGGCGCAGGCTCTGCTGGCCAAGGCCGATCCCAAGCGCGGCGCGGAACTTTTCGTGGCCTGCGAGGGCTGCCACCGCAAGGATGCCACGGGCAGGCCGAGCGGCGCGTATCCGCGCCTGGCCGGCCAGCACGCCCCCGTGCTCATCAAGCAGATGCTCGATATCCGTTCCGGGTTGCGCGCCAACCCCAAGATGAAGGAGTACGTGGACGATCACCTGTCCACCCCGGCGGACGCGGCGGATGCCGCCGCCTACCTGTCGGCCCTGCCGATCCCCTTGGACAAGATCGGGCTCGGGCCGGGATCGAGCATCGAGGCGGGCAAAAAGCTGTTCGACCGCGATTGCGCGCAGTGCCACGGCGCCAGCGGCGAGGGGAACCCCACCAAGTTCTACCCCATGGTCGCCGCCCAGCATTACCGCTATCTGCTGCGGGAGTTACACTTCATCCGCGACGGTGACCGCGGCAACTCCGACCCCGAAATGGTCAAGGTCGTCAAGCCGTATCTGGAAGACGACCTGGTTGCCGTGGCGGACTACATGGCCTCCCTGCCGCCGCCGAAGAAGTAGCCGGTTTTTCTGGCGCTCTCCGGGTGGGGCGCCGCACCCAAATCCATGCCATGCGTCATTGACGCATGGCCTCGTTTTTTCAAAGGAGTAAAAATGAACCTGAAGCCAACATACATTGCAGCTTTCCTGGGCCTGACCCTGATCGGCTCCGCCTACGCCGCCTGCGACGTCGAAATCGAAGGCAACGACGCGATGAAATACAACAAGAGCAGCATCGAAGTTCCCCAGAGCTGCAAGGAGTTCACCGTCAAACTCAAGCACGTCGGCAAGCTCGCGAAAGCCGCGATGGGCCACAACTGGGTGCTCACCGCCGCCGCCGATGCGGCCGCCGTCACCAAGGACGGCACCGCCGCGGGCGCCGCCAAGAATTACGTCAAGGACGGCGACGCGCGCGTGATCGCCCACACTCCCCTCGTCGGCGGCGGCGAGTCCACCTCCGTGACCTTCGATACCGCCAAACTCAAGGCCGGCGAGAACTACGCCTACTTCTGCTCCTTCCCCGGCCACGCGGCCCTGATGAAGGGGACGCTCGTCGTGAAGTAAGCGCCGACCAATGGGTGCCGCGCCAGGCGCTTTTTGCCGGCGCGAGCGGCTCAGTCGGCAACCGGTCTTGCGTCGAGGCCGACCTTTCGGGGTCGGCCTTTTTGCTTTCCGGGGCTCATTCCATTTCTCTTTCAAAGAGATAAAAGCCTTCGTCATTCCCGCGAAAGCGGGAATCCATGCGCCTGTCCATCACAAGGCGATCACAAAAGCCCAATGGATTCCCGCTTTCGCGGGAATGACGAACTTCAAGTCAGTTTTTATCTTTTTGAACGAGAAATGGAATCAGACCTGTAAGCGTCCAGCAAACCCACCTTGCCGCTCTCTCTCTTTCTGCGAGAGTCAGCCCATAGCCGCGACACAACCCGCGAGTAGGGATATGGACACGCGCGTCCATTGGTGAAGACACC
>JAITMV010000251.1 GCA_031277295.1 Burkholderiaceae bacterium | reverse complement strand
TCTTGAAACACCGTGCTGGTGGTGCGCCCGCAACCGGGGCAGGCGGTAACGCTGGGGGCGAAGGCGCGCAGGCCGAGCGCTTGCAGAATTTCGGCGGCGATCAGCACCTCTTGCGTGCGCGCCTCGCCGGGTTGCGGCGTCAGGCTGACGCGAATGGTGTCGCCAATGCCTTCTTGCAGCAAGATCGCCAGCGCGGCGCTGGAGGCCACCGTGCCCTTGACTCCCATGCCGGCTTCGGTCAGCCCCAGATGCAGCGGGTAATCGCAGCGGCGCGCCAGTTGGCGGTAAACGGCGATCAAGTCTTGCACGCCGCTGACCTTGCACGACAGGATGATTTGCGCCGGCTCCATGCCGAGCGCCACCGCTTGGCTGGCCGAGCCGGTGGCCGATTGAATCAGCGCCTCGGCCATCACCTGGCGCGCGTCCCAGGGCGGGGCGCGGCGGCTGTTGTCGTCCATCAGGGTGGCCAGCAGTTGCTGATCCAGGCTGCCCCAGTTGACGCCGATGCGCACCGGCTTGTCCCACTTCAGCGCGGCTTCGATCATCTGGCCGAACTGTGCGTCGCGCTTGTCGCCCTTGCCGACGTTGCCGGGGTTGATGCGGTATTTGGACAGCGCCTGGGCGCAGTCGGGAAAATCGGTCAACAGGCGGTGGCCGTTGTAGTGAAAGTCGCCAATCAGCGGCGCGTCAATGCCCATGCGGTCGAGCTGCTCGCGGATGTACGGTACTTGGCGCGCGGCCTCGGGCGTGTTGACGGTGATGCGCACCAGTTCACTGCCGGCTTGCGCCAGTTCCTTGACCTGGATGGCGGTGGCGAGGGCGTCCTCGGTGTCGGTGTTGGTCATCGACTGCACGCGCACCGGCGCGTCGCCACCCACCGTGACCACGCGCCGGCCCCAGCTCACGCGCGCCTGACGCGTGCGGCGCGGGACGGGTTGGGTCAGCTCGATGGGTTGCGCGACAAGGGTCATCAACGCCCGCTTTGCTTTTCAGCGCCTTGCGTCACCGGCGGCGTCTCCAACCGAAAAAGACCAGAGGCCGCCCAAGCCATGCGCCAAGCGCTCGTGGCCGGGTTTTTCCGGACATTGGGCGCGCAGCGCGTGGGGCCTGGAAAGTCGTGTCATTTCACGGTAAAGCGCGCTATTTCAGACGGCGCCAACGATTTGTGATCAAACGGTTTGCCGCGCACGGTGACGGTCACCGCGCTTTTGCGCCCGATAGTGACCGACAGCGGCGGCTCGCCGCTTACGCTGAGCTTGTCGCCAGCAACCAGCATCCGGTTGGCCGCGATCCTGCCGGACGCATCACGCACTGTCACCCAGGTGTCGCTGTTGGCCACCATGCCCAGCACTTCTTCGGTGGTCGCTGGATTGGGGGTGGGGGCGGACGCGGTCTCAAGCATGGGCAGGGCGACGGGCGCGGACGCCGCGGCGTCAAGCGCAAACACCGGTACTACGTCCGAGGCGGCTGTGTCCGGCGCGACGAGCGCTTGCGGCTCGGATGACGCGACGCTTGGAGCCTGCTCGGTGGCAGCCGCTGGCGCCGCCGCTGCCGTCGGCTCATCCGCCTCGGGCGATGTGTCAAGCTGCGGCGTCTGTGCTGGCAGCAGCCACAACAAAATGGCGCCAATCAACAGCACGATAGCGGCGATCAGCACCGGCTTGGCCAAACTGTCGCTTATCAGCGGAGCCGGCTGGTCATTGCTTCGGCTGACTGGCGGCGCTGGGGCGCGGCGATCAGGCACGCGCAAGGCCGGCGCGGACGTTGGCATGCGATCAAGCACCGGCGCCGGATCGACGCCGAAAGCACGGCAAATGGCCGAGGCCAGCCCACGCGCGAAAGTGACGGTGGGCATGTCATCGATTCGGTCGTCTTCCAACGCACGTAGATTTTGCACCGACACCTTCAAGACGCTGGCTATCCGTTCAAGGTCAACCCCGGCTGTCTCGCGCATCTGGCGCAGTATGGCGCCGGCGCTTTCGGGCGGTTGCGACGGCTGCGTTTTTTGCGCCAGTTTGGCGTCTGGTGCTCCGGTACCGCGTTCACTCATCAAAGGCCCCTTTCTGATAGTTCTGGAACTCACGCGATTGTGCAAAACGCCGCCCCAACTGCCCCGCCAACTGTTGCATGGCCACGGAGTTTTTCAGCCGGCGTTCAATGTTGATACCCAGCCAAAGCGATTGCGCGTTGGCCTGCTCGCTGTTGTTGATGCGCCGGATATAGAACTTTGCCCAGGTGTAGTTACGGCGCTGGTACAGCAGTTGCGCCAGGCTGTAGCCGGTAACCGGGTTGCCTGGGTCGAGTTCATAGGAGCGCCGTAGCGTCGCCTCGGCTTTGGCCTTGTCGCCGCCGCGCGCCTGGCAAACACCCTGCGCCATCAGTGTCTTGGCGCGACTCGGGTACAACGGCACGGCCATCGCGCGCTGAAACGACTGCTCCGCCACCGCGTACCGGCCCATCTGGCACTGTAGCCAGCCGAGATTATGCAAGGCGTCGGCGTTGTTTGGGGCAAGCGAGATAGCGCGCTCAAAGTGGTTTTGCGCCAGATTTTGCTCGTTCATTGCCAAATAAATCAGCCCGCTCAGGTTGTAGCCTTCCGAAAACGACGGGTCAACCTGCATCACTTTTTGGGCTTCATCCAGCGCTATG
The DNA here is from genome assembly GCA_031277295.1 of Burkholderiaceae bacterium. Taxonomy (GTDB): domain Bacteria; phylum Pseudomonadota; class Gammaproteobacteria; order Burkholderiales; family Burkholderiaceae_C; genus Ottowia. The sequence goes on along the minus strand of JAITMV010000251.1, from coordinate 2,256 downwards.
GCGTGCTGGCCGTTTTCGTAGTAGCTGCTGGCCAACTCCAGCCGAGCGCGGGCGCGTTTGCGGACATCACTATCGTCGGGCGCCGTCCGCGACTCGTCCGAGATGCGGCTGGTACTGGTGTGACTGACGCAGCCGGCCAACGCGCCCAGCAGGACTGGCATTGCCCAGGCCCGCGGCGGCATCCAGTTTGATGGTGCAATCATTCTGATCACATCGCAACCTTTCTGATGTGCGCCGCCGCTCGTTGGCGTGCCATGCGTTCGCGCGCGCGGGTACGGTCGCGCACGTCACCAGCCAGTTGGCCGCAAGCGGCGTCTATGTCATCGCCGCGCGTTTTGCGCACCGTGGTGACGATACCCGCATCATTCAACAGTTTGCCGAACGCCAGCACGCGCGGCGTCGGCGAAGGCACCAGGCCCGATTGGGCAAACGGATTGAACGCAATCAGGTTGAACTTGCAGCGCAGCCCATCGGGGGCGTGCCGGCGCACCAGTTTCACCAGCGCTTGCGCGTGCTCGGGCGTGTCATTGACGCCGCCGATCATGCAGTATTCGAAGGTGATGAAATCGCGCGGCGCGCTGGCTAAGTAACGTGTACAGGCCGCCAGCAGTTCATCCAGCGGATATTTGCGGTTCAGCGGCACCAGTTGATCGCGCAGCGCGTCGTCCGGCGCGTGCAGCGACACCGCCAGCGCCACCGGGCAGTCGCGCGCCAGCCGGTCGATCATTGGCACCACGCCGGAGGTGGACACCGTCAGGCGTCGGCGCGATAGACCGTAGCCGTGGTCGTCCAGCATGACGCGCAGCGCCGGCAGCAGGCGGTCATAGTTTTGCAGCGGCTCGCCCATGCCCATCATCACCACGTTCGAGATCACGCGCTTCGGCGTGGCGTAGGAGCCTGTCGGACTTGGAATCGCCGGCTGCAAATCCGGCGAAAGCTGTGCTCGCTGGGGTCGATTTTCGCTTTCGGCGCTCCAAGCCCGACAGGCTCCGTAGCGGCGGCGCAGCGTGTGCTCGGCGAACCACAATTGGGCCACGATCTCGCCCGTGGTCAGATTGCGGCTGAATCCTTGGTGACCCGTGGAGCAAAACCGGCAGCCTACCGCGCAGCCGGCCTGTGACGATATGCACAGCGTGCCGCGGCCAAGAGCCGACGACGGCCCCCGCCCGCCTGCGGCATGCGCCCCCCGAGGGGGCGGTACGGCGTCTTGGGGCGGCCCGGCGTCACCGTGCATCGACGGCCCCCGCCCGCCTGCGGCGTGCGCCCCCCGAGGGGGCAGTACGGCGTCTTGGGGCGGCCCGGCGTCACCGTACTCCGGTATGAACACCGTCTCCACCGCATTGCCGCCGCCGACGTCGAACAGCCATTTGAGCGTGCCATCCACGGACGCCTGCTCGCTGATGACCGGCAGCGAACGCACTTGAGCGTGACCAGCCAGCATTTCGCGCAGCGACTTGGCCAGGTTGCTCATCTGGTCGAAATCGGCTACTCCGCGCTGGTGGACCCAGCGCAGCAACTGGGTGGCGCGAAAGCGCGGCTCACCCCATGCGGCGCAAAAAGCGGCCAGCCCGTCGAGGTCGAAGTCGAGCAGGTTGTTCATGAGACGGCGGCGGGCCGCGGCCGATCAGCGATTGAATATCGCCAGGCCGGGAAAGAAAAACGCCACTTCCACGGCGGCGGTTTCCGGCGCGTCCGAGCCGTGCACCGCGTTGGCGTCTATCGAATCGGCGAAATCGGCGCGGATGGTGCCCTTGTCGGCTTTTTTCGGGTCGGTCGCGCCCATCAGATCGCGGTTCTTGGTAATCGCGCTTTCGCCTTGCAGCACCTGAATCATCACCGGGCCGGACACCATGAAGTCCACCAGGTCCTTGAAAAATGGACGCTCCTTATGCACGGCGTAAAACTGCTCGGCCTCGCGGCGCGACAGGTGCCGCATCTGGGCTGCGACGATTTTCAAACCGGCGGCCTCAAAACGGGCATATATCTGGCCAATCACGTTTTTGGCGACGGCGTCGGGCTTGATAATGGAGAGAGTACGTTCGATAGCCATGAGTGGTTTTTCCTATGTGGTGAAGCAGTCTTGCCGTTGCGGGCAAAGCCAGTAATTTTAACGGTGAGCGTCTGATAACCGTGTGAATTGGGTGCGATTGAAACTGATGTGTCCTAATAGAGACCTTACCGCCGAAGCAAGGAGCCCGCCATGGAAATCGACCAGATCAGCGACGAGGAGATACTGCAAGGTCTGCAAGCGCACCC
>JAITMV010000216.1 GCA_031277295.1 Burkholderiaceae bacterium | reverse complement strand
ATTTTGAACACCGAGTCGCCCAACCTGACCTACGCGCCCGAGCGGCTGTCGATGGAGAAGGTGGAAAACGCCCCCTTCACGCCGCTGGACCGCATCGGCCAACTCACCATGCGCAACCTGGACATCACCGACACGCGTGGCAAGCTGGCGGTCTATGGTAAGAGCGGGCTGCTGCGGCTGGGCGCTGGCTCGATGCTGCCGCAACTGGGGCACGAAGGCGACGGTGGCAATGACGACTGATCTGCCCCATATAATGTGAGTATACAATTGCTTTCAATGTTATCCATAAGGTGCAAAGCGTAACGGTAGGAGGCTGCATTGCGCATTTTGTCTCCACTACGGGCAAATCCCTATATTCAAGCTCCGTATTGACGGTTACATTTAAGGCCTGACGTTGCCGGACACCAGCTTTCAAGCCAGTGTCCCGGCCACGGAGGGGCCGAGGAGACGCTGCCGGCTGACAGTCGGCGAATATTTGAAAACGATTGAGACGAGTAAAACGATTTTCCGATCCTGTATCTTCCAAGGGCGTCCGCGTGACGCCCTTTTTTTTGCTCCCTGAATCCGTGAGTTGAAGAGGAAAAACGCATTACCTTGCGGGTAAGAGCCTTCCTTCTTGAGGTCACGGATTCAGATTGTTCATTTCGTAGCACATGGAATTGGCCCTTGTCTCGCTCGCTTCGCTGCTGGCTGGGCTGGTGGACTCCATCGTTGGCGGCGGTGGGCTGATCCTGGTGCCGGCGCTGTTCGCCACCTGGCCGACGGCGGCCCCGGCCACGCTGTTTGGCACCAACAAAAGCGCCGCGGTTTGGGGTACCACCATCGCCACTTGGCAATACAGCCGTCGCGTACATATCCGCTGGCCGGTTATGTTGCCGGCGTCGCTGGCCGCATTGGCCGGCTCGTTTGCTGGCGCCTGGGGCGTGACGCTGATCGACCCTGGCTTTCTGCGCAAGCTGCTGCCCGCCGTGCTGCTGGCGGTGCTGCTGTACACGCTGGCGCGCAAGGACCTGGGCCGCACCCATGCACCGCGCCACACACGCGGGCGCGAGACGCTGCTGGCTTGCGCCATCGCGCTGGTGATCGGCGGGTACGACGGCTTCTTCGGCCCCGGTACCGGCAGCTTTTTCATCTTTTTGTTCGTGCGCGTGCTGGGCTACGATTTTTTGAACGCCTCGGCCTCGGCCAAGCTGCTGAACGTATGGACCAACCTGGCCGCCATTGCCCTGTTTGCCGCCAAGGGCCACGTGTGGTGGCATATCGGGCTGGCAATGGCCGCCGCCAACGTGGCGGGCAGTTTGATTGGTACCCGGCTGGCGCTGAAACACGGCGCGGGTTTTGTGCGCGGGGTGTTCATCGTGGTGGTGGGGGCGCTGATCGTGAAGACGGGGTATGACGGTTTTTTGAGGTGAACAGTCGGCTGTTGCGCTGAGAGCCTGTGAATAAATGACGAATGACGAAATGACTTCGCTGCGCTTCAATGACGCGCCTACGGCGCATGATTTCATATGCGCGCGCTCGCGCGTCACTACGGCAAGTCATTTCGTCATGCGCCGCCCAAGCGCGGTCATTTCGTCATTTGTTCACAGGCTCTGACTCCGTGGCATAGCGCGGAGAATGCCATTTTTTGAATAGAATGGTTATATCAGTGTAACCATGAATATCGTATTGGACACCTTTGTGCTGGTGGCCGCCGTGCGTTCCCGGCGGGGCGCCAGTCAGCAGTTGTTGCGGCGCTTGCCGTCGCCGCAATTCACCCCGGCCCTGTCCGTGGCGCTGTACATGGAGTGGCAGGCGGTGTTGACCCGGCCCGAGCATCTGCCGCCGGGCATGGATGCCGGGCGGATGCTGGGTTTTTTGCGCTATCTGGCCGCTGTCGCGCATTTGCAGGATGTGCATTACCTGTGGCGGCCTTTTCTGCGCGATCCCGGCGATGACATGGTGCTGGAATGCGCGGTGGCATCGGGTAGCCGCTACATCGTCACGTACAACCTGAAGGATTTTCGCCGCGCCGGTGAATTGGGAGTAAAAGCCATCACGCCGGCTGATTTTTTGCAACTTCCGGAGCTTTCACCATGACCGCTTTGACCATTCGCTTGCCCGATTCGGTACACCGCAAGATCAAGGAACTGGCTGCCCAGGATGGCGTTTCGGTGAATCAATTCATCGCCAGCGCCGCAGCCGAAAAAATGGCCAGCGTGCTGACGCTGGACTGGCTGCGCGCGCAGGCGTCACAAGGCCGCCGGGAGGATTTTCTCGCGCTGCTGAATGCCGCGCCCGATGCGCCGCCGGTTGCTGGCGATGAGCCGGTGCAGAATCACACCACCACCGGCACACGCGCCGCCAGCGCGCACATCAACTCGTAGCCGATGGTGCCGGCGCTGGCGGCTACCTCGTCGATGGGCAGGACGGCGCCGCTGGCGGATACGCCCCACAGCGTGACTTCGCTGCCGGGGCGGGCGAACGGGGCCGGTTGCAGATCGACCGCCAGCATGTCCATGCTGATGCGGCCCAGGGTGCGGGTGCGGATGCCGTCCACCAGCACTGGTGTGCCGGTGGGCGCGTGGCGCGGGTAGCCGTCGGCGTAGCCGCAGGCGGCTACACCGATGCGTATGGGACGATCAGCGGTGAAGGTGGAGCCGTAGCCGACGCTGTCGCCGGGCTGCAAGTTCTGCACGGCGATCAACTCGGAGGCCAATGTCATGGTCGGTTGCAAGCCCCAGTGGGCAATGTTGTGCGCGGGGAAGTCGGGCGACGAACCGTAGACGGCGATGCCGGGCCTGATCCAGTCACCGCGCACTGCCGCGTCGTCGCCATGGCGCAGCGCGGCGGCGCTGTTGCACAGGCTGCGCTCGCCGGGCAGTCCTTCGGTGGCGCGCTGGAACACGTCACACTGCGCGGCGATGTCCTTGGGGCCGTCGGCGTCGCTGAAATGGGTCATCAGCGCCACTTCGTCCACTTGCGGCAAAGCTTGCAGGCGCGCATGGGCGGCGCGCAGGCGCGCGGGGGCGAAGCCGAGGCGGTTCATGCCCGAGTTGAGTTTGAGGAACACCCGCTGCGGCTGCTGCGTTTTGTGGGCGGCCAGCCAGTCGATCTGCGCATCGCAATGCACCACGTGCCACAGTTGCAGGCGCGAGCACAGTTCCAGATCGCGCGGCGCGAACACGCCTTCGAGCAGTAGGATCGGGCCGCGCCAGCCGAGGGCGCGCACACGTTCGGCCTCGGTCAGGTCGAGCAGGGCAAAGCCGTCGGCGGCGCGCAGGCCGGGCCAGGCGCGCTCGATGCCGTGGCCGTAGGCGTTGGCCTTGACAATCGCCCATACCCGTGCACCCGGCGCGGCGGCACGCAGGCGTTCCAGGTTGTGGCGCAGCGCGCTGGCGTGGATGGTGGCGTGGATGGGACGCGGCATGACGGGGATTTTGGCATCTTGACGTTCAGCGTTCAGTGTTTAGCGTGGGTCGATTAGCAACGGTGCGTCCGCGCCGAAAGAGGTATTCACGCCAAACGTCAAACGTTCAGCGTCTCTGCGCCCATGCTATAACTCAAGACTGCTTGTTATTTCCACTGCCGTTTCCTCCTCTTCGGGCCAGCCGATGGCGGCCCGCCCCCCCCCATGAAGCGCGGCTTTTACACCATCATGGCCGCGCAGTTTTTCAGCTCGCTGGCCGATAACGCATTGTTTGTTGCAGCCGTGGAGTTGCTGCACGGCGCTGGCGCGCACGAATGGCAACGCGCGGCGCTGGTGCCGATATTCGCGCTGTTTTATGTCGTGTTGGCGCCCTGGGTGGGGGCGTTTGCCGATTCGCGGCCCAAGGGACGGGTGATGTTCATCAGCAACGCGATCAAACTCGCCGGCTGCCTGCTGATGTTGTTCGGCGGCCATCCGCTGCTGGCCTACGGCATTGTCGGGCTGGGCGCGGCAGCGTATTCGCCGGCCAAGTACGGCATCCTGACCGAGTTGCTGCCGCCGTCGCAATTGGTCAGAGCCAACGGTTGGATCGAGGGGTTGACGATTGCTTCCATCATCCTTGGCTTTCTGCTGGGCGGGGTGTTGCTGGGTCCGCGCCTGTCGGGAGCGCTGCTGGGTATCGACGTGCCGGGACTGGAGCGCTGGGTTGATACCCCGGCCGAGGCCGCTATTGCCGCCATGATGCTGATTTACGCCATTGCCGCCGCGATCAATTTGGGCATTCCGCGCACCGGTGTGCGGCTGCGCCGGCTGCCGGCCAATCCGTTGGCACTGCTGCCGGACTTCTGGCGCTGCAACGCGCGGCTGTGGCGGGACAAGCTGGGGCAGATTTCTCTGGCCACCACCACGCTGTTTTGGGGCGTGTCGGCCAATATGCGCTATATCGTGCTGGCCTGGGCGGCGGCGACGCTGGACTACGCTACCCGGCAAGCGACCAACTTGGTTGCCGTAGTGATTATCGGCACCGCGGCGGGGGCGGTGCTGGCGGCCCAGATGCGGCTGGACCGCGCTACTGCGGTGATGCCGCTGGGGGCGCTGATGGGAGTCGTGCTCGCCGGCATGGTATTGATTCACCACTTGTGGGTGGCGATCCCGTTTCTGGTCATCCTGGGCGCGCTGGGCGGTTTTATCGTGGTGCCGATGAACGCGTTGCTGCAACACCGCGGCCACAATTTAATGGGTGCGGGCCGCTCTATCGCGGTGCAGAATTTCAACGAGCAGGTCTGCGTCCTGGCGCTGGGTGGACTGTACGTCGTCACCACCGGCGCCGGGTTGTCGGCCTATGGCGCCATGACGCTGTTTGGTGGTGCGGTGGTGGTGGCCATGCTGGCGATTCAATTCTGGCATCGGCATAACCTGCGACACCATCGGGCCGAAGTCGAGCACCTGCTGCACATCGCGCGCAGCGATCACGTACCGCATTAAGCTGAACAAGTCGCCATAGCCGAGGACGTCATTTCGCCTGCATCCCAATGTCCAGCGAACGCAGGCGCAGTGCCGGGTCGTGGATGTCGCAGGTGAAGATCATCTCGTCGCAACCGGTTTCACGCGCCAGTGTCTGCAAGCCCGAGCGCACCGTGTCGGGGCCGCCGATTACCGCGCAGGCCAAGAAGTCGGCCAGGCCCATGCGCTCTTGCACGCTCAATGTGTCCAAAAAGCGCTCGCGCGGCGGCGGCAGTTTGCCGCGTTGGCCACGCAGCATACCCACTACGCGCTGAAACACGCTGCTGGCCAGATACTGCGCCTCGGCGTCGCTTGGCGCGGCGACGAGCGGCACGCCGATCATTACGTAGGGCCGGGGGCATTGCGTCGATGGCCTGAAGCCGTCCCGGTAGACCTTGAGCGCCTGCATCAGCATGGCCGGCGCGAAGTGCGAGGCAAAGGCGTAAGGCAGTCCGCGGCTGGCGGCCAGTTGAGCGGAAAACAGACTGGAGCCGAGCAGCCAGATTGGCACTTTGGTACCCGCGCCGGGGTTGGCGATCAGCCTTTGATCTGGCGTCGAATCGTCCAGCAGACGCTGCAATTCGGCTACGTCGCGCGGAAAGTCTTGTTCTGTCTCGATGCGCTCGCGCCGCAGCGCGCGCATGGTGGCCGCATCCGTGCCGGGGGCGCGGCCCAGCCCGAGATCGATTCGGCCGGGGTACAACTCGGCTAGCGTGCCAAAGCTCTCGGCTACCGTCAGCGGCGCGTGGTTGGGCAGCATGACGCCGCCGGAGCCGACCCGGATGCTCGACGTGCCGCCGGCGATGTAGCCGACCAGCACCGCCGTTGCCGACGAGGCGATGCCGCTTATGTTGTGGTGCTCGGCCAGCCAGTAGCGGGTAAAACCGATTTGCTCGGCGTGCCGCGCCGTGCGCAGCGACACGGCCAGCGCGTCGGCCACGCTGGCACCCTCGCATACGGGCACCAGATCAAGCATGGAGAAGGCGATGTCTTGCAGGGTCTTGGTCATGGGATTGGATTTTGGTTGAAAGCTGGGCGGCTCAAACCGCCATGATTAGGACACTAGTGCTCCGTTCCACCAAAAGGTTGACAAATGAAATCGATGGATTTGTTCGTCAGGCAAGGTGCAAACCGGAGCAATACCGAGTGGTATTGCGAGGATTTGCTTTCGCAGCATGACGGACAAAGACGCGATTTCATGTAAAGGTTTTGGTGGAACGGAGTACTAGTCATCCAGGAACAGCGCCGGATCGACCGCGGTGCGGTTTAGCATGACGCTCCAGTGCAAGTGCGGCCCGGTCACTCGGCCGGTGGCGCCGACGGCGCCCAATTGCTGGCCCGCGGCCAGGCGCTCGCCTGGCTTGACGTCGATGCGGCTCAGGTGACATAGCATCGACAACAGGCCGCCGCCGTGGTCCAGCCATACCGTGTTGCCGTTGAAAAAATAGTCGCCGGTATCGATCACCGTGGCCGTCATTGGCGCCACGACTGGCGTGCCGGTTGGCGCGGCGATGTCCATGCCGCTGTGCGGGTTGCGCGGTTGTCCGTTGAAAAAGCGCCTCAGCCCGAACGAGCTTGAGCGCTCTCCCGGCACCGGCTGGCGCATGCGCAATTCGCCTGTCGGTGGGGCGCTGAAGGTGGCAATCACGGTTTGCTGGTGGGTACGCTCGCGTTCGTGGCGTGCCGCATCCTCGGCAGACAGATCGACTGTGCGGGGAGCGACCTTCAGGTGCTGTTCCTGATACTGTTTTGGAGCCACCGTATAGGCCAGTTTTCGCTCGCCCACGGTCTCGCGCACGCGGATGTGCGCCGGTCCCGGCGTGGCGGTCAGCGCAATGCCGACTAGCGCGCTCCAGCCGGCGGCATCGCCGATTACCAGCAAGGGCGTGTCGCCGGCCAGCGCCTGTGGCGGCGCAGCCGCCGGCCCCAGATCAAGCCGGAGCACGCCACCAGGCACGGCGGCAGCGCGTGGCCATGCATCGGCTAAGTCGGCGGCCTGTAAACGCCCGACCAGCAATGTGCAAGCTGCCGTCGGCAAGGCCGCAAGCAAGGTTCTCCGGCCAGAATCGGGTTGCATGGTCTTCATGGGTTTGGTTCGGCTTGCAGGTGATAGCGCGTCACTCGCTCCACTTCGTTTTTGCTGCCCAGGATTACGCTGACGCGCTCATGCAGTTTTTCCGGTTGCACGTCGAGGATGCGCTGGCGGCCGTTGGTGGCGGCACCGCCGGCTTGTTCGACCAGCCAGCTCATCGGGTTGGCCTCGTACATCAGGCGCAGCTTGCCGGGCTTGTTGGGTTCGCGCTTGTCCCAGGGATACATGAAGATGCCGCCGCGCGTGAGGATGCGGTGCACGTCGGCGACCATGCTGGCGACCCAGCGCATGTTGAAGTTTTTGCCGCGCGGGCCGTCTTTGCCGGCCAGGCACTCATCGATGTAGCGGCGCAGCGGCGCGTCCCAATGGCGCATGTTGCTCATATTGATGGCGAATTCCTGCGTGTCTTCTGGGATGCGCAGGTTTTCGTGCGTCAGCACGAAGCTGCCTTGCTCGCGATCCAATGTGAACAAATGCACGCCATCACCCACCGTCAGTACCAGTGTGGTTTGCGGACCATACACGCAGTAACCGGCGGCAACTTGCTGACGACCCGGTTGTAAAAAGTCCTGTTCCTGCACGCCACGGCTGCCGTCGGTCATCTTCAGCACACTGAAGATGGTACCGATGCTGACGTTGACATCGATGTTGCTGGAACCGTCCAGCGGGTCGAACAGCAGCAGGTATTCGCCCTTCGGGTAACGGTTGGGCACGACGTGGATGGCGTCCATTTCCTCGCTGGCCATGGCCGCCAGGTGCCCGCCCCACTCATTAGCCTCGATCAACACCTCGTTGGCGATGATGTCCAGCTTTTTCTGTACCTCGCCTTGTACGTTTTCGCTGCCCGCGCTGCCGAGCACGCCGCCCAAAGCCCCTTTGTTAACGGCGTGGCTGATGCTTTTGCAGGCGCGCGCTACCACTTCCAGCAGCAGGCGTAACTGTGAGGGGATATGGCCATCGATGCGTTGCTTTTCGACCAGGTGACGGGTAAGGGAAACACGGGTATTCATGGCTGGTTTGCAAGAGGAAGAAACAAGGGCAGGGCGTTATTCTCACCGCCGCAGTAGCAGTGCCGATGATAGGCCTGGCCTGAAGATAACAAGCTAACAAGCGGCGGGCCGCGGTTTGAAGCGTTGTCTAAAGCCATGCCCAGCGGCATGGCGAGCGTTTGTTTGTTGAAGCGGACTGTTTTGCAAACGGGGATGCGTGCCGCCGGGCGAGGGTGGGGTTTAGGGCAATGCCTCACCCAGTCCCGTGCGGCGACAAGCATCCTCGTTTTGGGCGGTCTGCGGCGCCACGGCAAATGGTCGCAATATTACCGCCAGGTATTGCTGCGCTTTGCACCTTGCAGCCCATCCCAGACTAAAGAAGCGCTCATCCGCAGGGACGGCATGAGGCGTCGCCTGAGCTTGGAAGCGGCAGTTGAACCGCACGCCTTCATGTGGCGTATGCTCAATCCCGTTCTTAAAATGAGTGCTCCTGTACCTGCTTGGTCGAGGCTCGTGCAAGTAACTGCCAGTAAACTGATCGGTGAAAGCGCCATTTTCTGAAGTCATGCACTTATACGCGCCTCAATAGGGTGCCGGCTGACCGACAATGGCGAATGTTATGAACGAAAACGGAATTCGCGGCGAGGATCGATCACCGGGTCGATAGGTCGCGGTTGGAAAAGGGAAGAATCAATCATGGAACCTTCGCAAATGTCTCTCAAATTATCTTGGTTGCCCAAGGCGCTTGCCGGCGCGCTACTGTCGGCCATGATGTTGACGCAAAGCGGTTGCGTCGTTAAACGTTATGACTGGGTTGAAGTGCCCCCGCCGGTTTACCGCAAGCAGATTTCGCCCTCGCCGTCAGCGCAGGCTCCAAAGCCGACGCGGGCGCGCGCGCAGGCGCCTGAGCGATCTGCGGGTGACTTCAAAGAGGTGGGAGATTTGGTGTTCTTCGACACTGACACGGCCGAGCTCAGCGCGGAAGCTCGCCATACCCTGGAGCGCCAAGCCGATTGGCTCAAACGCCATCCGCAGGCGTCCATCCGCGTCGAAGGCAACGCCGACCGGCGCGCCTCGGCCAAGTACAACCAGGCGCTTGGCCAAAGCCGCGCTGACGCGGTGAAGAAGTACCTGATCGCCCACGGTGTTGATGCTGCGCGCATTACCGCCGTTTCCAATAGCTACTGGAAGCCGATTGCTTCCGGCAAGTCAGCGCGGGCGATGGCCTCCAACCGCAATGCTCGCAGCATAGTGACCACGGCGTCGAAGCCGTAAGCGCCTCCTTTGCTATGCATTTCGGTTTGCCCCCGCCTTTGCGGGGCGGCAAGCCGAAGAACCCAGGTTGAGCGCATAGGCGCTAACCGCTAACCTAAGCTCCATCATCCTAGAAACCGCAGCCCGCCGCTTGTTATCTTCAGGAAACTCGCATGAATGTTGGCTTTCGTGGCTTCGATGACCGTCACCTTTTAGGTGAGCGCGCCACGCACCCGATCAGGCCGCCAAAACTTGGGGCTTCTGGCGCGCTGGCCGTATTGCTTGCCCTTGCAGGCAGTAGCTGAAGCGGCGTCCTCGCCCTTGCAGGGCGCGGCACAGCCGGCAGGCTGTGCCCGTTCGCGCTGTCCAAGGGTGCGCTGAGCACCCTTGGAGCCGCAGCGCTCACCCTTGCCAGCCCACCCGATGACGACTCAGCTCAGGCGTGTCCAACTACGGCGGTATATGTGAACCGCCATGTGAAACCGTTGCCTTGTTCAGGTTCCTGGGTAGGTCAGGGGGTAGGGGCTTACGACCTCGGAAACACGCACGCAGCACATGTTTGATGCGCTGCTGGTCCCAATTTTTTGCGGTCTGCGTCGAAAGCAAATGCTTGCAATGCCGCCTGGTGTTGCCGTGCTTTGCGCCTCGCATCTCATCGGCGAATCCTGCGCGCGCTTAGCTCGCGTGGATTTGTGCAGAGGTTCCGTGGCTTGCTTACTGCTGTTGCGAATCAGCCGCTAGCGCGCGGCTGACGACTTCGCGCACGTCGTTGCTTAAATCGGGCGGAGCGGCGACACGGGTGATGGCTTCGTGGGCGGCGCTGCGCCACGGTTGCGCCAGACGCGCCCATGAATCCAGGGCGCGCGCCAGGCGGGCGGCAATCTGGGGGTTGATGGCGTCGAGTTCCAGCACGCGGTCGGCCCAGAACACGTAGCCCGCGGCGTCGCGCCGGTGAAAGGCTGCCGGGTTGCCGTGGCAGTAGCTGAAGATGAGGCTGCGCGCCCGGTTCGGGTTGCGCAGATGGAAGTCGGGGTGGCGCACCAATTGGCGTACCACGGGCAATACGTCACCGTCGCGGTCGGGCGCGCGCGCTTGCAGGGCAAACCATTTGTCCAGCGCCAGGGGTTCATCGCAAAAGCGGTCGTGGTAGCGTTGCAGCGCGCGCGCGGCCAGTTCGTGGCCGCTGTGGATGAGGGCGTCGAGCGCGTGTAAGCGGTCGGTCATGTTGGTGGCATCCTTGAAGCGCTGGTAGGCCTTGCCGGGCCACACCGGGTCGCCATCAACGCTGGCGGCCAGGCACAAGTTGCGTAGCGCCAGGCCGGCCAGCGCACGCCGACCCGATGCGACGGGATCGGGCCGGTAGGCGCCGGTGTCGGCGTTTTGCTCGAAGGCGTGCCGCCAGTCGTCTTGCAGCGCGCGGGCCAGTTGGATACGCATGGCGTCGGCGACGGCATGGATGCGTTGCGGATCAATGCTGGCAAGCTGCTCGGCGATGTAATCCTCGGCGGGCAAGGCCAGCGCCAATGCCTTGAAGGCGGCGTCCAGATCAGGGTTGCGCAGCACGGCGCGCAGAGCATCAAGGTGTGCCTCCGACAGCGGTGTCGCGCTGATGCCGTCAGCGCCGAAGCTAGCGGACACATGCTCAAGAGCCACTTGCAGCGCTGCTTGCTGCCCGGCCTCCCAGCGGTTGAAGGGATCGCTATCGTGCGCCAGCAGGTGTAGCCAGTCGGCCGCGCCGTGGTCGCAGCGCAGTTGCACCGGGGCGGAAAAACCGCGCAGCAGCGAGGGTACGGGCGCGGCGTCTACGTCGGTAAAGATCAGGGTGGCCTCGGTTTGGCTCAATACGAAGAAGACGTGGCCGTCAATGACGCGCGGGCCGGAGGCTGACTCGGGCGCCAGACGCAGAGGCAGATCGCGCCCGTCAGGGCCGAGCAGTCCGAGTTGGATCGGGATCACGAACGGTTCTTTGTGTGCTTGGCCGGGCGTGGCCGGGCAGCTTTGGGTCAGCGTCAGGGTGTAGCGGCGTGTGTTCGCGTCGTAATGCCCCTTGGCGCGCACCACGGGCGTGCCGGCCTGCGCGTACCAGCGTTTGAATTGGGGCAGCAGCCGCGCCAGATCACCACCGGAATTGGCGTCGGCCACCGCTTGGACGAAGTCATCACAAGTGACGGCTTGACCGTCGTGACGCTGAAAGTACAGATCCATGCCCTTGCGGAAGCCGGTGCGGCCGGTCAACGTCTGCATCATGCGCACCACTTCGGCGCCTTTTTCGTAGATGGTGGTGGTGTAGAAGTTGCTGATTTCCAGATACTCGTCGGGGCGTACCGGGTGGGCCATGGGGCCAGCGTCTTCGGGGAACTGGTGGGCGCGCAGATTCATCACGTGGCCGATGCGCCGCACCGCCCGCGCGCTGGGAGTGCCGGCCAAGTCCATGCTGAATTCCTGGTCGCGAAATACCGTCAACCCCTCTTTCAGCGAGAGTTGAAACCAGTCGCGGCAGGTGACGCGATTGCCCGTCCAGTTGTGAAAGTATTCGTGGCCGATTACGCTTTCCACCGCGTCGTAATCGGCGTCGGTGGCGGTGGACGGCTTGGCTAGCACGTAGCGGGTGTTGAAGATGTTCAGGCCTTTGTTTTCCATCGCGCCCATGTTGAAGTCGCCGGTGGCAACGATCATGAAACGGTATAAATCGAGCGACAGGCCAAAGCGCGCCTCATCCCATAGCACGGCATGTGTCAGCGCGTTCAGCGCGTGTTCGGTCTGCTCCAGATCACCGGGGCGCACGTAGATTTGCAGCAGATGCTGCTTGCCTGCCAGGGTGGTGACGCACTGCTCGCGCGCGGCCAACCGCCCGGCAACCAGAGCGAACAGGTAGCTGGGTTTTTTATGCGGGTCGTGCCAGGTGGCGTAGTGCCGGCCGTCGTCCAGATCGCCTTGTTCGATCAGATTGCCTCCGGCCAGCAGCACCGGCCAGCGCGACTTGTCGGCGCGCAGCGTGACGGTGTAGGTCGCCATGACGTCGGGTCGGTCCAGGAAATAGGTGATGCGGCGGAAGCCTTGTGCCTCACACTGGGTGAAAAAGTCGCCGCCGCTCATGAACAAACCCATCAGTCGGGTGTTGTCTTGCGGCGCGCAGGTGGTGAATATCTCCAACTCGAACGGCGCGCTGTCTTCGGGCAGTTGCTCCAGCACCAGCGTCGGGCCGTCGACGCGAAAACTGCAACCTTGTCCGTCCAGCAGCACGCGCGCCAGATTCAGATCGTCGCCGTCCAACCGCAACGGTTGCTTTGGCACGTCAGGATTGCGGCGCAGCCGCATCCGGTTGAGCACGCGGGTCTTTACCGGGTCGAGGTCGAACGTCAGCTCCACGCTGTCGATCCAGAACGCCGGTGGCGCATAGTCCAGACGGCGGGTAACGGTGGCTTGTCCTTCACGCATGGGGGTCCTTGCTTGCTTTCGAATCAGTAGCTGGTTTATTCGCTGCGCATGGTCAGCCGCACACATGCGCGGCTGCCCGTGCAACGGTATACACGGTTAACCTGATCACGGATAACGGGATCGGCGATGACGGAACGATTCAGAGGCGCGGCGGATTGCCGCCGGATGCTTTTCAGTACCCGGTCGGGCGTCATGCGAACAATTCCTTTGGGGTTTGTTTTTGTGGATCGCAGTTCGTCCAAAGCACTTCCGAGCGCTTGCCCTTGGTGGAGTGAATGGTTTTGTTCATGCCCACGTTTTGTGTTGGTCATGCGCTATGTACCCCAGTCGCTGGGGCTTTGTTTTTCCAATATTTACCTGAACGCTAAACGCCTTGTTTGAGACTGGCTTCGATAAACGGGTCCAAATCCCCATCCAGCACCTTTTGCGTGTTGCTGATTTCCACGTTGGTGCGCAAGTCCTTGATGCGGCTGTTGTCTAGCACGTAGCTGCGGATCTGGTGGCCCCAGCCAACGTCGGTTTTGCTGTCTTCCAGTTTTTGCTGTTCTTCCATGCGCTTGCGCATTTCATGGTCGTACAGGCGCGAACGCAGCCGCCGCCAGGCGACGTCGCGGTTGCTGTGCTGGCTGCGGCTGTCTTGGCACTGCACCACGATGCCGGTGGGCAGGTGCGTCAGGCGCACCGCCGAGTCGGTCTTGTTGATGTGCTGGCCGCCCGCGCCGCTGGCACGGTAGGTGTCCACGCGCACGTCGGCGGGGTTGATGTCGATCTGGATCGAGTCGTCGATTTCGGGATAGACGAAGATCGACGCGAACGAGGTGTGGCGGCCACCAGCGGAGTCAAACGGGCTTTTGCGCACCAGGCGATGCACGCCGGTTTCGGTGCGCAGCAGGCCGTAGGCGTATTCGCCCTCGACTTTGACGGTGGCGCTTTTGATGCCGGCGGTTTCGCCCGGCATTTCGTCTTCGATGTCGGCCTTGAAGCCCTTGCGCTCGGCGTATTTCAGGTACTGGCGCAGCAGCATGCTGGCCCAGTCTTGCGCCTCGGTGCCGCCGGCGCCGGCCTGAATGTCGATGAAGGCGTTGCTGGGGTCGGCGGGCTGGTTGAACATGCGGCGGAATTCCAGTTCTTCCACCGTTGCCGCCAGCCGTCCGACGTCGTCATCAATCGCCTGCAGGGCGGACGGGTCGTTGTCGTCTCGGCTCAACTCGAACAATTCGGCGTTGTCGGACAAGCTCCGCGTCAGTTCGTCAAGCGTCAGCACCACGCCGTCCAGCGCTTTTTTTTCCTTGCCCAATTCCTGCGCCTTGCGCGGGTCGTTCCATACCGCCGGATCTTCCAATGCGGCATTTACCGTGCGCAGCCGTTCGGCCTTGGCGTCGTAGTCAAAGATACCCCCGTAACGCGCCGACGCGGGCAAGCAAGTCGTCGATGCGGGTGCCGATCTGGTTGATGTGTTCTGCGTCCATGAAATGGGCTCCTTATGGCAGGCCGGGAAAACATGAAATTGTCTCATGTGCGCCCTGCTGCTTATCGATAAGGGGGATGCCCCCTGCGCTCAAACGCCGATGGCGTACACGGCGGGCAGTCTGGCGTGCCAGGACGCTAAAGCGGATGGTTTGCGCCATTGCGCAATGGTGCGGGTGACAATGCTGGCTTGCGGCAAGGTGACGCCGCTGCACGCGGTCAGGCGCGTGGTGGCGCTCAGGCTGGCTAGCATTGACTGCATCAGCGCCGCGTTGCGGTAAGGCGTCTCGATGAACAACTGCGTTTCGCCGGTTTGCAGGGCGCGCGCTTCCAACTGTTTCAACTGTTGAACGCGAGCCGCCTGGTCTTGCGGCAGGTAGCCGGCGAAGGCAAAGCGTTGACCATTCAGGCCGCTGGCCGCCAACGCCAGCAGGATCGAAACCGGGCCGACCAGCGGCACCACGCGCAGGTTTAGCTCGTGCGCGGCGCGCACCACCGAGCTGCCGGGGTCGGCCACGGCGGGCATGCCGGCTTCGCTGATGAGTCCGATGTCGTGCCCTTGCAGGGCGGGCGCAAGCAAGGCGCGGGCGTCGAATTGCGCGCCGCTGCTGCCCGCGTGGTCGCCCTTTTTGTGCGCGGCGTGCGGCAGCTCCGTAATTTGCTGCGCCTGGATTGGCAGCGCGAGCGGCGCGACGTCGGCCACGCGCTTGAGAAAGGCGCGCGTGGACTTGGCGTTTTCGCCAATCCAATGCGCGAGCGACGCGGCGGCTTCGATGGTGCCCAGCGGCAACACTTGATCCAGCGGCGTCAGGCTGTCACAGCCGTGATCCAGCGGCGTGGGCACTAGGTACAGGGTAGCGGTGGTCACGGCAATATCAGGCCAGCGGCGCGCAGCAGGCGCGCGGTGCGGATCAGCGGCAGGCCGACCAAGGCCGTCGGGTCGTCGCTGTTGATGGCCTCCAGCAAGGCGATGCCCAATCCTTCGCTCTTGGCGCTGCCGGCGCAGTCGTAGGGCGTTTCAGCGCGCAGATAACGCTCGATTTCGTCCGCGTTCAGGGTACGAAAACGCACCCGCACCGGCGCCAGATCGATTTGCTGAAAACCGCTCGCCCGGCACACCACCGCCACGGCGGTATGGAAGATTACCGTGCGGCCGCTCATGCGCCGCAACTGCGCTACCGCGCGCGCGTGCGAACCGGGCTTGCCCAGGGGCTGGCCGTCCAGGTCGGCGACCTGGTCGGAGCCGATGACCACTGCTTCGGGCCTGTGGGCAGCCACGTCCAGCGCCTTGGCCAGCGCCAGCCGATGGGCCAAGGCGGCCGGGGTTTCGCCGGGCAGTGGCGTTTCTTCGGCTTCGGGCGTCACCACGTCGAAAGCCAGGCGCAGGCGCGTCAGTAGCTCGCGTCGGTAACGCGAGGTGGAGCCTAATACCAGCGGGCGAGCGCTGTCGGTGCTCAGGTGGGTCATCATGCCGATTCTCGTACACTGTCCCAATGGACAAGACCTTTCAGGCGCGCCGGCTCGATGCGGCTGCTTTCGCGCAGGCAGGGGCAACGTTGCAAGGGCGTGAATTGCTGCCGGGCTATAAGCGTTTGACGCTTGATCCGGCAGCGCTCGGGGCCGATTCGTGGGTCAATTGGCAGGCGCGCGGCGAATACCGCGACGCCGCCGACGGCAGCGTTCGGCCGGCGCTGCATCTGGTTGCTGACGCTGTCTTGCCGCTGACCTGCCAGCGCTGCCTGGGGCCGGTACCGGTGCCGGTGCATATCGACGCGCATTTCATCTTCATGCCCGACGAAGCATCCGCGGCGGCGCTTGACGAGACGTCGGAAGACGACGTGCTCGAACTGACCAAGGCGCTGGATATACATGCGTTGGTCGAAGACGAACTGCTGCTGGCGCAGCCGCTGGTTCCACGCCACGCGCAATGCCCGCGGCAAGTGCGGCTGTCGGCCCAGGACGATGATTTTGACGCCGCCACCTCAACGCCGCCGCATCCGTTTGCCGCGCTGGCGGTCCTTAAGGGCGGCAACTGACCTCTTGTCTGACAAGCGGGCGAGGGCAAGCGCGAACCCGACCCGTTTTGCACGGCATCGTTGGGGCAACCCTTGTGGTTGCCCTGTATGCCTGACAACGGCCGTCTCCAATGGATACAAGGGTAGGGATGGGGATCAGCGGCGTCGCGCAGCTAATGAGTGTTCTATGAGTGCAAGCGTCGCTGATCCCCACCCCAGCCCTCCCCTTGAAGGGGAGGGAGCAAAACCGCGACACATCACTTTCAATCGCACCCGTCGTCGTGTCGTCGTGGAGCATTTTGAGATGGTGCGATAATTCCCATTTACCCGTTGCTCGCGCGCTCGCGCGAGCGCACGTGGAGGATTTGGATCGAAACCGCTTGAGTCTCCTCGCACGTGGCGGCCTGAATTGGCGGCCCATTCTTGCAGCCGCTTTTTGCTCCGGTCAATGCAGTCATGCACCGCAAGGTGCGATCACGCGTCGCCCTTAGCGCGGTCATTTTGTCATTCATTTATTCACAGGCTCGCGGGGCGCGGCCAGCAAGAAAGTAAACCACCATCATGCCTTTTTTCGAGCAAACCGGCGCTTGCGCGCCCGGCCGTCAAGCGCCGGATGCCGCTCGGGGCGCGGTTGTCGCCGATCGCTTTGAGTCGATGGGCTTAGCGCCCGAGTTGCTGGCTGCCGTGGCCGACCTGGGTTACACCGTGCCGACGCCAGTGCAGCAGCGCGCCATTGCCTTGGCGCTAGCGCCGCACTCCGAAGGCTGCAACGACCTGATGGTCAGCAGCCAAACCGGCAGCGGTAAAACCGCGGCCTATTTACTGCCCGTGCTGCACGCGCTGATCGGCGCGCAGCGCGAAGCCGCCGCGCGCCAGCAGGCCGCATGGGACGCCCAGGTAGCCCAAGCGCTGGCCCAGGGCTTGCCCGCGCCCAAAAAGCCGCGCCGCCGCAACCCGCTCGATCCGCGCCGCTTCAAGCCGGCCACGCCGGCCGCGCTGGTGCTGTGTCCGACGCGCGAGTTGGCGCAGCAGGTGGCGCGCGAGGCCATCGATTTAGTCAGGCACTGCCGCAACCTGCGCATCGCCAGCGTGATCGGCGGCATGCCGTACCGCGAGCAGATTGCGCAATTGCAGAACGCCACCCTGGTGGTGGCCACGCCAGGCCGTTTGCTCGACTTGCGGCAGGGTGGGCAAATCGCGCTTGACCAAGTGCGCTTTTTGGTGGTGGACGAGGCCGACCGTATGCTCGATCTGGGCTTTGCCGACGCGCTGGCCGACATTCACCAACTGACTGCCGCGCGCCAGCAGACCATGATGTTCAGCGCCACGTTTGCCGCGCCGATCCAGAGGCTGGCCGTGCGCGTCATGCACGAAGGCGGCGCGCGCGTACAAAAGGTGCAGCTCGACCGGCCCGATCAAGGCCACGCCGACATCCGGCAGGAGCTGTACTGGGCCGACAGCCCGGCGCACCGCCGCGCGCTGCTGGACCATTGGCTGCGCGACCCCGCCATCGGCCAAGCCATTGTCTTTGCCTGCACCCAGATCGAATGCGAGCAACTGGCCGCCGATTTGCAGCAAGCCGGCTTTGCCGCCGTGTCGCTGCACGGCGCGCTAAGCCAGGCGCTACGCAACCGCCGCCTGAAAGCGCTGCGCGAGGGCAAGGTGCAAATCTTGGTTGCCACCGACGTCGCCGCGCGCGGCATCGACGTGCCAGCCATCACCCACGTCATCAATCACGGCCTGCCGATGAAGGCCGAGGACTATACCCACCGCATCGGCCGCACCGGCCGCGCCGGCCGCGCCGGGCTGGCCGTGACGCTGGCCGAGTGGCGCGACCGCAAGCGGCTGGCCGACATCGAGGCGCACACGCGCCAGCCGTTCACGCCGCTGATGGTGCCGGGCCTGGAGCCGGCAAAACCGTTCCCGCCGATTACCAGCGAGCGCCCCGCGTCACGCCGTCCATCACGCCAACCAGCGCGCGGCGGCGCCAGCAAGCCAAGCGGCCCGCGCGGCAGGCTCGCCGCGCCAGGCCACGCACACGGCCACGTTGCACCGGCGCGTTCGACCAGGCGCGGCGCGGCCTCGCGCGCCAAAGCGCCACGCCTTTTTTGACCAGTGCTACACTGGTACGCATGGCCACCGCCACCTTCGACACACTCAAATATGCCGACACGCTAGAGGCTGCCGGCTTTTCGCGCGAACAAGCCAAGGCCCAAGCCAGCGCGCTATCCGACGCGCTCGAAGTCAACCTCAAGGACTTAGCAACCAAAGCAGACCTGCGCGAGCTTGAGCTACGCATGACCGTCAAACTCGGCGCCATGCTCGCCGCCGCCGTGGGCATTGGCCTAGCGCTAGCAAAAATACTCTGGTAGCCTCGGCAAGCCCAACAATCGCCTCAGTCGCGCATGTCAGCGAGTCATTTGGTCATGCTCGCAATGACTTGTTCAGTGTTGCCTTAAGGCAGGCCGGCGCTTTCCAGCCTGACGCGGTGCCGCGCGATTTGGGCGCGTACCTGGGTTGGGGCGGTGCCGCCGAGGGTGTCGCGCGCGTTCAGGCTGCCCTGCAACGACAGTACCTCGTACACGTCTTGCTCGATGGCGGGGTGGAATTCGCGCAGCGCTGGCAGCGGTAGCTCGGACAGATCGCACCCGCGCGCGCTGGCGGACTTGACGGCACTGGCCACGGTCTCGTGCGCGTCGCGAAAGGGCAGCCCTTTTTTCACCAGATAGTCGGCCAAGTCGGTGGCGGTGGCGTGGCCTTTCTGGGCCGCCTGTTCCATCGCCTGGGGGTTGACGGTGATGCCGCCTTCCTTGGCGCCGGTGGCGGGGTTGGGCTGGCCGCCGATCATGTCGATGAAGATGCGCAGCGTGTCGCGCAGGGTATCGACGGTGTCGAACAGCGGCTCCTTGTCTTCCTGGTTGTCTTTGTTGTAGGCCAGCGGCTGGCCCTTCATCAGCATCAACAGGGCCATCAGGTGGCCGACGACGCGGCCGGTTTTGCCGCGCGCCAGTTCGGGCACGTCGGGGTTTTTCTTCTGCGGCATGATCGACGATCCGGTGGTAAAGCGGTCGGCGATGCGGATGAAGGCGAAGTTCTGGCTCATCCACAGAATCAGCTCTTCCGACAGGCGGCTGACGTGCACCATGCACAGGCTGGCGGCGGCGGTGAATTCAATCGCGAAGTCGCGGTCGCTGACGGCGTCCAGGCTGTTGGCGCAGACGCCGTCCATGCCCAGCGCTCGCGCGACGCGCTCGCGCTCCAGCGGGTAGGTGGTGCCGGCCAGCGCGGCGCTGCCCAGCGGCAACTGGTTGACGCGGCGGCGCGCGTCTTGCAGGCGCTGCTCGTCGCGGCTGAACATCTCGACGTAGGCCAGCAAGTGGTGGGCAAAGCTGACCGGCTGCGCCACTTGCAGATGGGTGAAGCCGGGCAGGACGACTTCAACGTGCCGTTCGGCGACTTCGAGCAGGGTCAGTTGCAATTCGCGCAGCAGGCTGCTCAGCAAGTCGATTTCGCCGCGCAGCCACAGGCGGATGTCGGTGGCGACTTGGTCGTTGCGGCTGCGGCCGGTGTGCAGGCGCTTGCCGGCGTCGCCCACCAGTTGGGTCAGGCGCGCTTCGATGTTCAGGTGTACGTCTTCGAGCGCCAGTTTCCAGTCAAACGCGCCGTTTTCGATTTCTTGCGTGATTTGCGCCATGCCGCGCCGGATATCGGCCAAGTCTTGCGCGCCGATGATGCCCTGGGCCGTCAGCATCTCGGCGTGAGCCAGACTGCCCTGGATGTCGGCGCGCCACAGCCGTTGGTCAAAGCCGACGCTGGCGGTGTAGCGTTGCACCAGTTCACTCATCGGCTCGGAAAACAGCGCTGACCAGGCTTGGGATTTGGTGCTCAATTGGCTGGAGGTCATCGGGAAAACAAAGGCGGAATGACGAAATGACGCCGGCTGCGCCAAGCATGACGAAATAACCTCTGCCATCATGCGCCGTTAGGCGCGTCATTGATGCCGCGCGGCGGCGAAGTCATTCCGTCATTTGAGCTGCATTCCTAAACTCGGGTGCCAACGCGCATGAAAGACCCGCAAATTCTATCGACCTTGGACGAGCGCAAAGTCCCGCGCGCGCCGCAATGGGTGTTTGATGCTTGCCAGGCCGGTGTGGTATTGCGCGCCGTGCTGTACGTCGAGGCGGTGTTGGCGGTCGGGCTGATGTTCGCCGCCGACAGTGTGGCTGAATGGGGCGCGCACGTGGCATTGGTCACTGGCGGGGCCATGCCCGCCACACTGCTGTGGTTGGTGGCGGCGTGCGGCTTGAAGGTGCCGCTGGCGCGTCTGCCGTGGGCGGCGCAGGCGGTGGCCGGCGTAGTCATGGGCGCGCTGGCCGGGCTTGCGGCTTGCGGCGCGCTGGCCGGGCTGGGCCTGTTCAGCGCCGCGCCGTGGCTGGCCAGCACCTGCGCAGGCGCGCTACTGGCCGCCGGACTGGTGGCCGGCTTGCGCTGGCGCGCACGCGGCAATACCCCGGCAACCACTTCCGCGCGGTTGAGCGAGTTGCAGGCGCGCATCCGTCCGCACTTTTTGTTTAACACCCTTAACAGCGCCATCGCGCTGGTGCGCGAAGACCCGGCCAAGGCGCAAACCATCTTGGAAGACCTGTCGGATCTGTTTCGTCAGGCTCTGGCCGAGCACAATGACATCTCCTCCACGGTAGGCGAAGAGATCGAATTGGCGCGCCGCTATCTTGAAATCGAGCAAGTGCGCTTTGGCCAGCGCTTGCGCGTGCAATGGGCGCTGGATGCGCGCGTCAACGCCGCCTGCTTGCCGCCGCTAATCTTGCAGCCGCTGGTTGAAAATGCCATTAAGCACGGCGTCGAACCCAGCGCCGAAGGCGCACAATTGCGCGTGTCGGCCCGGTTGCGCCAGCAAACTGCGGTGATCTTGGTCACCAACACCGTGCCGACGGGCCAAGGCAGCCGCGGCCACGGCATTGCGCTGAACAACGTGCGTGACCGTCTGCGTTTGCTGCATGACCTGCAAGGCAGTTTTCGCACCGTGTTGCGCAACGGCATTTATCAGGCCCGTATCGAGGTACCGATACGCGCCAGGCCCGAGTCAGAGGCAACGGAATAGAGGTTGATATGAGCGCGCTGCAAGTTCTGATCGTTGATGACGAACCGCTGGCCCGAACGCGCCTGCGCACCCTGCTGGCCGAATGCCGACAGCCCACCGCGCTGGCCACCGGCGAGGCCGGCAATGCCGTACAGGCCGTAGAACTGGCGCAGCGTCAGCGTTTCGACGTGGCGCTGCTGGACATCCACATGCCGGGCGCCGATGGTCTGCGGCTTGCCGAAGCGCTGCGCGAGGCGCCGTATCCGCCGCTGGTGGTGTTTGTCACTGCTCATGCCGAATACGCGGTGCGGGCTTTCGAGGTGGAGGCGGTTGACTACCTGACCAAGCCGGTGCGCCTGGAGCGCCTGCAAGCCGCCATGCAAAAAGTTGATCGTCTGCTGGCCGCCCGGCCTGTATCGCGGGCCGACGCAGCCAACCAATGGTTGCTGATCGCCGAGCGCGGACGCACCGTGCGCGTGCCGTTGACCGAGGTGCTGTACCTGAAAGCCGAACTGAAATACGTCACCGTGCGCACCGCCGATGCCTCCTACTTGCTCGACGACAGCCTGAACCAGTTGGAAGACCGCTATCCGGGGCGCTTTGTGCGCATCCACCGCAATACCCTGGTGAGCCGAGCAGCCATCCGCGCCCTGGTGCGCCACCGCGACTGCGCAGAAGGCGACGGCTGGGCGGTGCGTCTGGCTGGTATCGATCAAGCGCTGCCCGTCTCGCGCCGGCAATTGACAACGGTGCGCGAGGCGCTGGGGGAGTGAGCCATTGACCCTTCGAGCGGAACCATGAATTCCCACTGAAAGCGGTTTTCCTATTGCTGCTTGCGCTCCAACTGTTTCAACCGCGCAGCCGTCAGGCGCTGGCGCTCAATGGCGTTTAACGCCAAGTCTTCTTGACGCAGCCGCTCCAGCGTAGCGCGGCGGGCCGTGCGCGCCCGGCTGATGCAGTCGTTGACGGCAAAACGCCGCCAGCAGATCTTTTCGGCTTGCTCGAAGCGCTGATAGGCTGCATCGCGCTCAGACGTGATGCGGGCGCGCTCGGTACCAAGCCAAGGATCCAGCGGTTGGCCCTCGGGCGGCGCGGCGGCGGCCAACGTGCGGGCAGCAATCAGGTCGGCATCCCCATCCCGCCGCGCAGACGGCGCGGATGAGCAGGCCGTCAAAGCGCCGACAGTAAACAGCAGACAAAGAAAAAGATGCTTCATATCGGTAATCCATTGCGCCTGACGCCATCCGCGAAGAAAGGAGCCGGTTTTACGCGGCGCTCGACGTCCGGCGTGAACACCTTTTCGGCCCGCGACGCATCGCCGACAAACCGCCCACGCCAAACGCTCAACCCAAGGAGTTTCATACCAAGTGCGTATCAACGGTACGGCGCTCCAGCGCAAGGTATTCGGTTGACTGCATTTCGATCAGGCGCGAGACGGTGCGCGGAAATTCGTGCGCCAAAGGCCCCTCAGTGTAAAGCTGCTCGGACGGCACGGCAGCCGACAGGATGAACTTGCAGCGCCGATCGTAAAGCACGTCCACCAGCCAGGTGAAGCGGCGCGCCTCCGACGCATGGCGCACGAACATTTGCGGCACGTCTGACAGCAGCACGGTATGGAACTGGCTAGCGATTTCCAGATAGTCGTTTTGCGAGCGCGGGCCGCCGCACAACTCCTTGAAGTCGAACCACACTACGCCGCCAGCGCGGCGGCGGGCGCGGATCTGGCGTGATTCGATGTGCAATAGCGGATCATCGTCGCGGCTGGCGGCCAGGCGCTCGAAGGTAGCCGTCATTTCCGCATCGGCTTGCGGCCCCAGCGGCGTGTGGTACAGCCGCACCTGCGTCAGCACGTGCTGGCGATAGTCAGTGCCGTTATCGACATTGATAACCTCCATGCGCGCGTTCAGCAGCGCGATGGCCGGCAGGATGCGGTCGCGGTGCATGCCGTCAGGGTACAGGTCGTCTGGCTTGAAGTTGCTGGTGGTGACAAAGCCGACGCCGTTGTCGAACAGTGCCGCCAGCAGGCGGTGCAAAATTAGGGCATCGGTGATGTCGGCGACGTGAAACTCGTCAAAGCAGATCAGCTTGAAGCGCCGCGCCATGCGCCGGCCCAACTCGTCCAGCGGGTTGACGGTGCCCTTCAGCCCGGCCAATTCACGGTGCACCTCGCGCATGAATTCGTGAAAGTGCAGCCGGGTCTTGCGGCGGATCGGCACAGCCTGGTAAAAGCAATCCATCAAAAAACTCTTGCCGCGCCCGACGCCGCCGTACATGTAGACGCCCTTGGGCAGCTCGGGGTGGTTGAACAGTTTTTTCAGCGAGTTGGATCGCTTGCCCTTGTACGCCGCCCAGTCGTCGGCGCAGCGTTGCAGCGCCTCGACGGCGCGCAACTGCGCCGGGTCGCTGCGGTAGCCGCGGGCTTTTAGCTCGGCTTGATAGGCGGCATTGACGGAGATATTCACTCTTTCCTCTCTTGAGGAAAATACTAACAAACAAATTTAATTCACAAACCCACTTTACTAACGCGCGTTTTAGTAAATGCTTGCGCCGCATTTATCAAAGATCACGGCTGATCTTTTGCTCTAAAATTTGAATATAGCCGGCTGGCCCTCAAGCAGTGCCCCTGAGAGCCTGCGAAGTGTTCATCCGCTCTAGCGGGAGGTCTATTGGTGTTGATTGCAGACTGTGCATCTTTTCAAGTGCCTGCGCGCCGTTTTTCAAACCGCTCGGCATCGGGATTACTGCCAAGTGTGCCGGTGCTGCTGGGATTGTTGATTGGCGTCGGCACGGCCTATGCTCAGTCACTGCCCGCCGGCTGGTCGGCGCGTGGTGAAAATCGGGGAGTCACCTTTTCGCCCAAGGACATTGGCGCCGGTGAGGTTTTCGAGGTCTGGGTCGCTCCGCGAAGCCAATTGCAACCGGGCGTCAATTTGCAAAGCCAGTTGTCGCGGATTCGCCAGCAGGCCGGAGCTACGCAGGGCAGCAACTGCGGGCTTGTGCAATTGCAGTCGTCAGGCACGGTCGAGCAGATGTGTTCCGCCGATGGCGCGGCGTTGCAATATATGCTGATGCCTGTGCGCGAGGGCAACGAGGCGCAATTGGTACGTCTGCGAGCGAAGGGTGGCGACGCTCTGGCGCGCCACCTCGACGGTTTCAAAAAGACGCTGAACATCGCGCTGCAAGGCAATGCGTCAGCGCTGCTCAGAGGCGGTGGCACTTCCGAGACGCCGGTTGGATACTCGGCGCCGATAAAGTCCCCGGCTCCAAAGGATTACAAGGCCATTGCAAAAGCCATACGCGCCAACCCTGGTCAGGGCGTTGCTGATCGTCAGATCGACGGAATCTACGTGACCTGGGAAAACGCGCCGATTTACGGTTCGGGCATGAGTCAGATCCAGCATACCACCTGGTTGCTGCTCACGGACGGCACTGCTTACAGGGGGCTGAAATTTCCTCCCGACGAGCTTAACGTCGATGCATCGCGCCAGTTGCAGCCCAAATACTGGACGCAGTGGCGTGGTGGCGGCGGCAGGTACGAAGTTCGTGCCAATGGCGGCGCGTGGAAGCCCTTGAAGGGTGGCTGGCTGGTCAAACCTGCCAGTGACGGTACGCGTCTGAACGGTTCCTGGAAGAACTACAACATGTCGGGCAGCACCTTCACCGGCCTGAACACGAGTACATCCGCTTGGACTTTCTTTCCCGATGGCCGCTTTGAAATCTCCGGTTACACCACCGCTGGCACCGGTTCGCTGCAAGCGACGAATGGGCACGTCAGCGGGGCGACCGGTATTTCCAATTCAAGGGGATCGCGAACGTCAACGTTCGTCTCCGGTGAGCGCGATTCCGATTCCGGGCCGATTGCCGCCGGTGGCGTCAACAGACGCAGCAACAATGGCGCGGCCAATACCGGACGCTACCGGATCAAGGGCTGGGTGATGGAGTTGCAGCGTGACAATGGCCTGGTGGAACGTCGGCTCGTTACATTTCCAGGGGACGGGGTGGATATGAACGGGCTTGCTTATCTCCGCGTCAAGCGTTGATCCTGAAAACCGCGGTCAACCGTCGTTTTCAGGTTCGGTATTGACGCTCACACGCGAAAAATTGTCACCGCCGCCCGTGGCGCCCCAGCGCCATGGATAACCAAGATGGATTTTGCGAGGCTGACTATTTACAGGCTACAGGCACTGGATCGATGGCCTTTGCCCATTTTCCTCTGATCCACACTTGTGAAGCCGTATCATTCGAACCTTACTATTGGGGCCTTACTATTGGGCGAAGTTGGGCATCATTGATTGCCGCTGGCGACTGTTTTCGTGACTTCCAACCTGCATTCCCCGGAGAGGCAACTGATCGAGTTGCGCATCGAGCATGCCGATCTGGACGCCTTGATCGACCGTCTGGCCGAGCAGTCGCCGCCCGACCAACTCATGCTGCGGCGGCTGAAAAAGCGCCGACTGGCTCTGCGCGACGCCATCACGCGGCTGGAAGCAACGCTGGAGCCTAAAGAACCCGCATGACGCCGTTCGAGCGGGCCGTGCAGACGGCGTTCGGCAGCGGCGGCCCGCTTGGCGGCGCGACCGAGGGGTTTGGCGTGCGCGACGGCCAGACCCAGTTGGCGCTGGCAGTGGCGCGCGCACTGGAGCAGGGCGGCGCGCTGGTGGCTGAGGCCGCTACCGGCGTCGGCAAGACCTTTGCCTACCTGGTGCCGGCACTGCTGTCGGGCCAGCGCGCGTTGCTGTCGACCGCCACCAAAACGCTGCAAGATCAACTGTATGGGCGTGATCTGCCACGGCTGGCCCAGGCTTTGAACGTGCCGGTGCGCACGGCGCTGCTCAAGGGGCGCGCCAGCTACTTGTGCTTGCACCGCCTTGATTCTGCCGGACAGTCCGCTGACAGCGGCCGCTCGAGCGCGCGCCGGATGCTTGAAAAAATAGGGCAATGGGCAGGCGTCACACGCACCGGCGATCTGGCCGAGTTGACCGATCTGGACGAGCGCTCGTCGCTCATCCCGCTCATCACCTCCACGCGCGAAAACTGCCTGGGCGCAGATTGCCCGCAGTGGCGCGCTTGCCATGTCAACTTGGCGCGGCGACAAGCGATGGCAGCCGATGTGGTAGTTATCAACCATCACCTGTTTTTTGCTGATCTGGCGGTGCGCGAATCGGGCGTGGCCGAGTTGCTGCCGACGGTGCGCGTGGCGATCTTCGACGAGGCGCACCAACTCAACGAAACTGGTATCCAATTTTTGGGTCAGCAACTGGCCACCGGGCAGTTGCTGGATTTCGCGCGCGACTTGCTGGCCGCCGGCTTGCAACACGCGCGCGGGCTGGCTGACTGGATGCTGCTCGCCGGCGGCGTGGAAACCGCCGCGCGCGATCTGCGGCTCGCCGTCAGTCACGGTCGCGCCAGCGCCCGGCTACGCTGGGATGGCAGCGCGCCCGAGGGCGTCGATCCGGCGCAGTGGCCGCGCAGTCTGCAACGGCTGCATGACGCCTTGAGCGCCTGCGCCGCGCCGCTGGACGCGGTGAGCGAACATGCCCCCGACTTCGCCCGCTTGGCCGAGCGCGCCGCGGCGCTCACCGCCCGCCTGCAACGCTTTGCCGAACCGTGCGAGCCGACGCTGGTGCGCTGGGCCGACGTCGGCATGGGGCTGCGGCTGGTCGAATCGCCGCTGGACATTGCCGGGAAATTGGTCCCCCCTGGGGTGCTGACTCGCCATTCCTCCGAGGGGGCGTACCCAGTGTCCGGGCAAACCACGGGCGCCGCGGAGCGGCCTGACGCGTGGCCTTCTGACACTGATGCCAAGGCCGGGCAGGAACACTGCCGCGCCTGGGTGTTCGTCTCCGCTACCCTGGGCGACGACGAACGCCTGACGTGGTTTACCCAGCCCTGCGGCTTGCAGGATGCCGAAGTGCTGCGCATCGGCAGCCCATTTGACTACGCGCGCCAGGCCGCGCTCTACGTACCGCCGCACATCGTGCGTCCCGCCGATACCGCGCACAGCGCCCAGGTTGCGCAACTGGCTGGCGACGCGGCAGCACGGCTGGGCGGGCGTACCATGGTGCTGACCACTACCTTGCGCGCGCTACGCAGCATTGGCGACAAACTGGTCGAACGCTTCGGCTCCGATGCGGGGATAGAGGTGCTGGTGCAAGGCAGCTTGCCCAAGCGCGCGCTGATGGAGCGCTTCCGGCACGGCGGTGAGGGCGGCGCACCCGGCTGTGTGCTGGTCGCCTCGGCCTCGTTCTGGGAAGGTGTGGATATGCCCGGTCAAGCGCTGCAACTGCTCATCATCGACAAACTGCCGTTCCCAC
Source organism: Burkholderiaceae bacterium (assembly GCA_031277295.1). Lineage (GTDB taxonomy): Bacteria > Pseudomonadota > Gammaproteobacteria > Burkholderiales > Burkholderiaceae_C > Ottowia. The sequence continues at coordinate 2,855 of JAITMV010000216.1, read as the reverse complement.
CGCCCGGCGATCCGCTGGTCGAGGCGCGCTGCCGCCGCATCGAGTCGCAAGGCCGCAGCGCCTTTGCCGACTATTCGGTGCCCGAGGCGGCAGTCGCCCTCAAGCAAGGCGCGGGGCGTCTGATCCGGCGCGAAACCGACACCGGCGTGCTGGTCATTTGCGATACCCGTCTGACCCAGATGAGCTACGGCCGCCGCCTGCTGGCCGCGTTGCCGCCGATGCGGCGCTTGCACACGCCCACTGAATTTGACATCGCGCTGGCTGAGTTGGCGAGGGGATGAGCCAGGGACAAGGTCACGCTCGTGCCGGAATGGTAAACACCCTCAAAGAAAGATCAGTCCGTAAAGCTTCCGCATAAGTGCTGGCTGCATCCTGCAATACCATTGCAGCCTTCGCCGTTTGTCAAAACCGCCATGACCGCTTTCGCCGATTCCGACCCGCCTGTGCTGCACCAGCGCGATGAGCGCGGGGTGTATGTGCTGACCTTGAATCAGCCGCGCTCGTTCAACGTGCTTAGCGAGGCCATGCTGGACGCGCTGCAAGGCCAAATCGACGACGTGGCTGCCGACGAGGGCGCGCGCGTGCTGGTCATTGCCGCCGAGGGCAAGGCGTTTTGCGCAGGGCATGACTTGCGGCAGATGCGGGCCAACGTCCGGCTGGACTACTACCAGCGCTTGTTCGAGCAGTGCAGCCGGATGATGCTGTCGTTGCTGAAGCTGCCGGTGCCAGTGATTGCCCGCGTGCAAGGGCTGGCGACGGCGGCCGGGTGTCAACTGGTGGCGCAGTGTGATCTGGCGGTGGCTGCCGAAGGTGCGCGCTTTGGCGTCAATGGCATCGATCTGGGGCTGTTCTGCGCCACGCCCAGCGTGCCTCTGGTGCGTAACATTTTGCCGAAGCAGGCGCTGGAGATGCTGCTGACAGGCGGCTTCATCAGCGCTGCCGAGGCGCGTGCGCGCGGGCTGGTGAACCGGGTGGCGGCGGCGGACGGGCTGGATCAGGCGGTAGCAGAACTGGTGGCGGCCATTTTGAGCAAACCGCGCGAGGCCATAGCTGTCGGCAAAGACTTGTTTTACCGTCAGCGCGAGTTAGGTATCGAGGCGGCCTATCAACTGGCCGGGCAGGCAATGGCCTGCAACATGATGTTCGACGTGACGCAAGAGGGCGTACAAGCCTTTATCGACAAGCGGGAGCCGTCATGGCGGTAAACGGCAGCCCGCGGCCGACGCCGATGTCACTGGGCGACTGGCAGGCGTGGTGGGATGCGGTAGCGCAACAGGGCGCGGCGCTGGATCTGCTGACGCTGGCCTTGTGCGGCCTGCTGGCCTGGGTCATGACCGCGGCGCTGCGCCGCGCGTTGCCGCGCGCGCAGACCGGGGAGGCCGCACGGGCAGAGGCTGAACCGAGCACAATGTCCACGGCTAGACGCCGCCCGCGCGTGCTGCTGGGCGGGCACGGCTTGCAAGGCATTCTGTTTCCACTGCTGTGGCTGCTGCTGACCTGGAGCGCGCGCGCCGTCATCGTGCAATGGCAGCCGGCGCCAGTGTTGCGAGTCGCGCTGCCGGTACTGATGGCGTTGGTGGTGATTCGTACCAGCGCGACGATGTTGCGTGCGGCATTTCCGGGCCTGGCGGCGATGCGAGCGCTGGAGCGCACCATCTCCTGGGCCGCCTGGGCCGTGCTGGTGTTGTGGGTCAGCGGTGCGTTGCCGCTGGCGCTGGGGTGGTTGGATAGCGTGACTTGGCGGGTAGGCGGCAACCAGATTTCGATCCGCATGCTTATCGAAGGCGCGCTGACCGCCGGCGTGCTGATACTGCTGGCATTGTGGGCGTCCTCGGCAATCGAGGCGCGGCTGCTGCGCTCGGCCTTCGGCTACGCGCTGTCGCTGCGCAAGGTAATCGCCAACGCGGTGCGCGCGTTCATGGTCTTCGTCGGACTGCTGATGGGCATGTCGGCGGTGGGAATCGATCTGACGGCGTTGTCGGTACTGGGCGGCGCCATCGGCGTCGGCATTGGACTTGGGCTGCAAAAGCTGGCGGCCAACTACGTCAGCGGCTTCATGGTACTGGCCGAGCACAGCGTGCGCATCGGCGACCTGGTGCGTGTGGGCGGTCTGGAAGGGCGCATTACTGACATCCGTATGCGCTACACGGTTATTCGAGCTGGCAGCGGTTCCGAGGCCATTATTCCCAACGAAACATTGATGACGACGACGGTGGAGAACCTGTCGTTGTCGGACACCCGCGTCTATCAGAGCGTGGCCGTTTCGGTGGGTTACGACAGCGACCCTGATCTTGTGCTGCGCCTGCTGACCGAGGCCGCGCTGGAATGCCCGCGCACGCTACGCGAGCCGGCTGCGTTCGCGCTACTGGCCGGCTTCGGAGCCGATGGGCTGGATTTCACCGTTGGCTATTGGATCGCCGACCCCGAAAACGGCTTGGGCGGCCCGCGCTCGCAGATCAACCTGGCGATTTTGCGCAAGCTGCGCGCGCACGGCATAGACATTCCGTATCCGCAGCGGGTGTTGCACATGGCGGGCGGCAGTGCGAGCGCGGCGCAACCCGGTGGGGGCCAGCTTGTGTAGCGCCGTAGGCTGAAGCGAAACTAGATCAGCGCCTTGCTATCGCCCGCCTCACGGCTTTCCATCGTCATTGCCACGCAGGCAGAAATGACGAAAGATGGGGCCGCGTTGGTTTCGTGCGTCGCGGGTCGCGCGTGAGCGCGATTGAGCAACTGAAGTGAAACTTGACCCGTTTAGCGCGACCGCCGTAGGGGCAACCCTTGTGGTTGCCCTTGTATCCACTGGACAAGGGCCGGTGTCGCGCACACAGGGCAACCACAAGGGTTTGCCCCTACGC
>JAITMV010000193.1 GCA_031277295.1 Burkholderiaceae bacterium | reverse complement strand
GTCTGGCTCAACGGCATGGAGGTGACGCAGTTCACCTATTTCCAGCAAGTCGGCGGCATCGACTGCCGGCCCATCACCGGCGAAATCACCTACGGCCTGGAGCGGCTGGCGATGTATTTACAGGGCGTGGAAAACGTCTATGACCTGACGTGGACGCAGGGCGCGCCGCCGCCGGGCCGCTCCCAAGGCGGCGCAGCCCCCGTGGGGGGCCGCTCCCCAAGCGAAGCAGGGGAGCATGGGGGCAAATTGACTTATGGCGACGTGTACAAGCAAAATGAGGTTGAACAATCGGCCTACAACTTCGAGCACAGCGACGCCGACTTCCTGTTCACCGCCTTCGCCGCGCATGAAAAGCAGGCCAAACATCTGATGGACGCGCAACTGGCCTTGCCCGCTTACGAGCAAGTGCTCAAAGCCGCGCACACCTTCAACCTGCTGGACGCGCGCGGCGCCATCAGCGTCCCCGAGCGCGCCGCCTACAGTGGCCGCATCCGCAATCTGGCGCGCGCCGTGGCGCAAAGCTACTACGACAGCCGCGCGCGGCTGGGCTTTCCGATGGCGCCGCGCGAGTGGGTGGCGCAGATTGACGCACTGGAAAAGAAAGCAGCTTGAGCGCCATGATCCCAAAAAATCTGCTGGTAGAAATTTTCGTCGAAGAACTGCCGCCCAAGGCGCTGAAGAAACTGGGCGACGCCTTTGCCGCCGTGCTGCGCGATCAACTTGCCGCGCAGGGGTTAGTGTCGCATCAGGTACCGGCTGCGACACCAGCCGACGCCGATGCGCGGCTGACCGCCTACGCCACGCCACGCCGCCTGGCCGCGCACCTCACACACGTGGCCGAACGCGCCGCCGACAAAGCCGTCGCACACAAGCTGATGCCCGTCAGCGTCGGTTTGGACGCCAGCGGCCAGCCCACGCCCGCGCTGCTGAAAAAATTGGCCGCCTTAGGCGTTGATACCAGCGCCGAGGCCGCAGCCGATGTCGTGGCCACGCTGCGCCGCGCGCCCGAGGGCAAAACCGAGGCGCTATTTCTGGAGCGTACCGCGTCCGGCGCGACGCTGGCCGAGGGTTTGCACAAAGCCTTGCACGAAGCCATTGCCAAGCTACCCATTCCCAAAGTCATGACCTACCAGTTGGAGCAAGGCACGCCCCTGCCTGGCTGGGACAGCGTGCAATTCGTGCGTCCGGCGCATGGCCTGGTGGCGTTGCACGGCGACGCCGTCGTGCCCGTCACCGCGCTCGGCCTGACAGCCGGCCGCACCACGCACGGACACCGCTTCGAGGCCGCCGCCGATCCCATCGCGCTGCGCGACGCCGACAGCTATGCGGCGCAGTTGTGGCAAGAAGGCGCGGTCATCGCCAGTTTTGAGCAACGCCGCGCGGCCATCGCCGACCAATTGAAAACCGTCGCCGCCCAGGCCGGGCAAGGTTTGCACGCGAGCGACGACGACGCCCTGCTGGACGAAGTGACGGCGCTGGTCGAGCGCCCGAACGTGCTGATCTGCCGGTTTGAAAAAGAGTTTCTCCAAGTTCCGCAGGAATGCCTGATTCTCACGATGAAGGCCAACCAGAAATATTTCCCGCTACTGGACGCCGCGGGCAAACTCACGAACCAGTTTCTGGTGGTCAGCAACATCAGCCCCGATGATCCTTGCGCCGTCATCGGCGGCAATGAGCGCGTGGTACGCCCGCGTTTGGCCGACGCCAAATTCTTCTTCGACCAAGACCGCAAGAAAACGCTGGCAAGCCGCGTGCCCGACTTGGCCAAAGTGGTCTACCACAACAAACTGGGCACCCAAGGCGAGCGTATCGAGCGCGTGCGCGCCATCGCCCGCGCCATCGGTGAACAGCTTGGCGGCGCAACGCTGGCCAAGGCCGCCGATCAAGCCGCGATGCTGGCCAAGGCCGACTTGCTGACCGACATGGTGGGCGAGTTTCCCGAGCTGCAAGGCGTCATGGGCAGTTATTACGCGCGTCATGACGGCTGCCCGCAAGACATCGCCCATGCCATCGAAGACCACTACAAACCCCGCTTCGCTGGCGACGCGCTGCCGCGCGGCGAGGTCGGCGTTTGCGTCGCGCTGGCCGACAAGCTCGAAACCCTGGTCGGCATGTTCGGCATCGGCAACCTGCCCACCGGCGAGAAAGACCCGTTCGCGCTGCGTCGGCACGCGCTGGGCGTAATCCGCATGTGGGTTGAAAAGCAATTGCCGCTCGATTTACCGGCGCTTTTGCAAGTCGCCGCGCAGTCTTTTGGCACACTGCTTGCGGACGCCGCCGCCAGCAACGCCCAACTACTGGCCTTCATCGACGAGCGCGCGCTTGGGTACTTGCAAGGGCGCGGCTACTCGGCGCAAGAAGCCGAGGCCGTGCTCGCCGCCCGTCCGCCGTGGCGCGACTTGCCCAAGGCGCTGGACGCCCTGCGCGCCTTCGCCGCCTTGCCCGAAGCCGGCGCGCTGGCCGCCGCCAACAAACGCATCGGCAACATCTTGAAAAAGGCCGAAGCCAGCAACATCCCGCCCGATCCCGCCTTGCTGCGCGAGCCGGCTGAAAAAGACCTGCACGCCACCATGCAGCGCGTGCTGCCGCAAGCCGACGCGCAATTCACCGCCGGCGATTACGCCGCCTCGCTGCAAACCCTGGCCGGCCTGCGCGCGCCCGTCGATGCCTTCTTCGACGGCGTCATGGTCAACGCCGAAGACCAAGCCCTGCGCGTCAACCGCTTGGCGCTGCTTGCGCAACTTCACCAGGCCATGAACCGCGTGGCTGATCTGGCGCGGCTGGCGTGAGGCGTGCGCCTTAAGAACGTGTTCACGATCCCGGCGCGGGCGTGCGGGCGCGGGCTTGGGAGGTCTGCGGCGTTGCAATCCTTGCCAATGACACGGGCCATTGGCTGCGGATTGCGCCTTGCAGCCCATCCC
>JAITMV010000188.1 GCA_031277295.1 Burkholderiaceae bacterium | reverse complement strand
CTGATCTGGCCCTTGCTGGCCATGCGGTCGGTCTTGCGTTCGAGTTTTTCCTGCGCTTGCGTGAGCGCCTCCTGGGCAATGTCCACCAGAATCACCTGCGCGCCAGCGGGCGCCAGGGTACGGGCGAAATGCAAGGCGATGTCAGGGCCGATATGGCCGGCGCCGATGATGCCGAGTTGGCTGATTTCAAGGGTCTTGTATTTGTAGCTCATGGGTTTCTTTGAATAAAATTTTGAGGTTGGGCGTTTAGCGTGAGTCTGTTTGCGGTAAGGCGTTGGCGCCGAAAGAGGTATTCACGCTAAGCGTTGCCGACTTCAAGCACCACCGCCATCGCCGTATCGCCGGCGGCACAGCCGGTGAACAGGCCCCAGCCGCCGCCGCGCAGCACCAGTTCCTCGATCAACTCGATTACCGAGCGGGTGCCCATCGGCGCTTGCGGATGGCCCCAGACCAGCGAGCAACCGTAGTTGTTCATCGTCATCGGATCGGCCCCGGTGACCTTGGCGAAACACAGATCGTTGATGGCGAACGGGTTGTGCGTCTTGATCGCGTTCATCTGCTTGATCTCGCGCCCGGCTTGCTGCAAGGCGCGTCGCGCGGCGGGAATGGTGGCCTCGGGCATGTAGGCCAACTCAGCCCGCGCCAGGCCAAAGCCGTGCAGCCGAATCACCACCGAGGGGTCTTTGGACAGATCACGCGCGCGCTCGGGCGTGGTGACGATCAGCGCCGCATTGCCATCAGCAGGATGGGTCTGGGCGCCAAACGTGACCGTGCCATCGGGCTTGACCGGCTTGAGCTTGGCCAGACCCTCGGGCGTCGATTGCGACACCCCCTCATCGCCCGCAAGCAATACCGGCGCGCGCTTGCGCGATCCCTTGCCCAGCACCGGCACCTCGAACGGCAGGGTCATGAAGCGCTTGAGAAAAGCGCTGTCATCGGCCAGCGCTTGAGCGTACTGCGCTTCGCGACGCAGCACCAGTTCATGCTGCTCGGCGGTGCCGATGCCGTGCTTGCGGGCCACGTTTTCGGCCGTCTCGATCATCGCGTGCGAACCGAGCGGATCGGCGTTGAAGTTGGCAAGCATCCAGTCTTCGGAAGTGCCCGTGCCGCCCAGCCCGGTCGGGTTGGGGTAATACAGGTGCGGCCCGTTGGAGGTGCGGTCACAGGTCATCACCAACGCGCAATCGGCCATGCCCAACTCGACTTCCTGCGTCGCGGTCAACAGCGCGCGCACCCCGGTGGCGCAGGCCTGCATCACCGTCGGGCCGCCAACGTGGGGCGCGCCGATCAGGCCGGTCAGCCACGGCAGGCCGTAAAAGCAATGCGTCTGCGGCACCGACAGGCCCAGCACGCCAAAGTCGAACATCTGCGCCTGCCACTGGCGGCGCGCCAGTTCAGCGCGCGCCACGTGGGCGGCGAACTCGATGCTGTGCAGATTGGCAAAACTGCCTTGCCAGCGGGCGAAGGGCGTACTCCAGTAAGCGCCGTAGGGGATTTGTGCCTTGAGTGTCATGGTCTTTTTCAGTGTCAAAAATCAATAATCCGTCATGCTGCCGCGGGCAGCGGTAATTCAGCCGGGTCCAGCGCGCCATCGCCGATGCGCTGGGCCACCGCGAAAGCTTCGTGAATGGCGTCGTAAATCTTGCGCGGCTGCACACAGTCGCCCACCGAAGAAACGGGCACGCCCAGGCGGGCCAGTTCCTCGGCAAACCACGGCTGTGGGCCAAAGCCCGATGACAGCACCACGCTGTCGGCGGGCAGTTGCAGCGCGCGGCCCGCGCGGTCGGACAAATGAACACCGTCGTCATCCACCCGCGCGACTTGCAGGCCGGTACGCACCTGGACGTTATGGCGCTCAATCATTTCCAGCAGCGCGGTGCGGTTGGACTGCTCCACCGCGATGCCGGTATCGCTGCCTTCGCCCATGAAATCGTCGCGCCGGGTCACGATGGTGACCTGGTGATCTTGCTGCGCCAAATGCAGCGCCACTTCGCAACCGACCAGACCGCCGCCCACCACCACCACGCGCGGACCAATCCGCCCTTCGCCGCGCAGCACGGCGCAGCCGTCGGCCACCTTGGCATGGTCCGAACCGGGGAAACGGCGCGGCACCGGCGCGCCGCCGATGGCCACCACCACATGATCGAACGCGCCGCCGGCCAACTCCTGCGGAGCGGCCTCACGCAACTCGACGCGCACGCCCAGCGTTTTGAGGCGGCTTTCCATGTGGGTAATCAGCAGCCGCAGATCCGATTTGAACGCCGGCGCCGACCCCTCGACCAACATGCCGCCAATCGCGCGCCGCTCGTACAGCGTCACACGGTGGCCGCGTTTGGCCAGCGTCTGCGCCGCCCACACCCCGCCGGGGCCGCCGCCGACCACCGCCACGTTCAGCCGCTGGGCCGCCGGGCCGGTGGCGGCCATGCCTTCGTTGCCCAGCAGCGGATTGACGCTGCACAGCACCGCCTGATAACGCTTGAACGAGCGCTCCTGACAGCCGTCGTTGCAGCGGATGCAGGGCACGATTTCGTCCGGCAGCCCAGCCACCGCCTTGATCGGGAAATAAGGGTCGGCGAACATCACCCGCCCCAGACCGACGAAATCGCCTTTTCCCTCAGCCAGCACCTGCTCGGCCAGCGCCGGGGAATTGAGCGAGCCGCTGGCAATCACCGGAATGTTCACCACGCGCTTGATCGCCTCGGCTGCCCAGGCGTTGTGCGCCACCGACATATACAGCGGGCTGACCTGATGATGCATGGTGTGGTGATTGCCGCCCGAGACGTGAATCACATCGATGCCGGCTTTTTCCAGCGCCTGGGCGACCACCACCGTTTCTTCGATGGTGGTGCCGTCCGGTTCGTATTCAGTACCGCTCAGGCGCACGCCGAGCGGGAAATCGGCGCCGATCTTGGCGCGCACGTTGGCCACCACCTGCATCAGAAAACGCATGCGGTTTTCCAGCGAGCCCCCATACCAGTCGGTGCGGCGATTAGTGCGCGGCGACAGAAAGTTGGTAATCAGGTAGCCGTGCGCGCCGTGAATCTCGACAAAATCGAACCCCGCCAACTTGGCCCGCCGCGCCGCGTCGCCAAAGGCTTCGACGATCTGCTGAATTTCGTCCCAGGTCAACTCATCGGGCGGGGTGCCGCCGATTGCGTGCAGTTCTTCCCACGGAATGCGCGACGGCGCCTTGATCGGCGGCGTGCCCAGAAACTTCTGCCGCCCCGCGTGCTCCAGTTGAATCCCGGCCTTAACGCCGTGCGACTGAATCGTGCGCGCCAGCCAGGCCAGCCCCGGAATGTGCTCGTTGTCGGCACAACCCAACTGGCACATGGCCGACTTGCTGCCCAGCTTGTCGATGTAGCTGTACTCAACGATCAACAAGGCTGGGCCGCCGCGCGCCAGCTCCCGATAGTGCCGGATCAGCCGATCAGTCACCGTGCCGTCCATGCCGCCCATGCCGGTGCAGCAGGGCGAGCGCACGATCCGGCTGCTCAACTCCAGCGTTCCGATTTTCCCGCTGCGGAAAAGGTGCGGAAAAGGGACGTGGTTTTCCATCGGCATCTCCCCGGCACCAAGGCTTAGTAGTCGTGAGCGCCGTAAACCGCGCGCGCCTGTTCATGGCTGACCAGGCCGTCAGCCACGTCATCGGCCAGGCGTTGGCGATCACGCTTGACCGGATCGCCGTAGCCGCCGCCGCCGGTTTCGAAAATCAAAACCTCGTCGCCGTGATCGAGGCTGAAGTACGTTTGCGGGTCAATGGTCTCCGCGGTTTCATTGCGGTACACCTGCACCGTCGACAGCGGCGCGTTGTGTCCGCCGGCCAAACCACAGGGGCGGGTCGCCTCATGCGTGCCGCCGCCGAAATTGACCGCGGCAACGCCATCGGCCTCAACGCGCCAGCGGTAGATCGTCCCCATGCCGCCACGCCATTGGCCGGCGCCAGCGCTGTCGGGCCAGAACTCGTACTGCAAAACTTGGTACGGGTTAATAAGTTCGTGCAACTCCGGATCGGGCGCGCGCAGCCCCCCGGCGGTAATGACCGAACCCATATGGTCCCAACCATCCAGGCCGTGGGTAGCGCCAGCGCCAGCCTTGGCCATGAAGTGAATATCGCCAAACGGACGCTTGGTGACCGGATTGAATCCCATCGACGACGGTGCCAGCCAGCGCCCCCAACCGGCATAAACCTGTTCCGGCACCACCTGCGCCAACGCCAGCCAGGTGGCTTCGACGATGGCCTCGGCCGTGCCCACCGTGCAGGCCGTCACCGGCGCCGGCTCCAGCGCGTTCAGCACACTTCCCGCCGGCGCATTGATGCTGAACGCGCGCAGCGCGCCTTCGTTGTACTTGACCTCGGAACAAACCGTCATGAACAGCGCCATGAACGAGGCTGAAATCGTATTGGTCAACGTGCTGTTGATGAACCCCTCGGCCTGTGGATCGCTGCCGGACCAGTCGAAGTGAACCGTCTCGTTTTTGATCGTCAGCGCCAGGCGCACGCCAATCATCTTGTCCTTTTGGATGCCATCGGAGTCGACGAACCGTTCGGCGTGATAGGTGCCGCTGGGAATCTTGCGCAGCGCGGCGCGCATCTGCCGCTCCGAAGCGTCCAGGATATGGTCGGCCGCCGAGCGCAGCACCGGCTTGCCGTACTTCCTGAGCAGCCCGTGCAGGCCGCGCTCGCCGATGGTGCAAGCGCCAATCTGGCACTCCAAATCGGCCTCCACCAGCCAGGGCATCCGCACATTGAGCAGCAGCATGTCCCACAGCGCCTTGTTGCGCTTTCCGCGCACCAGCAGCTTGGCCGGCGGGATGCGCAGGCACTCCTCCCACACCGTGCGCGCCGACGGGTTGTAACCCACCACGCCGTAGCCCCCAACGTCCGCGTGGTGGCCCTTGGAAACGGTCCAGAACTCCACCTTTCCATCGGCGAAAACGGGCTTCACCACCGTAATGTCGGGCGGATGGTTGTTGCCGCGGTACGGGTCGTTGAGGATGAAAACATCGCCTTCCTCGACGTCGCCTTCAAACTCCTTGGCGATACTCTGCAAGGCCGATGGCAGCGAACCCATCAGCACCGGAATGTAGGCCGTCTGCGCGACCAGGCGCAACTGGTGGTCGAAAATGCCGGTGACGAAATCGCGCGCCTCCGAGAAAATCGGCGAGCGCGAAGTGCGCAGCATGGTCTGGCCGATTTCCTTGCTGATGGCGTCCAACCGGCTGCCGATGACGGAAACCTGGATCGGATCGACTTCCACGATATGGCTGGCGGTACTCATGTGTTGGTCTCCTGGTTAAGTTTTTTGATCAGCGCCTTGACCGGCGCACCCTTGCGATACATCAGATAACTATTGGCGGCGTCGCAGCACAGCTCGAAATCAGGCGGCACCAAGATGGTGGTGGTCGGTTGCACCACAATTGCCGGCCCCGATACAACGTTGCCGTTGAACAGTTTCATGCCGTCAAACACCGGCGTGTCCATGAAAGCGCCCTCGAACCACGCCCGGCGCGAACCGGTGCGCGCGGCCGAAGGATCGCTCGTATGCTCTGGAAAGGTATCAACGGACGGCTTGTCGGTAATGCCGCGCACGCTGACCCGCAAATTGATGATCTCCATCGGCGAATTGGGCGTGCTGTAGCCGTACAGATCGTCGTGGCGCCGGTGAAAATCGGCGGCCAGCTTTTTCAGCCCGTCGGCGGTGAACTTGCCATCGGCAAAAGCGGGAACTTCCACCTCGTTGAACTGACCGACGTAACGCAGATCAGCCGAGTACGCCACCACCACGCGATCAGGCGCCACATGCTCGGCTTGCAGCGTCTGCCTGGCCTTGCCCACGATGTCTTGGTAGATGGCGGCCACGGCGTCCAGATCGACGGCGTCGAATTCGCGCGCGTAGGTATACACGTAATCGTGCTTGATGTCGGAGATCAGCATCCCGGCGGCGCAAAACACCGACGACTCGCGAGGAATCTGGATCAGCGGAATTTCCAAATCGCGCGCTATCGGCCCCGCGTGCAGCGGCCCGGCGCCGCCGGCCACCACCAGCACGAACTCGCGCGGGTCATAGCCGCGCTGAACCGAGACCACCGAAATCGCCGCCGCCATGTCGGCATTCACCACCTCGTAGATGCCATGCGCCGCCTCGGCCACTTCCATGCCCAGCGGCTCGGCGATGTGCTTTTCCACCGCCTGGCAAGCGGAATCGCGGGTCAGCGTGAGTTCGGCTCCCGCGAAGTCCAGATAGCCCAGCACGTTGTTGGCATCGGTCACCGTCGGCAGCGTACCGCCACGTCCATAGCACGCCGGGCCAGGCTGCGCGCCCGCGCTCTTGGGACCCACCTTGAGCAAGCCGCCCGAATCGACCCAGGCAATCGAGCCGCCGCCGGAACCCACGGTATGAATATCCAGGCTCGGCGAAGCGATGCGGTGGCCGCCGATATTGCCCTCGGTCGTCACGGTCGGCACGCCGTTGCGAATCAGCGCCACATCGAAAGAAGTCCCTCCCATGTCAACCGTGATGAGGTTGCGGAAGTTGTGCAACGAACCGCCATGCAGCCCCGCCTGCGGCGCGCCCGCCGGGCCTGACAACAGGGTGTTGGACGCGAAACGCTGCGCCACCTCCGGCGACATGACGCCGCCGTTGGACTGCATGATGAGCAGCGAGCCGCCAAACCCCAGTTCACGCAACCGATCTTGCAGGCGGCTCAGATAGCGGTTGAGCACCGGGCCAACGTAAGAGTTCAACACCGTCGTGCTGTGGCGTTCGTAGGTGCGGATCTGCGGCAGGATTTCAGTCGAAGTCGAAACATACACGCCCGGTAGTTCCTGCTCCAGAATCGCGCGCGTGCGCTCCTCGTGCACCGGATTGCGGAACGACCACAGGTACGACACCGCCACCGCTTCCACCTCCTGCTCACGAAACAGCACCGCGGCGGCGCGCACATCGTCTTCGACCAGGGGCGTGAGCACTTTGCCTTCCGACGAAATGCGTTCGCGCACGACCGCGATGCGTCTTCGCGGCACCAACGCGGGCGACTGGGAATAAATCTCGAACTGGTGCTCCTTCAACCCCCTGCGCATGTTCAGGATGTCGCGAAACCCCGCCGTGGTGATGAAACCGGTGACCGCCCCCTCGCCGGTAAGAACGGCGTTGGTGGTGATCGTCGTGCCATGAACGATGGTCTCCACCTGCGCCAGCCAGTCTTTCAGCGATAGCCCGGCCTCATCGGCGGCCTTGCCCAGACCGTTGAACAAGCCAATCGTCGGATCGCTCGGCGTCGTCGATGTCTTGTAGATGCGTGCAACGCCCGCACTGTCCTTGACCAAAAAATCGGTGAATGTGCCGCCCACATCCACGCCTACCCTTATACCCATGATGTCTCCAGTTTCGATGGTTGTAAAAAAAACTTCCGTGAAAACCGCGTGATGCCCGCTTCACCCGATGTGCGCCTATCCTCAATCGTCACGCGGTCATAGCCAATTGACCGGCGCGCCCCAGGTTGTGTTCAAGCTGTAGCTTGGCGCTGGCGTACTGCTTGGGCCAGTTGGCCTCGTGATAGCCCAGTTGCGCCGCCGCATGCAGCGTCCAAGCCGCGTCCGACAAGTGCGGGCGCGCCAGCGCGCACAAATCGGCGCGGCCGGCCGCGATGATGGTGTTAACGTGATCGGCCTCGTAGATATTGCCCACCGCAATGGTCGGCACCCGCACTTCATTGCGGATCTGATCCGAAAACGGCACCTGGAACATGCGTCCATACACCGGCTGCTCGTCCTTGACAACTTGGCCGGAGGACACATGCACGATATCCGCCCCCGCTTGTTTGAATGCCGAAGCGATTTGCGCCGCATCGTCGGGCATATTGCCCCCAGGCGCCCAGTCGTGCGCCGAAATCCGCACCGACATCGGTCGATCCTCCGGCCAAGCGGCCCGCATCGCCCGGAACACCTCCAGCGGAAAGCGGCAACGGTTTTCCACGCTGCCGCCGTATTCATCGGTACGCTGGTTGGCAAGCGGCGACAGAAACGCCGACATCAAATAACCGTGCGCCGCATGAAGCTCGATCATGTCGAAGCCAGCGGCCTGGGCGCGCCGCGTCGCGGCGACAAAATCGGCCTTCACCGCATCCATGTCCGCGCGCGTCATCTCGCGCGGGATCTGCGATACACCAGGGATATACGGCAGCGGTGACGGCGCCAGCAACTCCCAATTGCCCGACGCCAGCGGTTGGTCAATGCCCTCCCAAGCCCGCTCGGTCGAACCCTTGCGCCCCGCGTGCCCGATTTGCAAGGCCATCTTGGCCCCACTGCCCGCGTGCACGAAATCGACAATCCGCTTCCACGCGCTAGCCTGCGCATCGGTCCAGATACCCGCGCAGCCCGGCGTAATGCGGGCTTGGGGTGAAACGCCGGTCATCTCGGTAAACACCAGGCCGGCGCCGCCGAGCGCGCGCGCCGTGTAGTGCTGAAAGTGGAACTCACCGGGCATCCCTTCGTCAGCCGAATACATGCACATCGGCGAAACCGCCACCCGATTGCACAGCGTCATGCCGCGCAGCTTGAAGGGCGTGAACATCGGCGGGAGCGGCTTGCCCGGCAGTCCGCACCGCTGCGCGAACCAGGCGTCGTAGCCGTTGACGTAGGGCGCATCGCGCAGCTTCAGGTTGTCGTGCCCGACGCGTTGGCTGGCCGTCAGCAGCGAGAAAGCCAGTTGTTCCGGCTCCAGATGCACATAGCGCTCAATGTCCTCGAACCACGTCATGCGGTTGCGCGCCGCGCTTTGCAGCTTGAGCGCCTCGACCTCGCGCTCGGCCTGGTAGCGCGCCAAGCGCTGCGGCACCGTGCCCTCGGCGCTATTGAGCACGCCAGCCAGCGCAATCGCATCTTCCATCGCCAGCTTGGTGCCCGAGCCGATGGCAAAGTGCGCCGTATGCGCCGCATCGCCGATCAGCACGATGTTGTCTTTGTACCAGCGCTCGCACAGCACCCGGTTGAACTTCAGCCACACCGCCGAGCCGCGCAAATGGCGCGCGTTGGAAATCAGCTCGTGACCATCCAGCAGGTCGGCGAACAGCGTTTGGCAAAAAGCCACCGACTGCTCCGGCTCGAACTTGTCGATACCCGCCTTCAGCCAAGTGTCCTCGGGCGTCTCGACGATGAAGGTGGACCACTCCTCGCTGAAGCGATAGGCGTGCAAATTGAACCAGCCCCACTCGGTCTGCTTGAACGCAAAAGTAAAAGCATCGAGCTTTTTCTTCGTACCCAGCCAGATGAAGCGGCACTTGCGCACGTCGATGCGCGGATTGAAGTGCGCCTCATGCTTGCCGCGCGTGACCGAAAACACCCCGTCAGCGCCGACCACCAAGTCGTATTTTTTGGCGTACTCGTCCGGATCGTCGAACTCCTGCTCGAACACCATCTTCACGCCCAACTCGGCCGCGCGGCGTTGAAAAATCTCCAGCAGCTTCATGCGCGCGATACCGCAAAAACCGTGTCCGCCGGAAGTGATCTTGCGGCCCTTGAAATGCACCTCGATGTCGTCCCAGTGCCGGAAGTTCGCCTCGATCTCGCGCACCACCTGCTCATCGGCCTGGCGAAAGCCGTCCATCGTCTTGTCGGAAAACACGATGCCCCAGCCGAAGGTGTTGTCCGCCGCATTGCGTTCGATCACGGTCACCTCATGCGCAGGATTGGCCTTCTTCATCAAAATGGCGAAATACAGCCCCGCCGGCCCCCCGCCCAAACACACAATGCGCATCGTTGTCTCCTGAAATGCGAACCAACAAAAGCCGCCATCCACGCACGAAACCGATCACTCCAATCAGTCGTACCCGGCATTCATTTTGAACATCAATATTTCATACCTAAAATACATAAATTACGATTGGGGTTTTCCCTGACGAAACGGAAAAAATTCCGCGATCATGACTGCGCCCCACCAGTCCCCTGCTCCCCACGCGGACGAGCGCACCCTTGGTCAGGCATGTATCGCGCGACACAAGGCGCGGCCACACCGGGCGCAACGGCAAGCATTTGCTTGCAAAACCGCCGCGTGAGACTGAGTGAGCCGCTGCCCTAACCCAGCACAAACCCACGCAGCGACGGCGCGTGCTCCCGCCGCTGCAACAACAAAGCTTCACAGCCCCGCATGTCGGCGAAAAAAACCTGTCGCATCGCCATCTCCATCGGGACGCAGCCCCGCGTCAAGCGGCGCTTTGAATGCCATCCGGAATGACCGCGGTCGCCTCGATCTCCACCTTGGCTTCATCTTCCATTAGCGCCGTCACCTCGAACGCGCTCATAGCGATGTCGTAGTCACCGATAGACTCCCGGAACGCAGCGCCAATTGCCTTGAGCGAAGCCAGGTACTCGCGCTTGTCGGTCACATACCAGGTCAAGCGCACCAGATGTTCCGGCCTGCCGCCCGCCGCCTCAAGCACCGCGGCGATGTTGCGCAATGCCTGCGCGGCTTGCGCACCGAACTCGCTGCTGGTAAAGCGCTCGTTTGCGTCCCAGCCGATCTGACCGGCGATATGCACTTGCGTGCCCTGTGCGGCAACACCATTGGCGTAACCACGCGGCTTGACCCAGCCGGCGGGGAGAATTGCTTTTTTCATGAGTTTTTAGTGATTGATGGATGAGATTGCGCGCCATGCGCCTTGAGCAGATCGCGCCCGACGATCAGTTGCTGGACTTCGGTGGCCCCTTCATAGATACGCAAGGCGCGAATTTCGCGGTAAAGCGTTTCGACCGGCGTGCCGCTTTGCACCCCCATGCCGCCCCACAACTGCACCGCCGCGTCGATCACCTGTTGCGCGCCTTCGCTGGCATACCACTTGGCCATTGCTGCTTCGCGCGTGATGGTCTGGCCCTGGTCACGCAGCCAAGCGGCGCGATAGACCAACAGCGCGCTGCTGTCGATGGTCAAGGCCATTTGCCCGAGCTTGGCCTGCGTCAATTGAAAATCGCCCAGGGTCTGCCCGAACATCCGACGCGAAGCGGCGCGCGCCAACCCTTCAGCCAAGGCGCGACGTGCAAAACCGAGCGATGCCGCCGCCACCGAGGTGCGAAAAATGTCCAGCGTGCGCATCGCGATCTTGAAACCTTCGGTCGGCTCGCCCAGCATCTGCTCGCGCCTGACGCGCGCTGCGGTAAAACGCAGACGCGCCAACGGATGCGGCGCAATCACATCAATGCGTTGCGCAATTTCCAGTCCCGGCGTATCGGCATCGACGACAAAAGCGCTGATACCGCGCGCGCCCGGCGCCTCTCCGGTACGCGCGAACACGACGTAAAAATCGGCGATACCGCCATTGGAAATCCAGGTTTTCTCGCCGTCCAGCACATAATCGTCGCCGTCGGGCCGCGCCGCCAGCGTCAGCGCGGCCACGTCCGAGCCTGCCGACGGCTCCGACAGCGCGAAGGCCGCGATGGCCTCGCCGCTGGCCACGCGCGGCAGGTAGCGGGACTTTTGCTCTTCCGTGCCGGCCAGCGAAATCGCCCCCGAACCCAGGCCTTGCATCGCCAGCGCGAAATCAGCCAGACCAGAATGCTTGGCCAGCGTCTCACGCAGCAAACACACCGCGCGCGTATCGATGGCATCGCCGTAGCCGCCATAAGCCGTGCCGCCCACACCGTAGCGCAGCCAGCCGCCCTCACCCAGTCGGCGCACCAGCGCGCGGCAGGCGGCATCCACGTCGTCATGCGTCACATGGGCCAGATGCTCGCGCGCCCATGCCTCGATATCCGCTGCCAACATACGGTGCCGTTGCTCGAAAAACGGCCACGCCAGCGCGTCATGCGGATCAATTGCAGCCATTGCGTTCACATCAATCCCCCTGGAATGCCGGGCGCTGCTTCGCCGCGAACGCCTCATAGGCGCGACCAAAGTCACGCGTAGCCATGCAAATAGCCTGTGCCTGCGCTTCAGATTCGATGGCTTCGTCGATGCTCATGCTCCATTCCTGGTGCAGCATCGTCTTGGTAACGCCATGCGCAAAAGTTGGCCCCGCCGCCAACTCCGCCGCCAGCCGCTGCGCGTCGGCCAGCAGCGTATCGGGATCGCACAAGCGGTTGTAGAAGCCCCAGGCATGTCCCTCCTCACCGCTGGCAGAGCGTCCGGTATAGAGCAGTTCCGCTGCCCGGCCTTGACCAATGATGCGCGGCAGGATCGAGCATGCGCCCATGTCACAGCCCGCCAGCCCCACCCGCGTGAACAGAAACGCCAGCTTGCTGCGCGCGGTACCGTAGCGCATATCGGAGGCCATCGCGAGAATCGCGCCCGCGCCCGCGCACACGCCGTCTACCGCGGCGATGATGGGCTGCGGACAATGCCGCATGGCCTTGACCAGATCGCCGGTCATGCGCGTGAACATCAGCAACTCGGGCATGGGCAGATCAATTAGCGGCGCGATGATGTCATGCACATCGCCACCCGAGCAGAAGTTACCCCCCGCGCCGTGCAGCACCACCGCCTTGATGTCGGTGGCATAAACCAGTTGGCCAAACAAATCGCGCAACTCGGCATACGACTCGAACGTCAGCGGGTTTTTGCGCTCGGGACGATTGAGCGTAATCGTCGCCACCCTCGCCTCGACCGACCAGGCGAAATGCTTCGCCTGATAGCCCGCCAGCGCCTTGCGGTTGCCCGCAAACAAAGCATCGGTGTTGGAATGCGTCGTCAAGATGTGTCTCCTGTCATGGTTGGTTTGTGAGCGAGTCAATTACAGTCTGCGCGCTCGAACGCGAGCCTGGCGCCAACACGCGGCCTGAGAGCGCGGCTTGAGAAATGGCGGGGAATCGACGACCGCGCATCCGCCCTCTCAAACGTTGCGCGGACAGCACAACCTGGCCGCGCTACGGGTTAACACCTAGCCACCGCGAGAACAAGCTTAGTATATCATATATAAAAATTTTAGGTCTAAAATAAAATAGCGAGCAGCACGGGGCCACTGCTGCGAACATCGAAGTTGGCCGAAGACAGATACCCACCAGTGTTGAACACATTCAGGAGACAAACATGAGCGACATCAAACAACGCATGGAAGACCATGCACTGGAATCGGTGCCCCAGGAAGCGCGCCACGGCTGGTTGCGGCTTTCTTGGAACACGGCCGGCATCGGGACCACGCTGATCATCATGTTCTTCGGCGCGCTAGGCAGCTTTGCCGCCGGTTTGAAGATCGCGATGATTGCCGGCCTTTTCGTCGCCACGGTCGGCTCGGCGCTGGCCTGGGCCAGCAGCCATATCGCCTTCAAAACCGGCTTGTCCAGCACCGTCATGGCACGCCGTCATGGTTTCGGAAAACTCGGCAGCCTGCTGGGATCACTGATCTTTGGCTCCCTGGTGATCGGGTTTCTGGCACTCGAAAACGTATTGCTCTATGTCGGCTTTCGTTTCGCTTTCAACATGCCGGACACGCTGACCAGTCAGATCATCATCTACGGCATCCTGACCATCGCGTGGATTTTTTTTACTGCCTACGGTTTCGGGGTGGTATCCAAGGTGTCATCGTTCACGCTGGTCACCTTCATCGCCCTGCTGGTCTTCATTACCTGGCGCGTCGTCGCGGCCGATCAAACCGGCCAGGTGTTCTCTTTTCAGGCTCTGTTTCCGCCCGAGGCGCTGTCCGCCATGGGCGCGGCCGACGACTTCGGCAAGTTCCTGTTCTGCATCAACCTGTTCATCGCTGGCGCGTTCGGCCTGTCCATGATCGGCGCCGATCTGGGCCGTTTCGCGCGCAGTTCGACCGCCGTCGGCGTGGCCGTGATCGTTGGCAACCTGGCCATGACCGTCGTCATGGTTTTTGTCGGCGCCATATTCATGTACGCCGCCATGGGCAAACTGATCGAGCATTACACAACCGTCATGCACATGACCACCGATGCGGCCCAGAAACTGGCCATGAGTCCCGACGGCGTCACCGCGGGGTTCTTGCTATTTGGCGGCTGGATTGGCGTGGTCCTGATGATCCTGGCGCAGGGCAAAGCGCAAGTTCTCAACACCTACAGCGGCTCCCTGGCGTTATCCAACTTCTTCGATGCCCTGGGAATCCGGACACGCCGGGTCATCATGGTGGTGTTCGCCAACGTCATCGCCCTGCTGCTGATCGCCTTTGGCATCCTTGACTGGGTGCAGACCTGGATTGAGGTTCTGGGGGTCATGATCACCGCCTTCGTCAGCGTCATGATCGCTGACTACTACTTCGTCACCCCCCGCCTGCGTTCAAGCGATGAAGATGAGCCGGAACTCATCAATTGGGCCGGCGTCATCACCACCATCGCCGCCACGGCACTGGCGCACAACGTGCTCATCAAGGTCATGCCGATCCAAATCATTACCTCGTTGCTATCCGGCTTCGTGCTGTACCCGCTGCTGCGCCTGACGATTTTCCGCCCGAAAGCACCAGCCGACACTGACCAGCCGGCTTGATTCTCGCAATAGAAAGGAACAAATAAACCATGTGGCGCCCTCCCCAAAAGATCAAATGGAAGCCTCAAACGGGCCACTGGCCGTCGCGCGAGCAAGCGGCTGGCGCGCGGCTATTCAGTCCTGTGCAATGCGGCCCGTTGCGGCTGGCCACGCGCACCTGGATACCGGCAATGGTGCCGTGGCGAGCCACCGAAGACGGCTTCGTCACCGAAGACAACATCGAGTGGTACGCCCGTTTTGCCGCCGGCAAGCCGGGCGCGATAGTGATCGAAGCCACCGGCATCCGCGACGTGCCCAGCGGCCCGTTGCTGCGCATCGGGCATGACCGCTTCATCCCCGGCCTGCGCAAAATCGTCGATGCGGTACGCGAAGCCAGCCAGGGCGAAACACGGCTGCTGATCCAGATCATCGATTTCCTGTCGATCCGCAAACGGCCCGAGCCACAGCGTTTTTTTGAGCGCTTCCTGCGCATCACCGACCAGCACCGCGCCGCGTTGAAGATGCAGGATGCGCCCGAGGAGCAGGTGCGCCAACGGTTGATGACGCTCGACACGGCAGAGCTGGCCGACGTTTTGACCCGGCGCGAGATGGAAGACTTGCGCATGGGCGCGCGCGAGCGCGTCACCGACGTGCACTTGCCGCATATCGAAGAACTGCCGCGGGTACTGCCCGATCTGTTCGCCACCGCCGGGCGGCGCGCACGCGAAGCAGGTTTCGACGGCATCGAGTTGCATTACGCGCACGCCTACACGATGGCCTCGTTTCTGTCGGCGGTCAACCAGCGCGGCGACGGCTACGGCGGCTCGCTCGAAGGGCGCGCGCGCCTGCCACTGGAGGTGTACCAAAGCGTGCGCGCGGCGGTCGGGCAGGACTATGCACTGGGCTGCCGCTTTTTGGCCGACGAATGCATCCCCGGCGGCTCCACGGTAGAAGACGCGGCCTATTTCGGCTTGGCCTTCGCGCGCGCGGGCATGGACTTTCTCTCGCTATCTCGTGGTGGCAAATTCGACGACGCCCAGCAACCCGACATCGGCTGGTCGGCCTACCCCTACACCGGCCCCAGCGGCTATGAATGCATGCCGCACGCCACCTCCGATGAAAAGGGGCCGTTCGGGCGCAACTTCGATCCCTCGGCGCACATTCGCGCCGCCATCCGCGCCGACGGCTTGCACACCCCGGTGGTAGTCACCGGCGGCGTACACAACTTCGATCAGGCCGAGCAGTTGCTGGCCGATGACCGGGCTGACGTGATCGGCTTCGCGCGCCAAAGCCTGGCCGACCCCGACTGGTTCACCAAGGTACGTTGCGGCCAAGGCGACAAAGTCATGCTGTGCAGCTACACCAACTACTGTGAAGCGCTCGACGAAAAGCACGAGGTCGTGACCTGCAAACACTGGGACCGCCTCAATCTCGACGAACCCGGCATTCGCAAAACGCCCGACGGCCGCCGACGCCTGATACCAGCGGCCTGGACACCTGAAGTATCGGCCTAAACCCCCTCCGTATTGTCTTTTCTCAGGAACGAAAAAGGAAAGCCGCCATGACCCACGTCGTTCTCGAATCGTGCATCCGCTGCCGCTATACCGACTGCGTCGACGTCTGCCCGGTCGATTGTTTTCATGAAGGTCCCAACATGCTGGTCATCGATCCCGACGAATGCATCGACTGCGCGGTATGCATTCCCGAATGCCCGGTCGATGCCATCGTCGTCGAGGAAGAAGTGCCCGCCAGTCAATCCGAGATGACCGCGCTCAACGCTGAACTGGCGGCGATCTGGCCACGCATCACCAAATCCAAGGGCGGTCTTGACGACGCCGATGCCTGGAAAGAAGTCGCCGACAAGCGCAAGCATCTACAGCGCTGAACCTCCTGTTTTTTCAAAACCACACCTGCACAGTCTTTCCCATGAGCAACGCCTTCAGCGAAGAGCGCGTCTTGTCGGTCCACCACTGGACCAACCGCCTGTTCACCTTCACCACCACGCGCGATCCGGCGCTGCGGTTTTCCAACGGCCACTTCACCATGATTGGGCTGAAAATAGACAACAAGCCTCTATTGCGCGCCTACTCCATCGTCAGCCCCAATTACGAAGAGAGCCTGGAATTCCTCTCGATCAAGGTCGAGGACGGCCCCCTGACTTCACGCCTGCAACACATCCAGGTCGGCGACACCATCATCGTCGGACGCAAACCGACCGGCACCCTGCTCATCGATTACCTGCTGCCAGGCAAGCGCCTGTACCTGTTCGGCACCGGCACCGGGCTGGCGCCTTTCATGAGCATCATTCGCGACCCCGAAACCTACGAAAAATACGAAACCGTGATCCTGGCTCATGGTGTGCGCCAAGTCGATGAGCTGGCCTACCACGAACTGCTCACAGACCACCTGCCCAAGCACGAATTCCTGGGCGAGATGATCAGCAAGCAATTGCGGTACTACCCAACAGTGACGCGCGAGGAATTTCGCAACATGGGGCGGCTGACCGACCTGATCGAAACCGCCAAACTCACCCAAGACCTCGGCCTGCCGCCGCTCAACCCAAAAGAAGACCGCGTCATGCTGTGCGGCAGCCCTGGCCTACTGGTCGACTTCAAGCGCCTGCTGGAAGCACGCGGCTTCGTCGAAGGCAACACCAGCATCCCCGGCGACTACGTCATCGAACGCGCCTTCGCGGAGAAATGACATCCCCCCCCGAAGCACAGGTATCCACACATCCAAGCGGTCAACTGCGCGGCTTCCACTGCCATAGACTGCGCCCATGACGATTCGGGAAATTCTCAAAATGGGCGATCCCCGGCTGCTGCGTATGGCACGGCCGGTGAACGATTTCGATACCGACGCGCTGCATCTGCTGGTGCATGAGTTGCTAAAGACCATGCACGCCGCCGATGGCGTCGGCTTGGCGGCACCGCAAATCGGGGTCGATTTGCAGGTGGTGGTATTCGGCACCGGCGCACCCAATCCCCGTTACCCCGACGCGCCGATAGTGCCGCCGACGGTACTGCTCAATCCCACCGTCACGCCAATCGGCGACGAACAAGAAGAAGACTGGGAAGGCTGCCTATCGGTACCCGGCCTGCGCGCGGTGGTACCGCGCTACACGCGAATACGTTACACCGGGCTTGATCCTTACGGCGACCCGATCAACCGCACGGCAAGCGGCTTTCATGCCCGCGTGGTACAGCACGAAGTCGATCATCTGCTCGGCACCTTGTACCCGATGCGGGTGCGCGACTTCAGCCGCTTCGGTTTTACCGAGGCGCTGTTCGGCGCCGACGTTTAGCCCAAGGCCACAGACCCGGTTTTCCATAGCACTTGCGCGCCAGCCGCGACGCATGAAACCAAGCGCGCCGCCTCGCCCCGTCATTCCCGCGAAGGCGGGAATCCAGCGGCGCTTCCTCGAACCGATTGCTTGAACAAACGCCCTTGGATTCCCTGTCATTCCCGCGCAGGCGGAAACTTCGCGGAAATGACGAAGGAAAAGACAGGGTGAGAATTCCAGTTTCACTTCAAGACACTAGAGGTTTGCTGTGGGGTGCGTGGGCGAAGGCGGATTTGTTCACGCTCTCTCAACTTTTGACCAAACGCACGTAGGCCGTTCCTTGCTCCAGCCATTGCCTATAAAGCTGAGGTACATACACCTTCACGATACCGTTTTGCACGGTGTTGGTGTAGGAGCAAACCGGCGTCTGCCGGTCGTGGCCGTCGTTTTGCTTTTCGAGCCGGACTAATGCCCAGGTGACTTCCGCGCCGTCCGGTAGATCGCTTTTGAAGGTAAAAAAACGCCCGGCTTGCGCGCATCCGACATGAAAGTCATCGCTTCTTTGCCCATCTGCAAACGCAACGCCGCCCATGAAACCAAAGACCGAATCGTGTTGCATCAGGCTGGCGCGCGCATACGGCCAGACGTACTGCCGCAAAAAGTGCTGATCGGCAAAGCGCCGTGATTCAAGCGGCGCCGCCATGAAGCGATTCATCAGCCTTTCCAGCGGCGGCAGGCTGCCGGCAACCACGCCCCACAAGCCAGCCAGTATCAACTCGGTGTGCGATCCCCAGTCACGCATGACGTGAAACCGCTTGCCGCTGTCGATCCACTGCGCCACCGCCGCGGCTTCGCGCTGTGAAATCACGGCATCGGCGTCACGGAACAATACCCGATGCGCAAACGGATCGTCGAGCGCCAGCAACCGCCACATCGGGCCGGGCCATTGGGCCGCGCCGCCTTCAACGGGCACGATCTGCGCGCCGCCCTGGTGCAGGCGGCTGATGACAGCCTCGGGCACGCTGGCGTCGACATAAAACCGGCATACCCAGTGCGGGTAGATACGCGGCTGTTGCTGCACATTCAGGATCGCCGGTTCGCAGTATCTGGAATCGCGCCCGAATAGCGAGAACGCGATGATGTTGCGCTCGCGCGTATGCGCGCTGGGCACGGGCGGCATCGGCCCAGGCTCCGGCGGGGCCATGACGGGATCGCCGCCGAATTGATGGTCGCGCATTTCGAGCGCCCGCACACCGTAGCGGCGCACCTGCTCCCATTGCCCGAGCACCCCATACGCATGCGCCAGCACATCGCACAGCACAAGCTCGTTGCCACCGCGCGCCAGCGCGGTCTGCGCATATTCAGCGGCGTCCTGCCAGCGCCCGAGATAGCCGCAATTTATTGCCGCATTACTCCATCCGGCAGGAATTTCCGGATGGGCGCCGGTAATCTCCAGACAGATGTCCAGCGCTTGCCGGTACGCCCCTTGCTCCATGAGCGCGCTCAAACGCTTGAACGCCGGATCAAGCAGCAAGGGCTGTTTCGCCGGCGCATCAGGCACCGCGCTCTTCGGCACGATCAAGCGCACGCAAGCCGTCCCTTGGTCAATTCGCCGCCGGTAGCGCGCCGGAATATAGACATTCACGACGCCGTTTTCCACGATGCCGGGATAAGCGCAAACCAGTTGCTCGCGGACTTGCCCGTCCTCTTGCCGTTCGAGCAGATCCAACTGCCAGGTCACTTCCAATCCGTTGGGTAGATTGGCTGCCAAGGAAGACAAGCGGCATTCCCCGCTGCCAACATGAAAATCATTGGATGGCTTTTGCCCATCTGGAAACCCAACCGCGTCCAAAAACCCGAAAATCGAGTCGTGCTGCATCAGACTGGTGCACGCATACGGCCAGACGTACTGCCGCAGAAAGTATTGATCTGCAAAGTGCTTCGACTCGATTGGCGCGCTCATGAAGCGGCCGATCAGTTGCCGAGGCGGTGGCAAGCTGCCGCTGACCATGCCCCATAGCCCAGCCAGCATCAATTCGGTATGCGACCCCCAGTCGCGCATGATGTGAAACCGCTTGCCGCTGGCAATCCACTGTTGCACTGCATCGGCTTCACGCCGCGAAATCACTGAATCGGCATCGCGAAACAGCACCCGGTGCAGGTGCGGATCATCCATGGCAAGAAACCGCCACATCGGCCCCGGCCACTGGGAGACGGAAGCATCGACGCACACGATCTGCGCGCCTGCCGCGCGCAGACGATCAACGACGCTGCCCGGCACGCTGTCATCGATGTAAAACCGGCATACCCAGTGCGGATACAGGCGCGGTTGCTCCTGCGCGTTCAATATCGCCGGTTCGCAGTATTTCGAATTGCCACCGAACAGCGAAAACGCGATGACGTTACGCTCGCGCGTGCTCGCGCTGGGCGCGGGCGGCATCGCCTCAGACCCCGGCAAGGCGTCGACGGGATCGCCGCCGAACCGGCGGACGCGCAAGTTCAGCGCCTGCAAACCATAACGGCGCGCCTCATCCCATTGCCCGAGCGCCCCGTGCGCGCTGGCCAAGGCATCGTAGGGCACAAGGTTGTTCGCGCCGCGCGCTAGGGCAGTTTGCGCATAACCAATCGCGTCTTGCCAGCGGCCAAGCATGATGCAGTTGGTTGCGGCATTGCCCCACATGGCCGCCCAGTGCGGCTGGTCTTCGATGATCTGCAAACAAAGGTCCAGCGATTCCTCGTAGCGCCCTTGCTCATGCAAAGCTTGCATGGCTTTGGCGCGAGTTGCAGGGGTTTGCGCGAGGCTGAAAGTACTGGGATGCATGGCGCGTGATCGATGCTGGCCGCGAACACCTCACCGCGACCCTTGTTTTTGCGGCTCGCTTCCGAGCAAAGGCCGCTCATTATGGTCAACTCCATTTTGTACCAGGCAAAAAGCACTTGGCATCCATCGCAGCAGCATTGGCCTGAGAACGTGTGAAAAAAACCGCCACGTCCGCTCAATGCCGCGCTTGCCCGACATGGCGCGTGCCGCGGCACATCACAGACGTCGCCACGAGCGACAATCAAAACCAGTCTGAAGGCCGACTCTGATCGATGCTGGAACACGGTATCAGTGGCACGGCTACCAATTTTTCAAGTAGCCACGAACCCGTTTGAACCCCTTTTGAACCGGAAGATGAAAATACAGCTATGAATAATGCAGCATCATAGTGAGCATTCAAGCATGTTTTGATGGAGGCGCGCGCCGGAGTCGAACCGACCTCTACGGATTTGCAATCCGCTGCATAACCGCTTTGCTAGCGCGCCGAACCGAAGCCCGGAAAAACAGGACGGGCAGACGCTTGCCCTTTGTTTGCCGGTGACTTGTTCTGGGGACTTTGGCAGCTTGTGCCAAATGTTGAATTCTACCCTGAGAAGATGTAACCGATTGAAGTGAAACTTGACCCCTTTAGCGCGACCGCTGTAGGGGCAGCCCTTGTGGTTGCCCTTGTATCCACTGGACAAGGGCCGGTGTCGCGCACACAGGGCAACCACGAGGGTTGCCCCTAGGCCAAACGTTTCATGCGTCGCGGGTGGCGCGTGAGCGTCATGGACAACTGGGATCACTCCTCCTCATCGGGGTCCCGGTATTCCTTGGGCAGTTTGTGGGCGACGCCCTTGTGGCAATCAATGCAAGTCTTGCCTTCGGCCTTGGCCTGCTTGTGCTTGTTGTAGCGCGTCTGACCCTGTTTTTCTTCGTTCATCATCTCGTAGCTGTGGCAATGGCGGCACGTAAACGAGTCCGACGCTTTCAAGCGCTCCCACTCGGCCGTGGCCATCCGCATGCGGCGCGCTTCAAATTTTTCCGGCGTGTTGATGACGCCGGTGATCTCGCCCCACACGTCCTTGGCGGCTTCCATCTTGCGGAAAATTTTCCGCCAGAACGTGTGCGGCACGTGGCAATCGGGGCAACCCGCGCCGACGCCGGAGCGGTTCGAGTAGTGGGCGGTTTTCTTGTATTCCTCGTAGTTACCCTTCATGGTGTGGCAACTGATGCAGAACTCCGTCGTGTTGGTCTGCGCCATGAGAAAGTTGAAGCCGTCGCCAAAGACGATGCCGCCGACGGCGCCGGCCAACAGCAGCGTCAGTATGGAGGAGCGCAGCGGATAGTTTTTCCATGTCAGCCACTGCCGACGCAGAAAGCCGGGCTTTTCCTTACTCATGGCGCCCCCCGCCTAGTGAAACCTGTAGATGTAACGCACGCCGATGAAATTCGACGTCTGCTTCGGATTGGCAGTGACGTAGGTGCCGTCATTCATGAGAAAAGGCGAACGATCACTGTATTGCCAGCTCCAGTCGTTGGTTTTCCACCGCTCATGGATCAGATCAAAACGCAGGTCGGAGTGCTTGTTGATCGCGTACTGCACGAACAAACTCAAACGAACCATCCGATTGGTGATGTCGGGAACATCGGTGCTGTTAGGCGCGGCAATGCCTCCATTGGTGGGCGCGCCCGTGGTCCGGTTCCAGGCCGAGGTGGCGTATTTACCGACGCTGCGGCTCCACTCCAGATTGACGCCGGTGCGCAGGTTTCGCATGGCTGTCCACCTGACGCCGACGCCCAGGGAATGGGCGCCATCTTCCAGATCGTATTGCCGGATGTCGGTCGAGCCGACGAGAAAGCCGGTTTGCTTGGCTGTGCTCTTGTCGTAGCCATACCAGGCGTTCAGGCTGAACTTGTCGTTGGGCGTCCAGGATGCATCCACGCTATACATCCGGGTAGCGCCTTTTGATAGGCCGTAGGGGTTGGCGCCGCCGTATTTGTCGCGCCCGTTTTCAACCACGAATTGCAGCGACAACTCATCGTGCGGCGCCCAGTCCAAAGCCAGGCGAATTTTGTTGCGGGTGCGATCAGACACGTTCATGGGGTTGAGCTTGTCGGCCATGTTGAAGCAAGTGACGTTGTCAACCACGCAAATCGAAGGCGAGGTGGAAGGAGGCGCGAACGTATTGAGCTCCATCAGGTCATAGGCCGAGCCGTCGCGCCTGGCGTGAACCCAGGACAGGCTGCCGTTCAAGGTTTCGGCCATGGCGCGGCGCAACTCAAAACGGGCCGTGGTTTCGTTGACCTTGTGACGAAACGGCACCACCCCTTCCTTGTGCGAGCCGTCTTCGTACACCGGCAATGGGCGCTCTTGCCGTTTTTCTTCCAGGCTGCCCACCAGCGAATAGCCCTCGCCCAGGCGATACGTGCCTTCCACCTTGCCGGTGATGGTCTTGTAGGAGCCGCGCACATACGGGTAAATCGGGTAGGGCTGGCCGGTGCTGGCGTTGATGGTTTCATCAACGATGTAATTGCGGATCGACGTGCGGTCGTCCTTGTTGTGATAGCGCAGACTGCCGTTCAGGGTGAAGTCCTTGGTCACGCGGGAGTTCACGCCGAGTTGAATCAAAGTGGTGTTGACCTTGGCGCCCAGACTCCCCGGCAGACCGAGGTTGGAAAGATTGAGGATGTCGGCCGACGGGTTGTGGTCGTTTTGCCTCGCGCGGGAATGTTCGATCTTGAAGGTGCCGCGAGTGTCCTTGGTGAAGTTGTAGCCGCCGTTGAGGAACAACTGGTGCGCGTGGTTATTCAGCGGCAGCGACAGGAAGGTCGTGGTGTTGTCGTTGACCAACGGGTTCAAGCCGGCCGGGCCGATCACCATCAGCTTGCTGGTGTTGTTGTAGTACCAACTGCCGTAGTAGCCGCCGCGCAACTGGAATTTCTGCGTGGCGTAGGACAGGCTGGCCTCCAACTGGCGCGTCGTGCTGTTGATCGGTTCGACGGCGAAGAAACCCATCTGGGGGCCGCCCCTGCTCCAACTGCGCGTGCCGTCTTTCTCCTCGTTCGTGAACGTGGCGTTGAAGTCCAGGCCGGGCATCAGGTTCTTGTAGAAACTGGCGTTGGTTCGCGCGCGCACGGTGCCCAGCCCCAAGACCTGGGTTTGCGGCGCGAACCGCCCCGTCTGGTTCGCCAGATCGGCGGCGGTCGAACCGTAGGCGTTGTCCTGAATCAGCCGCGTGGAGCCGATACCCAGCAAGTTGGTGTGGTAGGTATTCGGATCGTAGCGGGTGATGCGGTTGTATTCCAGGCCGATGCCGATATTGCCTTGGCGCAGGTATTGCGCTTTCAGTCCACGGGTGTTCAGGCCAAGGCTATCGGCCTTGAATCTGTACCAGGTGGCGCTGGCGTCGTCGCGCTTGACGATGTCGGCATCAAGCAGGCCATAGCCGCCGGACTTTCTCATGCCGTCGTACATGCCTAGTTGCGCACGGTCCTTGGACCAGTAGCCGGCGCCAACCGAAATGCTGCTTTGCGGCTGGGTCAATTCCCGCACGGCCTCCTCGTCTTCGTCCTCGTCGTCGGCGGCCCAGACAGCGCCGAACGGGACGATCAAGGCGGCGGCAATCGCGGTCAGCCGGAAGGTTTTTTGTTTCTTGAACATGATCGATTCCCCTTCTTAACGACGGAAGTGTCCGGCAGTACCGTGGCCGCCCGAGGTGCGGTTGTAGCCACTTTCCATGCTGTTGCTGCCGTGGATATTGGTGTGGCAGTTCAAGCAGGCGCGAGCGCCCAGGTTGCCACCGGGGCCGATGGTTCCTGGCGGGCCGCCGGGCGTGGCCTGGCCGGCTTGCCAGAACGCCGGATTGGCCGGGTGCTGGGTATTGCTGTGGCACTGCTGGCACAAGAACGGCGCGCGCTGGCGCAGCAGATTGGGAACCGAAGTGCCGTGCGGCTGATGGCAGATCGCGCAGTCTTCCGTCACTGGCTGATGGCTATGCACGAACGGGCCGCGCTTTTCCATGTGGCAGGTGTAGCAGGTGTCGTTGGTGCTGCTCTTGATGAGCGTCTTCGGGTTGTCGTTGTGCACGTCGTGGCAGGAGGTGCAGGCCATCTCGCCTTCGGGCACCGGGTGGTGCCAGGCGCGGTTCATCTGCGCGCGCTGCTCCTTGTGGCAACTGAAGCAGACCTCGGTCTGGGTCTCCTTTTCGCGCACCTTGTCGTGGCTGGCGTGCACCGAATGGCAGGAGGCGCAGCCGACATCGCGGTTGGCATGCACACTGGATTGCCAGTTGATGTGCTTGCCGCCAAGACGGCCCTGGTGGCAACTCAGGCAGGTGTCGTACTGGTCCTGCGTGTTGTTAGGCTCATAGCCGGCGGTGGTGCGCTTGGTGCCGAAGATGCGGTCGGGGCGCGGGCGGCGCTCATCGTCGCCTTTTTTACCGTCCAGATGCTGCTTGCTTTCGCCGTGGCAGCTTTGGCAGATGGGCGTGTTCGGATCCCCGACCGCGCCGTGGGCGCGCTGGTAAAGCGACAAAATCGGCTTGGTTTCCGACTCATCGTGACATCGGGTGCATTCGGCGTTTTTTTCCAGGCGCTGCTTGGCTGACAGGCCGACAGCCACATCGGCCGCTTCCTGCGCCGACGCCGCTAGGCCCAGCGTCAGCAGCACGCCGCAAAGCGCCACTTTCCACCAGTTTTTTTGTTTCATACCGACACCCCGCACACGTGAATAAAAGAAGGTGACGACGCCCTTTGAACAAACTCCCCGCGCCGCCCCGAACCGGGTGCCGACAGAGAGCCTGGTCGCGTTACAGGGCTTGTCTCGAAGTTTTTTGTGGTGAATTCGCTCAGATGGGCCAAACGAACTTATTGCAGCGACAGCAGCCAGTCCACCAGGTTCTTGACCTGCGCCGTGTCATTGGACGGGTCGGTCTGGATGATCTTGTGTTTTTCTTCATGCCCATCGGGGAATTTGGCCATTTCTCCGCTCGTCAGGTGGGTCACCAGACGCTCTTGGGAATCGGGCTTGCCGCGGTATTTCTCGGCCACCTTGATCCAGGACGGACCATCTTTTTCTTTTTTCAGGGCGTGACATTTGAAGCAATTGTTTTCCCGTGCCAGCGCCCTGGCGGCGTCCTCATCGGCCGCCGCCGCCGGGCCGCACGCCAATAACGCCCCGGTCATCAGGGGAATTGCAACAACGGAAAATGCAGGTACTACTTTCATGGATGCCTCACTTACTTTCATGGGTTGACAAAACGGATGTCTGGTTGATGGTTGGCAAGCGCTGACGCAACACTTGGTTACACCAGCCGAAATGAGTCGAGTGGGAGCACTTCAGACAACGTTAAGGTTAGCAACATATGTGACCACTTGTGACCTATGGTTTACCCTGAGTTGCGACCGTTTCTTAAGATAGATCAAGTCAGTAACTTACATCTGGACGGCGCTGGTGCGACGGTTTTGCGTAAGTTGGCGCGTCTTTAGAGAACCTCTGGACAAGTCTGTCGCGGCTGGCGCATCCCGTATTCAGGTGCGCTTTGCTCGCGCAGATTTGGTTCAGGGGTTCCTTGGTTCAGGGTGGGCTACAGGGGCGCGCTCACCCGCGAGGCCGACCAAGTTAACGCCTGTGCGCAAAGGCGGAAATGACGAAAGGGTGAGGCTGCGCCGGTTTCATGCGGCGCGGGTAGCGCGCCATCGGCATGGGCGCTGGGATGAATTTTGCAAGGCCGACGGCTAAGAACGCGTTCACGATCTCGGCGTGAGGTGTGCGGCGATGCGGCATTGGGATGGGCTGCAAGGCGCAATCCGCAGCCAATGGCCCGTGTCATTGGCAAGGATTGCTTGCGCCGCGGCGCTTCCTGAGCACG
>JAITMV010000091.1 GCA_031277295.1 Burkholderiaceae bacterium | reverse complement strand
CCGTCGTGGCGGATCGCGCGGCTGCGATACTTCAACCCCGTGGGCGCGCATCAAAGCGGCCTCATTGGAGAGAATCCGCGCGGCATCCCTAACAATCTTATGCCCTTTGTGGCACAAGTGGCCATTGGGCTGCGTCCGGAACTGGCTGTGTTCGGCGCGGACTACCCCACGCCTGATGGCACGGGAGTACGCGACTTCATTCATGTGATGGATCTGGCGCAAGGACACGTGGCCGCGCTCAGACACCTGGAGCAATCCTCGTCTGGCTTGGTTGTCAATCTGGGAACAGGCAAAGGCACTTCAGTGCTGGAAATAATTCGGGCGTTTGAGAAAGCCAGTGGCCGAAAAATTCCTTATCGAATGACAGGTCGGCGTCCTGGAGATGTCGCAGTTTGCTTCGCGGATGTTCAGCGTGCTCGGCAACTACTGAAGTGGCAGGCCACGCGCGGTATTGATGACATGTGTGGCGACATGTGGCGGTGGCAGCAGTTCAGCCATTCCAAGGCCGACAAAACCGAAACGAAACAGGCTGTCTATCGGGGTTGTTCGCAACTTCCATGCCTGTCACATTCTGGATCATTTTATGCGCATGGATCAAATTAATCCATATCTGCCCGTCAATAGCCTTGCGCTCTGACCTTTCTCGTGTTGTCCTGAGTGTCTTTGAAAATTATCCAATCACTCCAAAATGTCTAATGGTCGCCAGCTAACCTTATTATAACATCTCCCTTTAAGGGTCCTCAATTTACATCCAAACCCGCGTTCCGCTTGTTTGAAAAGGCAAAATCATGCTAAGTGACCGACAAATCATTTGTGATCTTGACAGTACTTTGTGCTTTTCGCAAGGCGGAAACTATTCCGAGGCCAGGCCAAATGAAAAAGCAATTCAAGTCTTGCGTGAATATAAGCAGCAAGGCTTCGAGATCGTTATTTATACCAGCAGAAATATGCGGACTTATGCGGGCGACGTGGGCAAGATTGCTGTCCATACCCTGCCGGGCATCATTGCATGGCTGAATGAACATCAGGTGCCCTACGACGCCGTACACATCGGTAAACCATGGTGCGGTCGAGAAGGTTTTTATGTGGATGACAAAGCCATCCGGCCCAATGAATTTGTATCTCTTTCCTATCCTGAGATATGTAAACTAATCGGTAACGGTGACTGATATGATCCTAATCAATTCCGGTGCTTATCTTACTCAGGAACTACAGGCTGAATTTGGCCGGCTACCTGCTTGTTTTATCCCTTTGGCCAACAGGAAACTGATTGAATTTCAGGTGCCAAAACTTCGCGCGGCCTTTCCCGATGAAAAAATTATGGTCTCGCTGCCGGAATTATATCCGATAACCACCCACGAACGCAGCTTACTGGATAGTCTTGCCGTCTCCAGCATCACCACTCCGGAAGATTTCAATTTGGCCGAAGCGCTGCTGTACATCCTGAATACCATCGCCCCTGCGGACCATTTACGAATGCTTCATGGCGACACCCTGTATAACGACTTTCCTCGCAGCCTCGACCTGATTGACATTGCTGTCAGCCGCGATAATTACAACTGGACCCGGGAAGTGGCCTCAGGAAAGGATTACATCTGGACCGGGTATTTCGCCTTCTCATCCCCCAGAGATCTGGCGCGCTGTCTGGCGCTGGCGCGCGGCGACTTTGTGGCCGGCGTCAGGCAATACATGAAATTGCATCTCATGACAATGCATGTTTCTGACGACTGGATGGACATGGGTCATGTCAACACTTATTTCAAGGCCCGCGCAATGATGACCACGGAACGGGCTTTCAATACCTTGACAATCAATAATCGTGTAGTCAATAAAACCGGAGAAAATTCCGCTAAAATTACAGCGGAAGCCACCTGGTTCAAATCCGTTCCTCCAGCATTAAAAAAATACACTCCCCAGCTTATTGACAGCGGTCAAAAAAATGGAAAAGAATTCTATCAACTTGAATATCTTCCCCTGAATCCGTTGAACGAGCTTTTTGTTCACGGTAAAAATCCTGTTTTTTTCTGGGCGCGAATTTTTGAGCAGATCAGATATTTTTTCAATGATGCGCGCACAACGGTTGATTCAGAAGAAAATCTGAAAACAAAAGCGGAAAAGCTATACATAAATAAAACACAGACTCGCCTGGAGGAATTTACACAAAGTATTGGTTTAAATAATAAACAGCCTTTATACTATGCAGGAAAGCAGCTACCCTCTCTGGAAGAAATCTGCGCTGACTGTTTTGCCCAAGTCACTACTTTGTCTTGCATTCCATGCTTTTTGCATGGAGACCTCTGCCTCAGCAATATGTTGATCGATCTGCGTTCTGATGGAATCAAGCTGCTCGATCCAAGAGGCATGGATGCAGATCAGAACCCGACCATTCTGGGTGATCAGAAGTATGATTTGGCTAAACTCACCCATTCCATCATCGGATTGTATGATTTCATTGTTGCGGGGTACTTCACTCTAAACAGCACAAATCTGTATTCCTACGAACTGACTTTTGCTTTGGAGCCACGCACAGAAGCCATCCGGCAGCAATTCTGGAATGAAAAATTCATTCCAGGCGTGCATGTCAAGGATTGCCTGCCTCTGGTCATCTTGCTGTTTCTCTCCATGTTGCCGTTACATGCTGACAATACTCAGCGACAACGGGCATTTTTTGCCAATGCCTTGCGCCTTTATGCTACTTATTGCGAAAGAAAGTAAAACATGATTGTCATACCCATGGCTGGACTCAGCAGTCGTTTCTTTGCGGCGGGTTATGATCTGCCAAAGTATATGTTGCCCATTGGAGAAGAAACGGTTTTTTCCAGATCCGTGCGTAGTTTTGAAAAATATTTTACCACTGATGAATTCCTGTTTATTCTCCGTGACACGCATCAATCCATCCCTTTCGTGCAGGGAGAAATTGCCAGACTGGGCCTGCGCAACGCGCACTTGCATGTTCTTCCGGATGCCACAGGAGGGCAAGCCGAAACAGTTCACCTTGCCATTTCTGATCGCAAGGATAACTTTCCATTGTTTATTTTCAATATTGATACGTTTCGCCATCATTATGAAAAACCAGAATTTCTTAAAGATTGCGATGGGTATCTCGAGGTATTCAGAGGGGAGGGCGAACACTGGTCTTTTGTCGATCCTGCTGATGCAATCAATGTAGCCAGAACGACCGAAAAAGAACGCATTTCTGATCTGTGCAGCGACGGGCTTTACTACTTCAAAGACAGCAGGAAATTCAATGAAATATTTGTGCAAGAAAAATCGAAAAATAGAACGTCCAAGGGAGAGTATTATATCGCGCCGCTCTATAATATCCTTATAGATCAGGGGCAGAGGATATTTTATCAGATCGTAGAGCGCGCTCTCATCGAATTCTGTGGTACGCCAGAGGAATATAGACAACTCATCGCTGCAGAGAAAGAAAAGGGTAGGCGCAAATGAGTGATCAAAAGCATCTCACCATCGCATGGCATTTAGAAAATATTCATGTTTATGATGGCAATTGGGATTTCGAGAATATTCAAACGACCTACCAGACTCTGTGCACTCTCGATGACTATTATTATGTCGATTTCTTGATCTGGTTGGCGGATGGGAGTTTTTTGGAAGAAATGCATACCATCATAGAAGAGAAAGGAGTAAATTTTTTTCTAAACCTGCTTGCTGATTCCAGGTATTCCGAAAAACAGATACGAGCGACACGTATCATTATTAACTGGTACGCCAAAATTTTTCTGCCCATCATGAAAGGAGAAACCGCTCCACAAGCTGATTCTCATGAACAAGCCGTTCTTGCGCTATTTCGAGACAAAAATTTTGCAGAAATGAGAAAGTATTTGCAAGCGAACTTTGTCCCCATGTTCCGGCGATGGAAATGCCGGCAAATGACAGGTATTTTTTCGCTGTTTGCTTATGCCAAATACGGTGACTTCGATTTGGAAATGCGTAAATTCAGCAACAGAGTATTTCCAACTTCTCTCCGAGGCAGGCGCCTTGTCAAACTACTTATTGCTCATCTGGATTCGAACCATTTTTTTGGACGTAATCCGGTCAATATGCAGCACATCATTCAACTTCTCACCAAAATAGCCCGCAACCAGGAAACCCCATATCAAAAAAGGCTGCTAGACCTTGTTTATCGAAAGCTTGGTCAGGCTGTGGAATATAAAGCGACTGTGCGGCAGGTTCCGCCAACAATCGAAACATGGCACAACCCAATAATCAGTATCAACCGGGCAGTTTCAGAAAAAAAACCACGTATCGCCATGTGCTTGACTGGTCAAACTCGCGGAACGAGTGCCTGCCTGGAAAATCTTCGCGTCAATATTATTGATCCACTCCAGGCCGATGTTTTTCTTTCTACCTGGGATAAGGTTCCAGAATGGCCGGGTGTATTCAAACCCAGCCAGTTCATCGGCAGGACATTCGGAACGGAATTTGAATCAATTTTCCCCATCCCGGAATTGGACAATACTGAAAAATTTCGGGCGACATTCCCCCACCTTTTTGCTACCTTCAGTGAAGGTATTGTCAAAGACCTGGGTATTGATTTTTACAAGGATCACTTTCCGTTAGCCGCATGTGAAATAGAAAATGAAAATGATTTCATACAGTCAATCCCCTTCGATTTAAAAAAGATAGAATATCAAGGTAGCTACAATCAAGCTAAAATGTTTTATAAAAACTACGCCGTCATGCAGTTATTATTGAAACATGAAGAACAACATGGGATCAGATATGATTATATTGCCAGGATGCGTCCTGATTTGCGGTGCCCAATTCCTGCCAACAGGGAGTCTTTTAAAGCAGTGGAAGAAGGCGTTGTCTATTTAAACTACCTCAGAGCCGGCTTCGGACCTGCCGACAACATGTGGGTGGCGCGACGAGACACCATGTTGAAAATGTGTTCCATTTGGCAGGAGATGCTGGATGCTCAGAGTATTTTTGTCTTCAAGGATTATGAATGCGTGTCGCACTACCTTACTGCCCTATGGATCGCCAAACAGGGCCTGACCTCAAGGGATCGCGGTATGCTGCGGCATGGTGGATATTTCACATTTGAAGACATGAAAAAGAAGTTTTCTGGTATGAGCGAGGCCCTGGAAAAGGATTTGAGCACCACGGCAACCCAGTGGCGCTCACTCCAAGATAAGTTAATGAATTTTGTAAGTCTTCTTGAAAAAAAAGAGTTTACGCAATGATATGGCAATCGCCAGATTTGAAGGCAACTGTCATGGGTCGAATTTTTAAAGTGTCAGGGGATCTGCAAATAAAAGAAATATTCATTTTCGATCTACGTGATAAAGTAGGGAAAAATCATTTTTGGATGGGCTCATAGTCTCATTGACGACGGCACGAAATCGCAGCCAGGCAGGAGAATAGTCATAAATATATTTTATTTTTTCAATTTCAGATTGAGTCAAATGTTCAGGAATCTTCCCAGGGAACATTCCGGAATAGTCACGAATTTTACCATCCAAGAACAAAGCGCGATAAAAAATATAAATGATGTGCTCAAAACTTCCCCATTTGAGCTTCAACCAAAACCCCTCTTCGTCCGTGGATTTGGAAAACATAAAATTGAAAAAGCTTTTTAAATCTACTGAAGAATAAATCGGGACATCGAAAAACCAAGGAAATAGCTTGAAAGAACTTGACATCTCCTTTAGCTTCTGAACCTCTTCCTCGCCAAAAAATGAAGCACAATCTTCCATGATGCTTGTAAACGCGACTCCCCCACCTCCCCCTGAGAAATATTCACCTGTCAAGTAATTTTCAACTAATTTTGGGAAAAGTATGTTTGGATCGGATACAAAAATACAGTCACAGTCGATCACTGCAATGTATTCGTATTTATTCATAAAAAAATAAAGACTAATGAATTTTTTTAAATTAACGATGCATTTATCGTCATTCCTTCGATAACGCTCCAGAATTTTCCCGTTTCCATACTTGGCCTCAATATAACCCTGGGCATTGAAGTATTTTATGAATGGAGTCATCCTTTCGCAAAAAAAATCCAATGATTTTCTAATAATTTCACGCTCGCCATCATTTGAGACGACAAGAATGATGTCAAAATTCAATGGCTCATTTTCTCTTAATCTCTCACGGGTTGTATTGAGCAAGGAAACAAGCCAGTTGATTTTGGCTACATGAACAGGAATCAGCAGTGCATTCATCATAAAATATTCCTCAAGCTCTAGTTGTTTCAGAACGCACGAATCTCGAATGGCAGGCGCGGGCGGGTCTCACCTGTTCGTACGGGATGATCAAGCACGTGGCATACATAAAAATTATGGATCGCCCAAAAATGAGATTTGCGCTCTATTTTACGGAACTCATGATTGTTATTGAACTCTTGAATCGCCAGTTCCTCACCGCACCATGGATTTTGAGAAATGAGTACTTCGGTATCGTCCATATAGAGCGGCAGAGCCGGCACATAACGCAGGGGATTCATTTCGAATATTTTCATTGCTCTGGTGGTTGACGAGTAGAAATCAAGATCGACCACGATGAATCCAAGCTGGTAGTCCGCTATTTCCGACTCGAACTCCGTGATTGTATCGCCCACGTCACCGATCAGCAGTTTGGCGAAAGCCGGGAGCTTCGCGCGTAATTCTTCAGGATCGGGCATCTTGAACTGTCCCTCCCACCATACTTCTGGGTGATCCTTATAACCAGCCAACTCCGGGAGGCCGGCCGCACTATCAAAGCCGTAAACACGAATATCCATGCCGAATTCGTTACGAAAATATTCAGCCGCCTGACACAGCGAGAGTAAGCCACTGCCAGCTGCCACTCCAAGCTCTACCGCCACCAATTTATCATAGCCGCAATGAATTGCTTGGCGCACGCCATGGGCTAATCCCAGGGCATAGTGCATACGACCTATTTCTAGTTCCTTCTTTCGAATTTTTCGACCAAATGCTAAAAATGAATCCCTGACATCCCGTGCCGTCGCCTTTTGCCAATTCCGCATGTGACTGGTCCTTTCAATAATTAATACGCTATTCCATAAAACTATTGATGTGAAACTGCGTTTTAGTTGCCGCGTTACGTTGCATATTTCCGTGATACAGTTTAGCACCGATCCGATTCGTATCTTGTCTGCTGAACAAATCCATCAATTTCATTTGTCAATGGTTTAACGGATCGGAGCGTCTGCTGATTTAACTATTTTTTCAATATTCGGAGAATAGGGGTCTAACGGCTTTCGAGCACCGCATCATTCGCCAACTGACGTGACATCATTGGGTTGCATTTCTAATCTTAAGCTCCAACGTTCGCAAAAAAGATTCAAGTTCCGCATTCTCTACCCCCGCCTTTCGGGCCTGCCGCCTTGCCGCCACCAGAATAGCGCGAACCACATCCCGAGCATGCGACAAATCCTTCTGGTCCGCCTCTCGCCACTGGTATCGACGCCACCCTTTCCTCTGGGAAACCTCCAGGCTGACCCTGTCCAGCTCCTCGAGTAAATCCTTCATGAGAGCCGCGCCGTACAGCACATCGTCCTGCACAACCTTCGTTCCGTCCAAATAGGTCCTGGCCTGAATGTCTGGCGGAAGATGCAACCGGCCAGTTGGGTCCAACAAAACCCCGAGGCGATTCCATATTCGGCTTGCCGCGTATATTCTGGTAAGCAACTGCCGATCAAGTTGGGCCTGGTCAGATGGCAAAAGCCGTTTTTCGGGCGCCAGATCCGCTTGAACTGCAGATTGCGACCATCTCGCCCCGCCCTCCAGAAACCAGGGTGTCTTGAACATGCTGTAGCTGTATTGGTAAAGATGAAAAAGCTCGTGCGTCGGTGCGGAATTCGAATTGGGACGACCAATGGCCACATTCAGACGCAACGCGCAATAGCCCTTACCGTCCCGGTCGACCATGTGATTGTGGATTTCGTCATAAGCCGTTCCTGTTCCCTTATTGAAATGCAAAAGAAAAACGTCAATTTTGCGGGCGTTGGCGTAGCGCGGTCGCTTCAAAGGGTTCTGTAATCCAATGATTTTGGAAAATATGTCCCGGCTGGTTGTCAACTGGGTTGCCAGGTCCTCGACTTCGTCCGGAATGCCGTTGAGATTGCGATCAGTGCGATCAATCAGCGCATGTTTTCCCGTCAGCGTGTAGAAAATGCGAAATTCATCGCGCTCAAGTACACGCTCCAGTTGATTAATGTTTTCATCATGGGTTGCTCCACACAAGGCGGGCGTGCCCTGTTCGGCAAATGCCGCAAGAGACGCACCAACCCACACTGCCAAGCTGGCGGCAAACAACAACCATATTTTTACGCTGCGCGGCATGTTCCGTTCCATCCGGTTATCCTTGAGCGCCCGCTGAAGATAATTCGACGCGCTCTTCTGTCGGCGGCATGAACGTCCCGCACTCCTTGAGCCAAGGTTCGATTTCCCATCCCAACGCCAAGCGCACCCCGATACAAGCAAGGCTATTCAATGCCATATGTTTGTCACGGACATTGAGGCCATATTCAACTTCTTTGCCATCGGGCAAGCGAGCACAAATTCGGCCACTGTGCTGATCGTAGTCGAGCAGTCTAAGGTTTGCATCCTCACTCTGCCCATAAGTAATCAGACGGAGGCTTTTCTCTTGTGCGCGTTTGCAGATGAAATCAAAGAATTCGATTTCACGATGAAGCAGCAAGGCGCCTCCCGCCTCCAGGCTTTCGACGATGTTGGCCATTCTTCGCGCGACAACATCCAGTCTCGGTTTCGGGTTGCTCGAACGAGGTGGCATGACATTTACGATGATGCCAATATTTGGGCGCAGTAAACGACTATTTTGAAATTGCCGCGCGTTCAACGCCGCCTCTTCAGTCTCAACAACCACCAAATCCGTGAATTCCGGCGCATTGGCCATGGTATGCAGAATTCCAGCGCGAGAGTGATAGCCCGCAATGAGATCGCCTAGAACAGAGTGATCCACCGCCATCGTCTTGATCAGCATCTGGCACAGCGCGGTTTTTCCCACGCTGCCTGCTACCGCTACGACTTGGCCCTTGAGTCGGTTGCGTGCGGCCACTCCGAGTTGCATCACCGCGTGCAGAGGGTCGGTGACTTGGAGCAAGGGGAAATCGGGGGCAAGCCCATCAACAGAGTGCGCAACGATGGCGCCTGCGATCAATTTCTGCTTTGCCGGTAGCTGGTCATGGGTGTCCCAGTATTTTTCAGGCCATACATTTGGCGGCAACTCATGTCGCATAGCCATGCGCTGATCCACGGCCGCCAGTAAGGCAGGAGCCGCGAAACACCCGCTTTCGAGTTGTTCCGCCCTATGCGTCACCGAACGAACGAACCAAGTCTGAGGCGGCTTGACCAGCCACGTCCCTCCGGTGATTTCTTCAAGCTGCTGCGCAGTCCAAAGAATTTGGGGCGTTGGACTGATTTTCTCCACAGGCGGGATTTGATACTGCGCTGGATTGGCGCGCGAAACTTCAAGCCCGACTTTCGGTAAAAGCTTGAACTCGATTGAACCAGGCAGGCAGTGGCGCTCAATCCGGCCAGCCTGGCTGACAAGGCCGACCGACAAAGTAATCGACTGGTCGACCCACTCTCGGACAGCGGGCCGGCGCAAACTGTAAAAATCCCGGTAAATTTGGCCTGTTCGCCAGCGGCTCGTTGGCCACATCCAGTCACACGGATCATGCTCGCTTCCTCCGCCCCAGTCGCCAACCGGCCCTGGCTTGTCGGGCGATGCAAGAAAATCAATACGCCAATCCACCGTGGTCGGCTCGGCCAAACGCCACCATGATTCGACATGAATCGATCTGAGCCGGTCGATCTGTTGAGGATAAGCCCTGACGCCCAAGAGTTCCAACGGCCCCAACCGCAGAGGCTCAGCCAAGCGAGCATCCTCGGGAACCACCTCGGCAAGCCACTCGGGTCTCGGTTCGGAAAGCGGCGCCAGCTTCGCTCCCACCTTGGGCGCCACCGGAATCGGCGGGCGCAGATTGCGAACAGGGCGATCATCAGGCATTTCGATCACACCCTGGCCTTCCTTCGTGATCTCAAGCCGGGTTCCCAATTCAGCGCATTTTTTCTCGAACCGCGTTGTGATGCTGATCGCTTGAGGCAATGCCGGCACAACGGTTTGACAAAAACCGATTTCAAGGGGAGTGAAAATGACATGTTTCACGCCCGAGCCATCCATTTCCAGAATAAAAATCCCGCCGTCTCCGAGTTTTCTGGATACCGCATCAAACAAAAAATTCCCGGCGTCATGGACGATAGGTTTGTTCTTGTAGATTTCAACGCCTTGCAGCAAATGAGACGAAGCGCCCAAAATGGCGTCGGCTCCCGCGTCGATTAGCGCATGGCCGCCGATGATCTCCATCTTGTCGGGCTGCTGCAGGCCGTTCATACCCCAGTGCATGACCAGCACAACGATGTCGGCCTGTTCGCGCGCGGCCTCAATCCGGGGTTTCATGATTTCGCACCAACCCTGAGGTTTGGTTGGATCCAGCCAGGCGTGGCCCGGCCTTGTCTCGCCCGCGACAAAGTCCGGCTGCGTCGCGTCCAGCCCGAACAGCGCAATGTTCAACCCGCCGACGCGCCGGATGAGCGGGCTGAAAGCTTCCTCCAGATGGCGTCCGGAACCTATATGGTCGATGCCCGCCAGATCGAGCCAATGACCCTGCTCGACCAAGGCATCCGGACCGTAATCGCCGCTGTGGTTGTTGGCCGTCGTGACCACATCCACCCCGCCGCGCAGCAGAATTTCGAGCATTTCCGGACGGGCGCGGAAATAGTAGGGTGAGTACTCATTCCTGGTGGTTCCCAGCATGAGTTTATCGATCCCTTCCTTGCCAGAAGTGGCAACCACGCATTCGAGGTTCACAATGCGAAGATCGGCCGCGACAAATGGCGCGATCCGCGCCAGTTGGTCGCGCACTTGTGCGCGGACGCTGCGATAATGGAAACGTCGCCCGAGGTTGATATCTCCTGCCCAAGCCACAGTCGCCAGTGCGTTGGACTGATCGGGCGTCTTGCCATCGGGCTGCGTCGTCATGCGATATCCATTTTCTGGATTGCGAAAAAATCGGATTCTCGCACCTGGAGCTGCCCGGACTCTGGGGTGTTCACGCAATGGGTCAATTGCGTTTCCAGTGCGCCGAGCACGCCGAATACCGCCGTGTAATTTCCATCGGCATTGAGTTTTCTCAATTCCTCCAGACGCGCGACGAGACAGACGTCATCCGCCGCCACCGAAAGCAAAGCCGGGCGGCTTAGCGCCGCTTGCGCCAACATTTGTTCCAGTTCTTGCTTGGTCCACCCCAAAGGCCAATCGATTCCAAGCGGTTCGAGGCGCCAATTCGCCCAATTACTGACCACAAACGCACCGTCCTTACCCCGCGCCATCAGCCGCCACACCAACTTGTCCAGCAACACCTGGAATGGCTGTTGGTCCAGCCAACGCAGCAGCGCTGACCAGTTTCCGCGCAGCCTATCGCATGTCGCGGCAAGCTCCGGTGTGAGCGCCATTTGTCGTAAGAGCACCCAGTCGATCCGGGCCAAGTGCTGCCCAAGCTGGATATTTCCGCGCTTATAGCGATCCACCAATTCAGCCGGAACTTCGCAAGCGAGCAGGCTTTTGCGCACTTCCAACTGCACCTGCCGGTTGATCTCTTGACGAGTCAGCCAGTCTTGTCCTTTGGCCCATTCGAAAACAAGAGCCAGATGGCCTTCTCGCAATTCGCTTTCGCCAAGAAATTCAGGTACCGGCCAATGCCGACCCGCATGAACCAGGATATTGCGCTCATGGCGCCCAAGCTCGCGGATGTTTTTGTGGAACACCCGGATCAGAAGCGCGCGATCCTGCTGCGAGCCTGGCGCATCCACCAGAAGGCAGAGCACCCTGCCGTTCGTCTCCCACCGCGTCGCTTGCTCGCGTACCTCGAAATCGCCGGCCCCATAAGCGGCCAGCAACCCCGGCAGCCAAGCAGCGCGTCTGTCACGTTGTGCCAGCCCGGCAAAGCCGTCACTCTGGCGCTGCGGCGGAGCAAGCGGCGCATCGGGAAGAAATAGCGCCTCCACCCGTTCAGCCCGCCCCAGTAAAAACGTCACATTAGTTTGCACTGCGGTGAGAAACACCAGAATCTGCCGCCCCAGCAACAGACTTGGGAACAGCGCCCAAAAATGCGGCAAGGCGCCATGCCAGGCGTGGTAGATCACACAGCCGACTAGCCAGATGAAACCGACGCCCCACCATGCCTTACCGCGCAGATCGGCCGAAATGGCCGTGCCCCATCGCTTGCCGGGCCGCAGCGTCAAGATAACCAACGCGCCCACCACGATATAAACGAGCAGCGCCGCGAACAATGCCGGATAGAGCAAGGCCATTATTATGGCGGCCAGCAGTAGCCACCCACACACGGAAAACAACCGCAGCAAGCGCCCGAGAAAAGGCGCCGCTTGGCCGCGCAGGGCGTCCGAAAGACCAGTCTTGTCATGCCGATCAACAATCCAGCGCGAGGCTTGCCGCACCAGCCGGGCGTTGCCCGCTTCCGCA
This sequence comes from Burkholderiaceae bacterium, assembly GCA_031277295.1. Classification (GTDB taxonomy): domain Bacteria; phylum Pseudomonadota; class Gammaproteobacteria; order Burkholderiales; family Burkholderiaceae_C; genus Ottowia. The sequence goes on along the minus strand of JAITMV010000091.1, from coordinate 35,878 downwards.
AGCAGGTGCGCTACGAAACAACCCACAACCAGCGCCATTAAAATCGGCACCGCAGTTGCGGGGCCATAACCATCGAAAAGCCACGCGACGCGCCAAGGAAGCCGATCCGTCGTCAGGCTTGCCAGAATGTTCCAGGGCAGCAGCAAAGCCAGCAGCAACGTCACCTGCGACACGACGAAAAGCACGAAATGCAGCAGCACCGCGCCCGCAATCATCCGCATCAGTATGCGCCACATGTGCGCGACCCAAAGCGCCGCGCGCAGCAAGCCCTGACCTTGCTCCTGAAAACCGTATCTCATAGCCGAGGCCATTATGCGGCTTGCCTTTGTTGAACAGCAAGCCAAGCTTCATCGTAAACTGATTTTGGTTTGAAACCCCGCCCTGTGGTCGGGCGCTAAGCCGTAGTGCCCTCGGCTAAGAAGGCCGGTGCTGGACAGTTGCTTAGCTCATGCGCACTTTCAAAACATGCGACGTATACCGCTGTTCACAAAGTTACGCGCGCATTTTAGCGCGGCGGCGTGCTGGTGAGCCGCGTTGTGCTTGCGCTATCACGGTCGAAACGGGTGAGGGTTTGCGCCCTGGTCATGTTGCCGGGCGGCGGCGCCGATACGACGTGCATAAACACTTCGACACGGTCATGTGCTTGCGTCGAACTGGGTACACGTTGGTGTGTGCTGAGACAAACGGGTTGCGAAAGGGTTGCGAAGCCATCGGATTTTTGCATGTCGATGGATAGGCTGCGCCGGTGTCGCCGTCTTGGGTGGCCCTGTTCCCGTATTCGGCCCGAACGCCCGATCTATGCCGTTTCAAGGCGCGCAGACAGCCGAAGGCCCGTCGCCTGATGACGACTCGGCTTCTTGGCTCGTGGGAAGATCGGCAGGTTCTTCATGCCGATGTGGGCGATGGGTGTCGTGGTCGGGGTGAGAGGATTCGAACCTCCGGCCTCTACGTCCCGAACGTAGCGCTCTACCAGGCTAAGCTACACCCCGATGGAGTCCGCAGGCCCGCCATGCCGACCTACGAGCGCCGCTGTAGCAACTGAGCCGCTAATTCTACCAAACTCCCCGAGTAATCATTGACCGGCAGTTGGCGCGCGGCGTCGATGGCGCGTTGTGCTTGCGCACCGGCTGCTGCGCGGGTGCCTTCCAACGCGCCAGAGTCGCGCACGATCCGCGCGATGGCCGACAGGTCGGTGACGTTGCCAGTTTCGATGGCTTGCCGTATCGTGGCCGCGTCGCCGACGCCGGCATTTTGCATGGCCAGAATCAAAGGCAGCGTGGTTTTGCCTTCGCGCAGGTCGTCGCCTAGGTTCTTGCCCATTTCGTCCGTGTCGCCGTCGTAATCCAGCACGTCGTCGATGACTTGAAAAGCAGTGCCGAGTGACTGGCCGTATTCGGCGCAGGCTTGTTCGGTCTCGGGTGTCGCGCCTGCCAGCACGGCGGCCAGCCGACAACTGGCCTCGAACAACTTGGCGGTTTTGGAGCGGATGACGCGCAGGTACGACGCCTCGTCGAGCGAGGCATCGTGCATGTTCATCAGTTGCAGCACTTCGCCTTCGGCAATGACGTTGGTGGCTTCGGCCAAAATTTCCATGACGCGCATACTGCCGGTTTCCACCATCATTTGAAAAGCGCGCGAATACAGAAAATCACCCACCAGCACGCTGGCGGGATTGCCGAATGCCTCGTTGGCGGTGGCGCGACCCCGGCGTAGTGTGGACTCGTCCACCACGTCGTCGTGCAGCAGCGTGGCGGTGTGGATGAACTCCACCACCGCCGCAAGGTTGAAGCGGTGCGGGCTGCGGCAGCCCAGCGCGCCGCAGGTCAGCAGCAGCAGCACCGGCCGCAGCCGTTTGCCGCCAGCGGAAATGATGTAGCGCGCTACTTGTCCCACCAGCGGTACCGCCGAGGACAGGCGGCGCGCGATCAGCGCATCGACTTCGCGCATGTCCGCGGCGGCAAGCGATAGGGTGTGGCTGGTAGGGACGGGGGAAGAAGGCATGGGAGAAACGACGCGGGCGGCGCGGCGGTCATTATAGATTTCGCGCGATTGGCGTGTGCTTGTTGCGGCGCCGATTTGCTACAATTCAAAGTTTCCCGAAATTCGTCGGGGAAATTTTCATCTGAATCCATGACCTCAAGAAGGAAAGGCCCCACCCGCAAGGTGATGCGCGTTTTCCTCTTCAAATCATGGATTCAGGTTTCACTGGAAAAGAGGTTCACATGTACGCGGTCATAAAAACCGGCGGCAAGCAGTATCGCGTTGCCGAAGGCGAAAAGATCAAGATAGAACAGATTGCTGCGGACGTGGGCCAGGAAATCACCATCGATCAGGTGCTGGCTGTCGGCGACGGCGGCGGGCAAATCTTGATTGGCGAGCCTTTGGTTTCCGGCGCCACGGTGGTTGCCAAGGTGGTCAGCCACGGCAAGCACGACAAGGTGCGTATCTTCAAGATGCGTCGTCGCAAGCACTACCAGAAGCGCCAAGGCCATCGCCAAGGCTATACCGAACTGGAAATTGGCGCCATCCGCGCCGGCAACTAAGGAGTAAGCAACCATGGCACAGAAAAAAGGCGGCGGCTCCACTCGCAATGGCCGCGATTCCAAGCCCAAGATGCTGGGCGTCAAGGTGTTCGGTGGCCAGACTGTCAGCGCTGGCGCCATCATCGTGCGTCAGCGCGGCACCCGGTTCCATGCCGGAGCCAATGTCGGCGTGGGCAAGGACCATACGCTGTTCGCTCTGACTGATGGCCAAGTGTCGTTCGCCACCAAGGGGGCGTTGAACAAGCAAATGGTCGAGGTCAGCCCGCTGTCGACTTGATCCGGCACGGCGCGCGCCGTTTGGACAAGGCCCCGCGCTAACGCGGGGCTTCGTTGTTTTTGGGCGCGCGTAAACTCATCCTGAATCCGTGACCTCAAGAAGGAAAGGCCCCCCCCGCAAGGTGATGTGTTTTTCCTCTTCAACTCACGGCTTCAGACTCATGACATGAAGTTTGTTGACGAAGCCTTTATCGACGTCGCGGCGGGCGACGGCGGCAATGGCTGCGTGTCGTTCCGGCACGAGAAGTACAAGGAGTTTGGCGGGCCCAATGGCGGCGACGGCGGCAGGGGCGGCCATGTGTACGCAGTGGCGGACCCGAATTTGAATACGCTGGTTGATTTTCGCTATTCGCGTCGCCATGAAGCCAGGCGCGGCCAGCACGGAATGGGGTCGGACATGTTCGGCGCGGCGGGCGAGGACGTCGCGCTGAAGATGCCGGTCGGCACCATCGTCAGCGATGTGGACACCGGCGAGGTGCTGCACGAGTTGCTCACCCCCGGCGAGAAGGTCATGCTCGCCAAGGGCGGCGACGGCGGTTTTGGCAACCTGCGTTTCAAGAGCGCCATCAACCGCGCGCCGCGCCAAAAAACCCCCGGCTGGCCGGGCGAGCGCAAAAGCCTCAAGCTTGAACTCAAAGTGCTGGCCGACGTTGGTTTGCTGGGGATGCCCAACGCTGGCAAATCGACCTTCATTGCCGCTGTCAGTAATGCCCGGCCCAAGATTGCCGACTATCCGTTCACCACGTTGCATCCCAATCTGGGGGTGGTGCGCGTGGGGCCTGAGCAGAGTTTCGTGGTGGCCGATATTCCTGGTCTGATCGAAGGCGCGAGCGAGGGCGCTGGTTTGGGGCATCAGTTTTTGCGCCACTTGCAACGCACCCGGCTGCTGCTGCATATTGTGGACATCGCGCCGTTTGACGATGGCGTCGATCCGGTCGTGCAGGCCAAGGCCATCGCGGCTGAATTAAAAAAATATGATCCCGCACTGTATGCCAAACCGCGCTGGCTGGCGCTCAACAAGATCGACATGCTGCCTGAAGAACAGCGCGCCGCGCGCGTCAAGGACTTCGTGCGGCGCTTGCGCTACAAGGGGCCGGTGTTCGAGATTTCGGCGCTGACCCGCGAAGGCTGCGAGACGCTGGTGCAGGCGGTTTACCGTCAGGTGCAGGCCGAACAGTTGGCCGCCGCGCCCGAGGCGGCGCCCGACCCGCGGTTCGCCGACCGGTAATGCCCGTAGTAGATCAAGCCAACATCATGGAAAACAACGTCTCCGAAGTTTTGCGCCAGGCGCGTCGAATCGTCGTCAAGGTCGGCTCCAGCCTGGTCACTAATGAAGGGCGTGGGCTGGACGAGGCGGCCATCAGCGGCTGGTGCCGCCAGTTGGCTTTGCTGGCGCACGGCGACGCGGCGCTCGGGGCAGGGCGGCGCGAAATCATCATGGTGTCCAGCGGCGCGATTGCCGAGGGCATGAAGCGGCTCGGCTGGGCCAGGCGACCAAGCGAGGTCAGCGAATTGCAGGCCGCTGCCGCCGTCGGCCAGATGGGGCTGGCGCAGATGTACGAGACTCAGTTGCGCCAGCATGGCCTGCGCAGCGCACAGGTGCTGCTGACTCACGCCGATCTGTCGGACCGCGAGCGTTATCTCAACGCACGTTCCACCTTGCTGACTCTGTTGCAGCATCAGGTGCTGCCGGTCATCAATGAAAACGATACTGTCGTCACCGACGAGATCAAGGTTGGCGACAACGACACGCTGGGCGCGCTGGTCGCCAATCTGATCGAGGCCGATCTGCTGGTTATCCTGACCGATCAGAAGGGTCTGTACACCGCTGATCCGCGCAGCGATCCGGCGGCGGAGTTTGTGCATGAGGCGCGCGCCGGCGATCCGGCGCTGGAGCGCATGGCCGGCGGCGCCGGCTCCAGTATCGGCAAGGGCGGTATGTTGACCAAGATTCTGGCGGCGCGCCGCGCGGCGGGTTCGGGCGCGTCCACCGTTATCGCCTGGGGGCGTGAGCCTGATGCCTTGCTGCGCCTGGCCGTTGGCGAGCGTATCGGTACGCTGCTGGTTGCGCCGACGCAAAAGACGCAGGCGCGCAAGCAGTGGATCATGGATCATCTGCAACTGCGCGGCGCGCTGGTGGTGGATGACGGCGCCGCCGCCAAGCTGCGGCAAGAGGGCAAAAGCCTGTTGCCGATAGGCGTGACGCAGGTTGAAGGTGAGTTTTCGCGCGGCGACGTGATTGCCATTCATGATGCGGCCGGCGCTGAGGTGGGACGCGGCTTGGCCAACTATTCCAGCGCCGAAGCGCGGCTGCTGTGCCGCAAGTCCTCAAGCGAGATCGAGGCGCTGCTGGGCTACAGCGCCGGGGCGGAAATGATTCATCGCGATAACTTGGTGTTGGCGCGCTGAGGGGGCTATTTGGCGCGTGCCGAGCGACTCAGCGTCCGAGGTAGAGGGACTGGTTGCCGCTGCGCAGTTCGCGCACCATGTCATCGACGTTGTGACGCACGGCGGTGCCGAAGCACAGACCGCCTTTTGCCAGTTGGTACGGGTGGGTCACTATGACGCCGGATTGACCGCGCATCGGCTTCCATTCGGTTTCGGTGCTGGGCGACCAGGGGTTGTCTTCGGTTCGGCGGGCATAGACGCGATACTCGGCGGTGGAGCAGCGGATGCCTTCGTAAGCGGCATTGACTGCTGATGTCCCGCGCGCTACCACCACGTAGCGCACGATGCCGGTGGCCGGGTTGACGGTGATGGTGGCCGGATCGATGCCCATTTTTACGCTGGAGATGGGGGGCATGTCGATGTCGATGAGCTGCCCCGGCCGGGTGGTGTAGGCGGGCGGCGGCGGGATCGTGTCCTCGCGCCAGTCCGATAGCTCGTCGCTCGCGTACTGTTGCGCCATGACCGGAGCGGCCAAGAGCAGTGCCGCCGCCAGCAGGTCCTGTTTACCAAAAGACTTGCGGCGGCGCGGGGGCGGTTTCATGGCTGTTGCAGCACGGTTTTCAGGGCGGCAACAGGCGCCAATTCATGCGGCGCGGGCTGGCGAGCTTCCCGTGTGTGAATCAGTGGCATTTGATCCTGGCCGCGCTGCTGGCGCATGCTGACGCGCAGATAGCGATTGCGGTGATCGGGACGCGGCAAAAAGCGCGCCAACTCGGTCAAGGCCATTTCGTATACGTCGCGCTTGAATTCGACCACGACGTCGAGTGGTACCCAGTAGTCGTTCCAGCGCCAAGCGTCGAATTCGGGACGGCTGGTGGCGCGCAGGTTCAGCGCGCAGTCCTGGGCCAGCAATTGCAGCAGGTACCAGATTTGCTTTTGGCCTTTGTAGTGGCCGCGCGAGTCGCGACGGATGAACCGGTCTGGCACCTCATAGCGCAACCAGTCGCGGGTTCGGGCCACGATGCGCACGTGCTCCGGCTGTAGGCCGACTTCCTCGTGCAGTTCGCGGTACATGGCCTGCTCGGGCGACTCGCCCCGGTCGATGCCGCCTTGCGGAAACTGCCAGGAATGGGTGCGTATACGCTTGCCCCAGAACACCTGATTTTTCTGGTTGAGCAAGATGATGCCGATATTCGGGCGAAAACCTTCCCGGTCAAGCATAATCAAACTCCAAATTTTGAAACGTTGTGTCCATTATGCACCGTGGCCCAATGGCCGACTGAACGGGTGCGCCATCACCGCGATGGCGCGAACTTTGCCGCTATCTCATGAGAGCTTCCCAATTCCTTATTTCCACCCTGAAAGAAGCGCCAGCCGACGCCGAAATCGTCAGCCATCGGCTGATGCTGCGCGCTGGCATGATCAAGCGCCTGTCGGCCGGCATTTACACTTATCTGCCGATGGGGCTGCGGGTGATCCGCAAGGTCGAGGCCATCGTGCGCGAGGAGATGAACCGCGCTGGCGCCATCGAGTGCGTGATGCCGGTGGTGCAGCCTGCCGAGTTGTGGCAGGAGAGCGGGCGTTTCGGCAAGATGGGGCCGGAGTTGCTGCGTCTCAAGGATCGACATGAGCGTGGTTTTGTCGTGCAGCCGACCAGTGAGGAGGCGGTGACCGACATTGCCCGGCAGGAGTTCAAAAGCTACCGCCAGTTGCCGCGCAATCTGTACCAGATTCAAACCAAGTTCCGCGACGAGCGGCGCCCGCGCTTCGGGCTGATGCGTGGGCGCGAGTTCATCATGAAAGACGCCTATAGCTTCGATCGCGATGCTGCCGGTGCGCAGCAAAGCTACCAGCGCATGTCGCAGGCGTACCGCGCCATTTTCGACCGCTTCGGCTTGCGCTACCGTGCGGTGGCGGCTGATTCGGGGGCCATCGGCGGTGACTTGAGCGAGGAGTTTCAAGTTATCGCCGCCACCGGCGAGGACGCCATTGTCTACTGCCCTGGCAGCGACTACGCCGCCAACATGGAAAAGGCCGAGAGCGCGCCGCCAGCGGCCTCCCTTCCCGCACCCGCACAGCCGTTGGTCAAGACGCCGACGCCGGGCAAGAGCACCTGCGCCGACGTCGCCGCGCTGCTTGGGCTGCCTTTGAAGCGAACTGTCAAGTCGCTGGTGTTGGCCACGGGTGATGCCGATCAGCTTCGGATCTGGCTGCTGCTGCTGCGCGGCGACCATGATCTGAACGAAGTCAAAGCCGGCAAGGTGCCGGGGTTGGACGCGGGTTTTCGTTTCGCCAGCGCGGCGGAGATCGTCGAACATTTCGGCACGCAGCCCGGCTACCTCGGCCCAATCGGGTTGAAGAAAGCGGTTACGGTGATCGCCGACCGCGAAGTGGCGGTGATGGCTGATTGGGTGTGCGGCGCGAACGCGGAGGACTTTCACTTCACCGGTGTCAATTGGGGGCGCGATCTGTCCGCGCCTGATTTGGTGGCCGATCTTCGCAATGTTGTCGCGGGTGATCGTTCGCCTGACGGCAAGGGGGTTCTGGCTATCGAGCGTGGCATTGAAATCGGCCATGTGTTTTATCTCGGCACCAAGTACAGCGTGCCGATGAACGCGACTTTTCTGGATGAGGACGGCAAGCCCAAACCGTTCGAGATGGGTTGCTACGGCATCGGCATTACGCGTTTGCCCGCGGCGGCTATCGAGCAAAACCACGACGAGCGCGGCATCATTTGGCCGGACGCCATCGCGCCTTTCACGGTGGTGATTTGCCCGCTCGGCATGGAGCGCAGCCAGGCGGTGAAAAGCGCCGCTGAAACTTTGTATGACGAGTTGCGGCAGGCCGGTGTGGATGTGATTGTTGATGACCGCGGCGAACGTCCCGGCGTCATGTTTGCCGACTGGGAGTTGATCGGCGTACCGCATCGTGTCACCATCGGCGACAAGAGCCTGAAGGACGGTCAACTGGAATACCAGCACCGCCGCGATAGCGCCGCGACCAGGGTTGCCGCAGGCGAGATCGCCGCTTTCGTCAAGGCTAGGTTAAATGACAAATGACCGCGCTCGCGGCGAATGACAAATGACGGATGCATCTTCGTGCCGCGGGCGTGGCGGCTTCCCGTTGGTCGTTCTTTTTCTTGAGAGATGGGATGCACAGAAGAAAAGTTCTTTGGAGTTTGACCCTGCTGCCGGGCGCGCTTTTGCTCGTGCCACCAGGCGCGCGCGCTGGCAGCCAGATCGAGGAGCCGCTCGCTGATTCCGTGCGCACCGCTTTGAGCGCGGCCGTTGCCAACAGCGCGCCGCCGGTGCCGATGTTTGCTTCGACCGAGGCGCGGCTGGCTCATCTGCGCTGGCTGTCGGCGATGAGCGATCATCTTCAGTCGCGCATACAAGTATTTACAGACCGCATTGAATTTTTACAAACAGTTTGGTACGAAAGCAAGCGCGCCGGGTTGGAGACTTCGCTGGTGCTCGGTTTGATTCAGGTGGAGAGCGCGTTCCGCAAGTTTGCCGTCTCTGTGGCTGGTGCGCGTGGCTACATGCAGGTGATGCCGTTTTGGTGCCGGCTGATCGGTGATGGCGATCCGGCCAAGCTGTTTCACATGCAGACCAATTTGCGCTTCGGCTGCGTCATCTTGCGCCACTATCTCGACGTGGAGGGCGGCAACGAGTTCATGGCATTGGGTCGCTACAACGGCTCGCGCGGCAAGTCGCAGTATCCCAACGCGGTGTTCGCGGCGCAGAAGAAATGGCTTCACACGCCCTGATCGCTGAGCGCCTGTGAATGAATGACGAAATGACCGCGCTGAAGCGGCGCATGATGAAATGACCCGTTCAAATCATGTGCCGTCTAAGCGCGTCACCTGAGCGCAAGCGAAGTCATCTGCGATTTTGTTCACAGACGCTGCGCGTTTGACGCACAACGTGCGGCGTGGATCGAGCTTGACGCCGCCGCGCCATGTCATAGTCCGCGCTAAACGCTAAACGATAGAAAGGAGTTTCCATGTTTGAGGTATTGATCCGTGAGGCCGCTGCGCGCTTTGGCATAGGCGACAAGGCGCTGCCGCTGATGCAGATGCTGCTGGCTTTGATGACCGACAAGCCAGCCGGAGGATTGATCGGCTTTTTGGAAAAATTCAAGACTGCGGGTCTGGGGCCAATCGTTCAGTCTTGGTTGGGCGGCGGTCCGGCAGCGCAGCCGATCAGCAACAGCCAGTTGGAGACTGTGCTCGGCGGGGGCGACGATAAGTTGTCAATGCTGACCAAGCGGCTTGGGCTTGCGCGCGACGACGTGACTTCAGCGCTGGCTTACTTGCTGCCGCCCATTGTGGGTAAGCTCACACTTGGAGGAAGTGTGTTGTCCAAACTTCCTGCTGAGGTTGTCAGTCTGGCGGATGTTGGGCAAAGCCTGCTTTCAATGCCGGTGAGAGATGGCGCCAAGGACAGCTCCGGCGCGGGCATGATCAAGTGGTTGCCCTGGGCGATTGTGGTGTTGGCGGTGCTGATTGGCCTGGGCTACTACGTCGGCAATCGCAATGGGAATACGAGCTCTGTCACTCCATTGGTGTCAACTTCAGATGCAAAGCCGGCATCCAGCAGCGAGCCTGTGCCGACAGCCTCTGCTGCATCGCAGCCGGTTGCGACGGGCGGGAAATGAGCCCCAGGCAGTGACTTTTGGGTGGGTTCTAACGTGGTGCGCCGCACCCGTGTTCTGTCTTTGCAAATACTTTGGGATATCTGAATAAGTCTGCGCGAGCAAAGCTTAAGCATACCTCGCGGTATTGCGCGCATTTGCTTTCGAAGCAGACCTCCCGAATACGGGATGCGCCAGCCGCGACAGACTTGTTCAGAGGCTCCTTTGGTATCGCTGCGGTTTGCGTCTTGCCATGAACGTGAGTGCATCAATGCCATTTCACGCACCTAGTTACAGGGGGCCTGGGATGATGGGTCTCACAGGGCGCTGGACACCAGTTGTTGTAATTCGCCTGATTCGTACATTTCCATCATGATGTCAGAGCCACCAATGAATTCGCCTTTGATGTAGAGCTGTGGAATAGTTGGCCAGTTGCTGTATTCCTTGATGCCCTGGCGGATAGCATCGTCTTGCAACACGTTGACTGTGGCTAGCGTACGTGGCTCGATGCCGCAGGCTTTGAGAAGCTGTACGGCACGGCCGGAAAAGCCGCACATGGGAAAATTGGCGTTTCCCTTCATGAACAGCACAATGTCGTGTCTTTTGAGCAGGTCGTCTATGCGCTGTCGGGTGTCTTGATCCATGGTGAATGGGCTCCTTTGTGTGTAAGCGGGGAATTATTTCATCATCGCCATTGGCTCATTGCCGTTAGGGTTGGCGCCTGTTGCCGGGGTTGGGAAAGTGCATAAAAAAACAGGCACCTGCGGGCGCCTGTTCGAGATTTTTTTCGCCGCTTCGTAGCAGTCGAGCGGCATTAATGAAAGTCTGAATCCGTGACCTCAAGAAGGGAAGGCCCCGCCCACATGGTGATGCGCTTTCCCTCTTCAACTCACGGATTCAGGTGAAAGTCTGAATCCGTGGCCTCAAGAAGGGAAGGTCTCGCCCGGAAGGTGATGTGTTTTTCCTCTTCAACTCACGGATGCAGGGAAAGATCAGAGGATCACGAACTGAGCACGGTCTTTGCCGTCGATCCATTTGGGCGCTTTGCCACGGCCAGTCCAGGTTTGGCCGGAGGCCGGGTCGCGGTACTTGGGTGGGATTTTTGCGTTGCTGATTGCGCGCGTCTTGCGGCCGGAAGGAAATATGTCAGTGGTGGTCAGTTGGTATTCTCCGACTAACACGCGCACCTTGGCAACGGCATCTGCCTTTTCGCGCTTGCGCGCTTCCTCGATTTGCTGCGTCAGCGCATCGCGCTGTTTCAGTAGTTCATGGTAAGAGGACATATCAGAAGGCTCCTAATCAATAATTAAAACGGGATGATATTACCACTACTTTGGAAAAATATCAATCCGCAGCTTGCGAACGAGGGGTGACACCTGTTTTTTCGACCAGTTGGGCGTTGCGCGCTATAACACGATCAATGCGCCGACCTTCCATTTCAAGAACCTTGAATATCCAGCCCGACGTTTCGATCTCGTCACCAACCGACGGCAGATGGCCGGTGACGGCCAGCAGCAAACCGGCAACCGTATTGTAGCGGCCTTTATCTTCCATCGGTAATTGGTCGATATGCAGACGTGCTTTTAATTCACTGATCGGCATCAGACCGTCTAGCGCCCAGGCGCCGTCATTCGTGGGTGTGGCCCAGGCGTCGGCACGTTGTTCGGGTTTGAGTTCTCCAGTGATCGCTTCCAGCAAATCGCCCGGTGTCATCAGGCCTTGTACTACACCATATTCGTCAACGATGAACATCAGGCGGCTCGATTTGTCGCGTAGTTGTCCCAGCATTTCCAGACCGCTCAAAGTCTCCGGCACGAATGATGCCGGCGCGACGTGGGGTTCCAGTCGCTGCTCGGGCTGATCCTTGAGTTTGAGCAAGTGCGCAACAGAGATAATGCCGATCACGTCGTCCAGCCCTTCACGGCACACCGGGTACCACGAGTGGGCGTGCAATTCTCCGCGCCCGGCAACGAATTGCAGCGCCGCCGCCGCGGTTTGACCGGCGTGCAGCCATTCAATATCCCCGCGCGGGACCATCAGCGACGTCAATGGCCGGTCGTCCAGATGGAATACGTTGCGTACCATCTGATGCTCGTGTTCTTCGATCAGTCCGGCATCGACGCCTTCTTCCAGGCTGGCCGAAATTTCTTCTTCGGTGACGGTGCGGCGGCGTGATTCGTCGATGTGCAGCAGCTTTAGCGCGGCTTGCGTCGATAGTGCCAGTAGAGCGACGAATGGCTTGGCAGTCGTTGCCAGCCATGTCATCGGCCGCGCGACCCAGCGAGCTACCGTCTCAGGAAATAACTGACCAATGCGCTTGGGCACCAGTTCGCCAAAGACGATGGTGGTGAATGTGATGACGCTCAGGATCAGCGCGGTGGCTGCGACCGATGCCACACCTTTGCGCAGACCTAGCCCGACGAACCACTGCGTCAACGGAGCGTTGAACGCCGCCTCGCCAACGACGCCGTTGAGCATGTTGATCAGCGTGACGCCCACTTGCACGATGGACAGAAACTGCGTCGGCTGCGCCATCAACTTCAGCGCTGCGCCTGCACCCGCATCGCCGCTTTCTTGCAGCGCTGCCAGCCGTGCCTTGTGAGCAGATGCGAATGCCAACTCGGACATTGCAAATACGCCGTTCAGCAGCGTGAACAGAACGATCAGAATCAAAGCTAAAACCATGGTGTGCTCTCAGAGCCTGTGAAAGAATTCGGCGCGTCCGAGCTAAGTCGCCTGCAACGTGTCCAGTCTAGGCGCAAAGCGCAGCAATACCTCGTGGTATTGCGAGCATTTGCTTTCGACGACTGGGTGCGTTTTGGCGGCATGAGCGGGCGTGGCGGATTTTTTCATAGGCTCTGAGGTCTTTGCGGGAATGACAAAGGGGCGGGCAGGAATGACGAAAAGGTGAGAGCGCGCCGGTTTCATGCGGTGCGGGTGGCGCGTGAGCGATATGAAAAACTGAAGTGAATATATACGCCAGTTGAGTGTGCCCGCCGGTACCATGATCAACATGCCAAGCAAGAGGGCGGATGCAGTTGACGAGCGATGCCGCACCACGGCCGGGGTGCATCAATGTCGGTACGCATGTTGTTTTGTCACCCAAGTAGTGACAGCAATGGGGGGCAGGGGCGAGAGTCATGCAGTTTTTTGGCGGCGGCAAACGATCATCAAATCCACGGGACTGTTGCGCAAGTAGGCGGTCTTTCAGGGGCGACTAAGTGGTCGGCCCTGCAAAACCTCTCTGACCCGCATGGGCGCTGGCGTTTCGGGGTTATCACGGGTGGCAAAAACTCCCAGGTTTTGATTCGATCCATATCACTCCGGGAGTTCGCGCTGAGAGCTTGTATCGCCCGCCTTCGCGCGGAATGACGAGAGGGTGGGACTGTGCCAGTTTCATGCGTCACGGATGGCGCGTCATCGGCATGGAACACAAGGACGAATTTTGCATGGCCTACTTTGTAGTTGTAGTGAAGCAGATTGAGGGGGCACGTCATGCAGTTTCTGCGGATGAGCGTGCCTTTGGGGAAGCTCTGAACAAGTCTGTCGCGGCTGGCGCATCTTGCATTCGGGCGATATCACGATCATTGGCTTATAGCAGCAGACTGCTTCATAAGCGAAGATGTTTTTCGCCGCATGAAAGTTGTTCAGCGTGGCCTTAAGCTTTGTGCCTTGCCGCGCGGGCGTTGATTTCGTTTTGTACAACTGTATTTTCTGAAACAGTGTGTCAAATTAAACACTATGTCACTTTATTTGATTGGCGACGTGCAGGGCTGCGATCAGGCGTTGGGCCGGTTGTTGGAGCGCGTCGATTTTTCGCCCAGCCGCGACCGGTTGATTGTGCTTGGCGATTTGGTCAACCGGGGGCCGCAATCGCTGGCCGTGCTGCGCCGCCTGATGGCGTTGGGCAATGCCGCTGCTTGCCTGCTCGGCAATCACGACTTGCATTTGCTGGCGATGTCGCAGGGCGCGCGCAAGCCGCAACGCGACGATACTTTGAACGACATTTTGCATGCGCCCGAGCGCGCCGCATTGATCGATTGGCTGCGTCGGCGCCCTTTGGCGCTGCGCGAGCGTGGCGTGCTGATGGTTCACGCCGGTGTGTTGCCGCAGTGGACGGCAGCGCAGGCTTTGTCTTTGGCCGCCGAGGTTGAGGCCGTGTTGAGCGGCTCTGACTGGAGCGGTTTCATGCATCGGATGTATGGCAGTCAGCCCGATCAATGGCAGGACGATCTACAAGGCGCGGCGCGGTTGCGCGTGATCGTCAACGCTTTGACGCGCTTGCGTTTTTGCAGTGTCGATGGACGCATGGAATTCGCCACCAAGGATCGCGCCGCTGACGGCGCGCCGCCGGGTTATGTGCCGTGGTTCGATGTGCCGGGCCGCCGCACGGCGCGCGACGTGATTGCCTTTGGCCATTGGTCTGCTCTGGGCTGGCTGGAGGGGCGGCCCGAGCTGATTTCGCTTGACACCGGCTGCGTCTGGGGCGGTTTTCTCAGCGCCGTCCGTTTGGGCGCTGACGCGCACGAGCGTGAATTGATTCAGGTGCGTTGCGCGCAGTCGCGCCGGCCTGGGGCCGGTGTCTGATGGGCGTGTGCACGTGATGGATTGCCGTCAACGTTCTTGCTGGGGCGCTACGTGCCGCCACTGCGCTGCTTCGTCGCCCAGCCAGTCGTGCAGGGCTTCGTCGGCCGTGGCGGCGTTCGGCGCGGCGGGGGGACGCGGCGGCTTTGGCACGGTGCGTGAAAAGCGTGGCGCGGGCGCGGGTTGCGGCACGCCATCGATTTCAATGAAGGTGCCGCGCGCTTTCAGGTGCGGATGGCGCGGCGCTTCGTTGAGCGAGAGTATGGGCGCGAAGCAGGCGTCGGTGCCTTCGAGCAGCGCGCACCATTGGTCACGGGTCTTGGTCTTGATGCGTTCGGCCAGCAGCGCGCGGGCGCGCGGCCAGTTGGCGCGGTCCATTTGCGCGCCGATTTGCGCCGGGTCGATGTCCAGCAGCCGCAGCAGTTCGCGGTGGAACTTGCCTTCGATGGGCGCTATGGAGACCCAGCGTCCATCGGCGCATTCGTACACGTCGTAGAAGTAGGCGCCGGAGTCGAGCAGGTTGGCGCCGCGCTCGCCCACCATGCCGGCGGCGTGCATGCCGAATAGCGATGTGGCCAGCGCTGCTGTGCCATCGACGATGGCCGCATCGACGACTTGCCCTTGGCCGGAGCGGCGCGCTTCGATGATCGCCGCCAGCATGCCTAGCGCGAGGTAGAGCGCGCCGCCGCCGAAGTCGCCCACCAGGTTGAGCGGCGGCGTGGGCGGCTGGCCGGCGCGACCGATCTGATCGAGCACGCCGGTCAGCGCGATGTAGTTGAGGTCGTGTCCGGCGGCGTGCGCCAGCGGGCCGCTTTGGCCCCAGCCGGTCATGCGGCCATATACCAGGCGCGGGTTGCGCGCTAAGCAGACGTCGGGGCCGAGGCCCATGCGCTCGGTGACGCCGGGGCGAAAGCCTTCGATCAGTCCATCGGCTTGCTCGATCAGGCGCAGCGCCAGCGCCTGATGTTCTTGTTGCTTGAGGTCGAGCGCCAGCATCTGGCGATTGCGCAGCATCAACTGCTGTTGAATCGGCAGCCTCAGGCCCAGTTCGCTGGGTTCCATGCGCTCGATGCGCAGCACCGTCGCGCCAAGGTCGGCCAGCGTCATCGCCGCCATCGGGCCGGGGCCGATGCCCGCCAGTTCAACGATTCTGATGCCTTTGAGCGGTCCCATGGTGTGTTTTTGTTTCCGGTTGTTGTTGAACTTTATAGCCCGCGCGCGATGATTTCCTTCATGATTTCCGAGGTGCCGCCGTAGATGCGCTGCACGCGGCTGTCGATGAAGGCGCGGGCGATTGGGTATTCGCGCATGAAGCCGTAGCCGCCGTGCAACTGGAGCAGTTCATCGACGGCTTGGCCTTGCGCTTCGGTGGCGTACAGCTTGGCCATGGCGGCCATGTCGGGGCTGAGTTTTTTCTCGAAGTGCAAGGCGATGCAGTGGTCGACGAACACGCGGCAGGCTATGGTCTTGGTCTTGATTTCGGCCAGCTTGAAGCGTGTGTTCTGGAAGTCGAACACCGGCTGCCCGAAGGCTTTGCGGCTCTTGGTGTAGTTGATGGTTTCTTCCAGCATGGCTTCCATGACTACCGGGCTGCGCACGGCGATCATCAGGCGTTCTTGCGCCAGTTGGTGCATGAGGTAGCCGAAGCCCTTGCCTTCTTCGCCCAGCAGGTTGCCGACTGGTACGCGCACGTCGTCGAAAAACAGCTCGGCGGTGTCTTGCGCCTTGAGGCCGATTTTTTCCAGCGGCGCGCCTTTGGTGAAGCCGGGCGTGCCGGCTTCGACGCACAGCAGGCTGATGCCGCGCGTGCCTGCCGCCGGGTCGGTCTTGCAGACCACGATGACCAGGTCCGAGTTGATGCCGTTGGTGATGAAGGTTTTCTGGCCGGTGAGCACGTAGTGGTCGCCGTCGCGCCGCGCCGTGGTGCGCACCGATTTGAGGTCGCTGCCCAGGCCCGGTTCGGTCATGGCGATGGCGCCGATGATTTCGCCGCGCGCCATGGCGGGCAGCCAGCGCTGTTTTTGCTCTTCGGTGCCGTAGGCCAGGATGTAGGGCGCGACGATGTCCGAGTGCAGCGGAAAGCCGGGGCCGCTGGCCAGCGCGCGCACCAGTTCCTCAATGACGACGATGGAGTGGCCGAAGTCGCCGCCGCCGCCGCCGTAGGCTTCGGGAATGGCGCACAGCAGCAGGCCTTCGCGCCCGGCTTTCAGCCAGGCGTCGCGCGAGACGACGCCGGTTTTTTCCCAGTCGTGGTGGTGCGGCGCGATTTCGCGCTGGACGAATTTGCGAACCTGGTCGCGGAATTGTTCGTGATCTTCTCGAAGGGCGGTACGCATGGCGGGGTTCCTCAGACAGGTTGGTGGGCGGCGGCGTACTGTTCCATCAGTCGCCGTTTGTACAGTTTTCCGTTTTCCGAGCGTGGCAGGCGCTGGACGAAATCGACGCTGCGCGGGCATTTCAGGTGCGCCAAGTGTTGCCGGCAGAAATCGATCAGCGCCGCCGCCAGTTCGGGGCTGGCGTCGGCGGGGTTGACCAGCTCGACCACGGCCCTGACTTCTTCGCCGAATTCGGGGTGGGGCACGCCGATCACCGCCACGTCGGTGACGCCGGGGTAGGTGGCCAGCAGGTTCTCGACTTCCTGCGGATAGATGTTGACGCCACCGGAGAGAATCAGATCGGTGCGGCGGCCGGAAAGAAAGAGAAAGCCGTCTTCGTCCACGTGGCCGATGTCGCCGAAGGTGGCGCATCCTTGGGCATCGTAGGCGGCGGCGGTTTTGGCCGGATCGTTGTGGTATTCGAAGCGCGGCGTGCCGGAAAAATAGATGTGGCCCTGACGGCCCGCGGGCAGTTCGTTGCCCTGATCGTCCTTGATGTGAATCTTGCCGATCATGGCGCGTCCTACCGATCCCGGCTTCTGGAGCCACTGCGCGCTGTCGATAGCGGTCAGGCCGATGCTTTCGGAGCCGCCGTAGTATTCGTACCAGACCGGCCCCCACCATTCGATCATGCCGCGTTTGACGTCGGGCGGGCAGGGCGCGGCGGCGTGGATCGCCACTTGCGTACTGGACAGATCCGCCGCTTGGCGCACTTCTTGCGGCAGCGCCAGCATGCGGATCATCATCGTCGGCACCCATTGGCTGTGCGTGACGCGCCAGTCCGCGATGATCCGCAGCGCCGCCAGCGCATCGAAGCGGCGGGTGACGATGCTCGCGCCGCCCCACTCGATGTTGCGCATGACCGTGCGCAGCGGCGCGGCGTGGTACAGCGGGGCCATCGTCAGATAGACCGATTCGCGCCCCAGGCCGAAATATTCGCGCCACAGGATGGCGTCGTAGCTGTCGCGCATTCGTTCGGCATAGGGCGTCAGCGGGCGCTTGATGC
Source organism: Burkholderiaceae bacterium (assembly GCA_031277295.1). Taxonomy (GTDB): domain Bacteria; phylum Pseudomonadota; class Gammaproteobacteria; order Burkholderiales; family Burkholderiaceae_C; genus Ottowia. Next base: position 18,071 of record JAITMV010000091.1, on the reverse strand, counting down.
CCTTGGGTTTGCCGGTGGTGCCCGAGGAATAGAGAAAGTCGCGCCCGAGCGGACATTGCGGCAATATGGCGTCGGATGGGTGGCATTCGAGTTCTTCGGCCACGCCACGCCAGCCTGCTGCCTTGCCATCGAGCAGGTAGCGCAGGCCGTCCCAGCCGTTCGTCTCGTCGCCGGTCTGGATGCGGCGCGCCAGTTCCAGCGTTTGTTGCGTGCCGATCAGCAGGCGTGCTTCGCAATCGTTGAGTATGTAGGCCACCTCGGACGGGTGCAGATGGGGGCTGACCGGCGTGTAATACAAACCGGCGCGGCGCGCGGCCCAGCCCAGCACGAACAGATCGAGCCGGTTTTCCATCAACAGCGCCAGCCCGTCGCCAGGGCGCAGACCCAGGGCGATCAGCCAGTGCGCGGCTTGGGTGGATCGCGCATCGAGTTCGGCGTAGCTCAAGGATCGCACTTGCTCGCCGTCGATCAGCCGCACCGCCGCTTTGTCCGGCTGTTCGCGCGCCCATTGGGCCAGGCGGTCGATGTCAGTGGTCGGATTCATGTCCGGTTGCCTTTGTGTCGCGTGTATCAAGGCGTCGCGGCCCAGCGCGGATCGTCGCTGCCAGGACTGTGGCCCAAAGCCGCTTCGGTATTGCGCGCCAGCGCCACCAGGCGCGGGCCGATGTCGTCTTCGAGTTGCCCAGGCGTCAACTCGAAGACTGCAACCGTGCAGGTGAAGACATGGATTTCGTCGTCGGGCGTGCTTGAGCGCACCGGCACCGCCACGGCTTGCAGTTCGCGGTGCAGATCGCCGCGGTTGACGCAAAAGCCGTGCTGTTGCAAATCGTCGCGCGTTTCGGCCAGCCGTTCGGCCAGCCACTGGCCCTGCCGCGGATCAGCCGCTTGCACGCCATCGACGTAACGCTGGAGCTGTTCGGGCGGCAGCGCGGCCAGGTAAGCGCGGCCGGTGGCGGTGCGCGACAGCGAGATGTGCCCGCCCATCGCCGGCCGGTAGGTGGTGCATTCTTTGGACTGCGCCAGTTCCACGAACACCAGTTCCAGCCCCGCGCCCAACGCCAGCGTGACCTGCCCGCGCACGCGGTCGGCCAGCGCCTGCATTTGCCCAAACGCCAATTGCCGGACATGGATGCGCGCCCACACGGACGACGCCAGCGTCAGCAGCCCCGGAGCGATCATGAAAGCGCCCGACGCCTCGCTGTAGCGCAGCAGCCCGGCCGCGCACAGCGTGGTCGCGAGCCGGAAAAAGGTCGGTTTGGGCAGCCGGGTGCTGTCGATCAGCGCGCGCGCGCTGAGCGCGGGCGTGTCCACCGTGAAGCAGCGCAGGATTTGCACGCCGCGCGCCAAGGCGCTGACGAGTTTGCCCGAATCGTCGTTAATTTGAGGTAACTGTTCCATTTTTAGATAGCCAAGATCAAAATTTACCATATTTTTAAAATACGATTAAATTTTTCGGTACACTAAGTTCGAAATTACTTATGGAGACGCGATGTCTGAAGAAGCCTTCATTTTTGATGCCGTGCGCACTCCGCGCGGCAAGGGCAAGCCGGGCGCCGGGGCGCTGTATGAGGTCAAGCCGATTGACCTGGTGGTCACGCTGCTGGACGCGCTGCGCGAGCGCAACGCGCTCGATCCGGCGCGGGTGGAAGACCTCATCATGGGCGTCAGTTCGGCGGTCGGCGATCAAGGTTCGTGCCTGCCGCGCATTGCCGCGCTGTGCGCCGATAAAGGCTGGGCGCAGGTGCCTGGCATGGCGTTGCAACGCTTTTGCGGCGCCGGGCTGGAGGCGGTGAACATCGCGGCGGAAAAAGTCCGCTCGGGCTGGCATGATCTGATCGCCGCTGGCGGGCTGGAATCGATGTCGCGCATCGGGCTGGGCGCGTCCGGGGGCGCCTGGATTTATGACCCGGCCACCAGTCTGAAGATCGCCTACGTCCCGCAAGGCTACAGCGCGGACATGCTGGCGGCGCTGTCGGGTTTTGACCGCGCGCAACTCGACGCCTTTGCGCTGCGTTCGCAGCAACTGGCGGGCGCGGCGCGGCGCGCGGGGCATTTCAGCCGCTCGCTGGTGCCGGTGCGCGACGCCAACGGGCTTGTCGTGCTCGACCACGATGAGTACATCCGCGAGGAGACGACGTTGGAGTCGCTGGCCACGCTCAAGCCCGCGTTCGGCGGGCCGGACGCGGCGGCCAACCACATGGTCGCGCGCCAGCGTTATCCGCAACTGGAGCATATTCCGGCGGCGCACACGGCGGGGTCGTCGTCGGGTATCGTCGATGGCGCGGCGCTGTTGCTGGTCGGCAGCGCCAAGGCGAGCCAGGCGCTGGGCCTGCGCCCGCGCGCGCGCATCGCGGGCGTGGGGCTGGTGCCGGTCGATTCCACGTTGATGCTGGCCGGCCCGGTGCCCGCGACGCGGCAGGCGCTGCAAAAGGCCGGGTTGTCGCTCGATCAGATCGATCTGTTCGAGGTCAATGAAGCCTTTGCCGCCGTGCCGATGTACTTCGTCAAGGAGTTGGGCGTGCCGCTGGACAAGCTCAACGTCAACGGCGGCGCAATTGCCATGGGTCACCCCATCGGCGCCACCGGCGCCATCATCTTGGGCACGCTGCTCGACGAACTGGAGCGGCGCCAGTTGCGCTACGGCGTGGCCACGCTGTGCACCGCCGGCGGCATGGGCGTGGCGACTGTGATTGAACGGCTTTAAAAACATTGTTCCCTTGCTTTCCCACACCATCCGACAGGAGACGATTTCATGCTAGCCAAAACACACCTTGCCCGTTTCGCCGCTTGCGTGTTGTTCGCTGCTTCGGCGCTGGCCGGCGCGGCGCAGGCCCAGACGCCGTGGCCCGCGCGCCCGCTGACCATCATCGTGCCCGGCGCGCCGGGCGGCACCACCGACATTCCGGCGCGGGTGATCGGACAAAAACTCAGCCCCCTGCTTGGCCAGCCGGTGATCGTGGACAACAAGCCCGGCGGTGGCGGCATTCTGGGCACGCAGGCGCTGCTGCGCGCGCCGGCCGACGGCTACACGCTGTTGCTGGGCAATACCGGCTCGCACGCCATCAACTACAGCGCCTACAAGCAACTGTCTTACAAGCCGCGGGACTTCCTGCCGCTGACGGATGTGATCTCGTTTCCCAACGTGCTGGTGGTCAATGCGCAGTCGCCGATCAAAAGCGTGGCCGAGCTGATCGCCGAGTTGAAGAACAACCCCGGCAAGCTCTCCTTCGCTTCGGCCGGCATTGGCCAGACCACGCACCTGACCGGCGAGCTGTTCACCTTGCGCACGCAGACGCAGGCCATCCATGTGCCTTACCGCGGCGCTACCCCGGCCACCACGTCGGTGCTCTCGGGCGAGACGACGTTCATGTTCGACAACCTGGTGCAGTCGCTGGTGCATATCCGCGCCGGCAAGCTGCGCGCGCTGGCCGTCACCAGCGGGCAGCGTCAGCCTGATCTGCCCGACGTGCCCACCATGGCCGAAGCCGGCGTGAACGATTTCGTGGTCAACGGCTGGCTGGGCTTTTTCGTCGCCGCGGACACGCCGCCGCCGATAGCCGCCAAGCTCGGCGACAGCCTCATCAAGGTGCTCAAGGACCCGGACGTCGTCAAACGCTTTACCGAACTGGGCGGTATCCCAGGCGGTCAGCCGCAAGCCGCCTTCGCCGAACTTGTGGAGCGCGACCGCGAGCGTTGGGCCGAAACCATCAAGGCATCGAACGTTCAACTGGATTAGGACCGCCGCGATGCCCATTGGCGTTCAACCGCTTTCTTTCCCCCCTTTTTCTGACCGTTGAAAATGTCTAGCTCCACACAAGACCCCATCCACTACCACCGCTCGGACGACGGCATCGTCACGTTGACTTTCGACGCGCCGGGCGAGCGCGTCAATACGCTGACCGATGCCATGCGCGAATGCCTTGAGCAGCGCATCGAGCAACTGGCCGCGCAAAAGGAATCGATTGCCGGCGTGATCCTGACCTCGGCCAAGGAGACTTTTTTCGCTGGCGGCAACCTCAAGCGCCTGTACGACATCCGCCCCGAGGACGCGCAGCGTTTTTTCAACACCACCGAGCAGACCAAGCGCGCTTTGCGCCGTCTGGAAACGCTGGGCTGTCCCGTCGTGGCGGCGCTGGGCGGCACGGCGCTGGGCGGCGGCTTCGAGATTGCGCTGGCCTGTCACCACCGCATCGCGCTGGATCGGCCCAAGGTGCAATTCGGCCTGCCCGAGGCCACGCTGGGCCTGATGCCCGGCGCCGGCGGCGTGGTGCGCATGACGCGCCTGCTGGGGCTGGTGGCGGCGCAGCCCTATCTGCAAGACAGCCGGCTGGTCTCGCCCGCGCAGGCGCTGAAAGCCGGGTTGATTCACGAACTGGCGAGCACGCCCGAAGATCTGACGGCCAAGGCGCGCGCCTGGATCGCCGCTAACCCGGCGGGCAGCGCGCTGGCATCGCAGCCGTGGGATCGGCCCGGCTTCGCACCTCCCGGTGGCGGCAATGACGCACCGGCGGTGAAACGCTGGATATCGACCGCCGCCGCGCAGGTGCGCGCCAAAACACGCGGGCTTTACCCGGCGCCGGAGGCCATCGTCTGCGCCTCGGTGGAGGGGATGCAGGTCGATTTCGACACCGCCTCGCGCGTCGAAACGCGCTATTTCACCCAACTGGCGACCGGCCAGGTGGCCAAGAACATCATCGGCACCTTCTGGTTCCAGGCGGGTGAAATCAAGTCCGGCGCGCAGCGTCCGGCGGGCGTGCCCAAGGGCGAGATCAAGACGCTGGCCGTGCTGGGCGCGGGCATGATGGGCAAGGGCATCGCCTATGCGGCGGCGCTGCGCGGCATCGAGGTCTGGGTCAAGGACGCCACGCGCGCTCAGGCCGAAGGCGCGCGCGCCCATGCCGAGCAACTGCTGGCCAAGCGGATCGAAAAAGGCGAGATCGACGCCGCCAAAAGCGCGCAAATCCTCGCCCGCATTTACCCCGCCGAGCGTTACGAGGAGCTGGCCCACGTGGACATGGTGGTCGAGGCCGTGCCCGAAAACCCGGCGCTCAAGGCCGACGTCATCCGCGCCCTGGAGCCGCTGCTGCGCGATACGGCGATCTGGGCTTCCAACACCTCGACGCTGCCGATCACCGGGCTGGCGCGCTCATCCGCGCGGCCGGGGCGCTTCATCGGCACGCATTTCTTCTCGCCGGTGCACCGGATGCAACTGGTTGAAGTCATCAAGGGCGAGCAAACCGCCAGCGACACGCTGGCGCACGCGCTGGACTTCGTCATGCAACTGGGCAAGACGCCAATCGTGGTGAACGACAGCCGGGGCTTTTTCACCAGCCGCGTGTTCAGCACCTTCACGCGCGAAGGCGTGGCGATGGTGGGCGAAGGGCAGGACGCCGCCAGCGTCGAAGCCGCCGCGCTGTTCGCGGGCTTTCCAGTCGGCACGCTGGCGGTGCTCGACGAGGTCAGCCTGTCGCTGTCGTTCAACAACCGGCTCGAAACCCTCAAGGCGTATGCCGCCGAAGGCCGTCCCTTGCCTCCGCATGGGGCCGACGACGTGATGCGGCGGATGCTGGACGAATTCGGTCGCAAGGGGCGCGCCGCCGGCGGGGGGTTTTACGACTATCCCAAGGATGGCGCCAAAACGCTCTGGCCCGGATTGGCCGAGCACTTTTTCAAGCCCGGCGCACAAATTCCGCAGCAAGACAAGATCGACCGGCTGCTGTTTTGCATGGCCATCGAATCGGTGCGCATCCTCGAAGAAGGCGTGCTCGACAACGCGCGCGACGGCAACATCGGCTCGGTGCTGGGCATCGGCTTTCCGCGTTGGACGGGCGGCGTGTTCCAGTTTCTGAACCAGTACGGACTGGCGCGCGCGGTCGAACGCGCCGACTACCTGGCACGGCATTACGGCGAGCGTTTCGCGCCCCCTGAACTGCTCAAGCAAAAGGCCGCCAAGGGCGAGCGTTTTTAACCTAGAAACCGCAGTTGATCGCTTTCTACCTTCAGGAAAGCCGCATTGATGTTGACTTTCCATGCTTCGATGGCCTTCACCGATTGGGTGAGAGCGCTACGCGCCCGATCAGGCCGTCCTCGGACGCGCTGGCGGCGTTGCTCCTCGCCTAAGCACACGAGTGCGCGGCCTTGGTCGCCCTTGCCAGCCCACCCGATGACAGCCTGCTCGGGCGCGTTCAACTACCGTTTCTAGGTTTAATTTTTTCCACCTTCCTCGATTCACGATCCCACCACAAGGAGACACACGCAATGATCGCGACGGCAAAAATTTTCAGGGCATTGGCGTGCGCGGCGGCGCTGATGTGCGCGTGCGCGGCGGCCATCGCGGCCGACTTTCCCTCCAAACCCGTCAAGCTGATCGTTCCCTATGGCGCTGGCGGAACCATTGATTTGGTCGGGCGTATGCTGGGGCCCAGGCTGCATGCGCTTTTGGGGCAGCCGGTGATCGTCGAGAACAAACCCGGCGGCGGCACCACGATTGGCGCCGACGCGGTGGCGCGCGCCGAACCGGATGGCCACACTCTGTTTCTCGGCTCCAACGCGGCCTTCACGATTGGCCCGCAGGTGATGGCCAAAGTGCCTTACGACCCGCTGCGCAGCTTTGCCGCCGTCGGCACGCTGGCCAACTTTCCCAATCTGATTCTGGTGAAACCGGATTCGCCCTACAAAACGCTGGCCGAAGTGGTGCAGGCCGCGCGCGCCACTCCGGGCAAGTTCAGTTACGCGTCGTTTGGCATCGGCAGCACGGCGCAACTGTCGGGCGAAGGCATCAAGGTGGCCGCCGGCGGCGCGGACATCGCCGAGGTGCCTTACAAAAGCGGCGCGCAGTGCGTGCAGGCCATTCTTTCGGGCGAGGTCAACTACGGTTTCGACACCGCCATCGGCTCGGTTCAGCGCGTGAAGTCGGGCCAGTTGCGGGCGTTGGCGGTGACGTCATCCACCCGCCTGCCTTCGCTGCCCGATGTGCCTTCCATCGCCGAAGCCGGTTTCCCCGGTACCGAAGTGGTGGCCTGGATTGCCTTGTTTGCCCCCGCGGGAACGCCCGCGCCGGTACTGAAGAAGCTCGAAGGCGCGTTTCAAACCCTGATGAAGGACACCGAAGTGCAGCAAAAGCTCACCGAAATGGGTATCGAGATTTCTTTCCTGAGCGGCGACGCCACCATGCAGATGATGCGCGACGAATACGCGCGTTTCGGCAAGCTGATCGAAAAAGCCGGCATCCGGAGTGCCGAATAGCTGGTTCAGCTTGAGGTGGCGCTGCGGTAAGTCTGCGCAAGGCAGTGGGTAGTTTTGTTTCTTTGCGGTTGAAGTGAAACAATCCATTGTCGCGCCGGTTTTCTCCTTCCTCCTTTGGTGGAAGGCAGGGATGGGGGCTGAGGGCGCATCAAACCAAGCTGGAGCGTGAAGCGCCAATGCCGCAGGCCCTCACCCCAACCCCAAAGGGGGAGGGAGTTGCAAACCAGCGCGTTTCGTTTCAGCCTAGGTTCATGCGTCGCGGGTGGCGTGCCAGCGCCGTGGCACGCTAAAGCGAAGGCCAGTTTCGGAACGGCTGTTGGCGCTTTCCCAGATCAAGTCAATTTTGGCTTGGTCAACTTTGTTAAGCTTACGGGCTAGCACACAATATGGACTGGCGCGCATTTGAGCATTTGATTTAATGTGCGGTCGTCGTTTTGAACAAGGAGATATTCCATGCTGATTGGCGTGCCCGCCGAGACGGCGGCTGGTGAAACGCGTGTCGCCGTCACCCCGGAGACGGCCAAGAAGCTGGTTGGCCAGGGCCATACCGTGCGCATTCAGGCGGGTGCGGGGGGGTGGGCCAGCATCACCGACGAGGCCTACCGTGCCGCTGGCGCCCAGGTCGTGGCCGATGCCGCCAGCGCGTTCGGCGCCGAGATGGTGCTGAAGGTGCGCAGCCCGTCGGCCAGCGAACTTGCGCTGATGAAGCCGGGCACAGTGCTGATCGGTATGCTGGAACCGTTTGACGCCGAGGGGCTGAAGCGGCTGGCGGCGGCCCATCTGACCGCCTTCGCGCTGGAGGCCGCGCCGCGCACCACGCGGGCGCAGAGCATGGATGTGTTGTCCAGCCAAGCCAACGTTGCCGGTTACAAGGCGGTGATCATGGCTGCCGACTATTACCCGAAATTTTTTCCCATGTTGATGACCGCCGCCGGCACGGTAAAGGCCGCGCGGGTGGTCATTTTGGGCGTGGGGGTGGCGGGCTTGCAGGCGATTGCCACCGCCAAGCGTTTGGGCGCGGTCATCGAAGCCAGCGACGTGCGTCCGAGCGTGAAAGAGCAGGTCGAATCGCTGGGCGCCAAATTCATCGACGTTCCCTATGAAACCGACGAGGAAAAAGAGGCCGCCGAAGGCGTCGGCGGTTACGCGCGCCCGATGCCGCCCAGTTGGCTGGCGCGCCAGAAAGTCGAGGTCGCCAAGCGCGTGGCGCAGGCCGACGTGGTGATTTCCACCGCACTGATTCCGGGCCGCGCCGCGCCGGTGCTGATTACCGAGGACATGGTCAAGAGCATGAAGCCTGGCTCGGTGATCGTGGACATGGCCGCCGGCAAGGGCGCGCCCAATCCGAGCGGCGCCGCGGGCGGCAACTGCCCGCTGACCGAGGCCGGCCGCACGGTGGTCAAGCATGGCGTTTTGATCGTCGGCGAAACCAATCTGGCGGCTCAAGTGGCGGCCGACGCCAGCAGCCTGTACGCGCGCAATGTGCTTGATTTTTTGAAACTGGTGCTGCCCAAGGATGGCGGCTTCAAGATCGATCCCGACGACGACATCGTCACCGCCTGCCTGATGACGCATCAAGGCGGACTGACGCGCATATGAGCTTTACCGGCGCGCCGACCATGACCCGCAGCCATCACCCCATGCTTTCATCCGCTCGTTTCGGCGCTTGGCTTCGTTGCTGGAGCGCGGGGGTCGGCGCGCTTGCCCTGACGCTGGCGAGCGCGCTTGGCGGCTGCGCCAGCAACGGGCCGGCGAACGCAGCGCCATCCGTCGGGGTCAATAACGGCGCGGCGCCGTTGATTGCCATGCCGCCGACCAGCGTGGGCACTTGGTACGAGTTGGGCAATTTCCGGGCGCCCTGGATGGCCGGTGACGCGCCGGTGTTGGCCGATGGCCTGAGCGCGCCCACGCGAGTGGCCGGCCTGCGTCGCGATGACGGTCATTGGCTGGCGATCATGGTGGTGCAAACGGCGCCTTCGGCCGACGCGCAGTGCCCGGCGTCCAATAGCCTGCACGTGGCCGATGAGACGATGGATGGCGGTTGCCTGCGTATGCGCGGCGACGCCGACTTCGACGGTTGGCTGCGGCAGCAGCATTCGGTGCTGTATCGCTGGCTGGACGGGCGTGGCTGGACCTCGCGCCCGCGCGCCTGGGTCGGCTATCGCGTGAGCGTCGGCGGCCACGCCATCGAAGCACACGCGCTGGTCGATCCGCCCCTGCTGGAGCCGGCCACGCGCAATAACGCCGAGTTTCTGGCCGGCGGTCAGTCCGCCCGGCAGTGGGCGCGTAGCTTTGCGGCCGCCACGCGCGCGGCCGGCGGCGGGGTGCTGAGCGTGCCGCCGTTTCCGTTCGCGCCGCAAGCAGCGCCGCCGCCAGAACCGCTGCCGACGTCGTCGCCGCCCGAGCCGCCACGCGGTAATAACAGGTAATTTTTTTAGCGCGCTACGCACGAAACCTCAAACGCACGAAAGCCCCCCATGGAAGCCATCTCACCGATCATTCTCTACCTCATCATCTTCGTGCTGGCCATCTACGTCGGCTACCACGTGGTCTGGACCGTCACGCCAGCGCTGCACACGCCGTTGATGGCGGTGACCAACGCCATTTCAGCCATCGTCATCGTCGGCGCCATGCTGGCTGCCGCGCTGACCGAAAGCGGTTTCGCCAAGGCCATGGGCGTGATTGCGGTGGCGCTGGCGGCGGTGAACATCTTCGGCGGCTTTTTGGTCACGCGCAGAATGCTTGAAATGTTCAAGAAAAAAGAGCGCCCCGCGCCCACCGACAAAGCTCAGCCAGCGGGCAAATAAGAAGGAGCAACGGATATGAGCATGGACCTCGTCACGCTGCTGTACCTGATCGCCAGCGTGTGCTTCATTCAGGCGCTCAAGGGCCTGTCGCACCCCACCACGTCGATCCGCGGCAACATCTTCGGCATGACCGGCATGGCGATTGCCGTGCTGACCACGGCGGCGCTGATCATCAAGCTGTCCGGCTCCGGCGCGGGACTGCTTTGGGTGCTGCTGGGCCTGGTGGTGGGCGGCGGCTACGGCGCTTGGCGCGCCAAGACGGTCGAAATGACCAAGATGCCCGAATTGGTGGCGTTCTTCCACAGCATGATCGGCTTGGCGGCGGTGCTCATCGCCGTCGCCGCCGTGGCTGAGCCGGCGGCGTTCGGTCACGAGGGCGGCTACATCCCGAACGGCAACCGCGTCGAATTGGCGCTGGGCGCGTTTATCGGTGCGGTCACGTTCAGCGGCTCGGTCATCGCCTGGGGCAAACTGTCGGGCAAATCCAAGTTTCGGCTATTTCAAGGCGCGCCGGTGGTCTTTGCCGGTCAGCACTGGATCAACTTGACGCTGGGCATCGTGGCGCTGCTGTGCGTGGCCGGATTCTGGCAAATGCAGGGATCGGTGGCGTTCGGACTGGTGTGCGCGCTGGGCTTCATCATCGGTGTGACGCTCATCATCCCCATCGGCGGGGCCGACATGCCGGTGGTGGTGTCGATGCTCAACAGTTATTCCGGCTGGGCGGCAGCCGGCATCGGCTTCAGCCTGGACAACAGCATGCTCATCATTGCTGGTTCGCTGGTCGGCAGTTCGGGCGCGATCCTGAGCTACATCATGTGCAAGGCCATGAACCGCTCGTTCTTCAGCGTCATTCTGGGCGGCTTCGGTGGAGAAGGGGGCGACGTCACCAGCGGAGCCAAGGAACAACGCCCGGTCAAAAGCGGCAGCGCCGACGACGCGGCCTTCGTGTTGGGCAACGCCGAGACCGTCATCATCGTGCCCGGCTACGGCCTGGCGGTGGCGCGGGCGCAGCACGCGGTCAAGGAAATGGCGGCCAAGCTGACCGAAAGAGGCGTCGACGTCAAATACGCCATCCACCCGGTGGCCGGGCGTATGCCGGGCCACATGAACGTGCTGCTGGCCGAGGCAGAGGTGGCCTACGACCAGGTGTTCGAGATGGAAGACATCAACAGCGAATTCGGCCAGGCCGACGTGGCCATCATCCTGGGCGCCAACGACGTCGTCAACCCCGCCGCGCATACCAAGGGCAGCCCGATTTACGGCATGCCGATTCTGGAGGCGTACAAAGCCAAAACCGTGATCGTCAACAAGCGCTCCATGGCCGCCGGTTACGCCGGGCTGGACAACGAGTTGTTTTACATGGACAAAACCATGATGGTATTCGGCGACGCCAAAAAGGTGGTCGAAGACATCACCAAGGCGATTGAGTAGGGGCGTTTGGCGGTAGGGCGGGGTAAAAACCTCGCCACTGCCCAAACTAACGGACATGAACTGACGAGGTGGCGGGGTAAACCCCGCCCTACCTGAAAGCGGCGCCAAACGGCAAAGAGGGGGACGCATCCATGACTGAGCGCATCTGGCTGGCCAGCTACCCTGAAGGCGTTGCGGCCGACATCGACCCTGGGCAATATCCTTCGCTGGTGGCGCTGCTGGAGGAGAGTTTCGGCAAATACGCCGACCGCGCCGCCTACAGCTTCATGGGCCAGGACTTCAGCTACGCAGACACCGACGCGCAAAGCCGCGCGCTGGCCGCCTATTTGCAAAGCCTGGGCCTGGAGCGCGGCGACCGGGTGGCGATCATGATGCCCAACATGCCCCAGTACCCGGCGACGGTGGCCGCCATCCTGCGCGCCGGCTACGTGGCGGTCAACGTCAACCCGTTGTACACGGCGCGCGAGTTGGAACACCAGCTCAAAGACAGCGGCGCCAAGGCCATCGTCATCATCGAGAACTTCGCCGCCACGCTGCAAAAGTGCATCGCTAAGACACTGGTCAAGCACGTCGTGCTGGCATCGATGGGCGACCGGCTCGGCTTTTTGAAGGGCATGATCGTCAACTATGTCGTGCGCAAGGTCAAGAAGCTGGTGCCCAACTACCACCTGCCCGGCGCGGTGCGCTACAACGCCGCCGTCGCCAAGGGCCGAGGCCTGAGGCTGCGCGCGCCCGCCATCGGCCCGGACGACATCGCCGTACTGCAATACACCGGCGGCACCACCGGCGTCAGCAAGGGCGCGATGCTGCTGCACCGCAATCTGATTGCCAACGTGCTGCAATCGGAAGCCTGGGACAAGCCAGCGATGCACCAAGTGCCCGACGGCGAGCAGCCCACCAGCATCTGCGCGCTGCCGCTGTACCACATTTTCGCCTTCACGGTATGCATGATGCTGCCCTTGCGCACTGGCGGCAAATCGATCCTGATCCCCAATCCGCGCGATCTGCCATCGGTATTCAAGGACTTGTCCAAGCAGATATTCCACAGTTTTCCGTCCGTGAACACCATGTTCAACGGCATGGCGCATCATCCTGGCTTCAACACCGTCGATTGGAGTCACCTGAAGGTATCGGTCGGCGGCGGCATGGCGGTGCAAGGCGCGGTCGCCAAGCTGTGGTTGGAAAAGACCGGCTGCCCGATCTGCGAGGGCTACGGCCTGTCGGAAACCAGCCCGTCGGTGACCTGCAATCCGGTCACATCCAAGGCATTCAACGGCTCCATCGGCCTGCCGCTGCCCAGCACTTACATCAAGATCGTAGACGAACAAGGCAACGAAGTGCCGCTGGGTCAGCCAGGTGAGCTTGCCATTAAAGGCCCGCAGGTCATGGCCGGCTACTGGCAACGACCCGATGAAACCGACCGCGTCATGCTGCCCGACGGTTATTTCAAGTCAGGCGACATCGGCATCATGGACGAGCGCGGTTTTACCCGCATCGTCGACCGCAAGAAAGACATGATCCTGGTCAGTGGCTTCAATGTCTACCCGAACGAAATCGAAGACGTGGTCGCCGCCATGCCCGGCGTGCTCGAAGTGGCCGCCGTCGGCGTACCCGACGAAAAAATGGGTGAAGCGGTCAAGCTGGTTGTCGTCACCAAAGACGCCGCGGTCACCGAAGAAGCGGTGCGCGCCTTCTGCCACGACAAACTTACCGGCTACAAGCGCCCGCGCCTCATCGAGTTCCGCTCCGAGCTACCCAAGACCCCGGTCGGCAAAGTGCTGCGGCGCGAGTTGCGGTAAATGAGAGAGGTCACTGCCGCTCGGTTAAAAGCGCGGCAGATTATTAGGTTAGTCCGGACTTTTGTCCTTAATCCGACGTAACCTCGTGTCCTGTTTGAGCACGGTAGGCTGGGACGGAGTGAAACGAAATCCCAACATTCACTGCTTGAAGCTGGGATTACGCTAGGCTTCATCCCAGCCTGCGGTCCTGCGCGCCCGAGCAGACCAGCCTCGGGCGCGTTCAACTACCGTTTCTAGGGTAACTCATGGATTTGTAATAGATTTTCAAAATGTACGCAATTGGATGGCTTAGGCGAATCCAATCAGAGACACCTCAAAGCCCACCGGCATATTGAAAGCCTGTCCCTGCTCCATCCTGAAAACCTGTCTCTGAATCATCCGCCTGCTTCACAGAGCCATAGCCGGGCGCATACCATGTATGGGTAAATGGTACCTGAATCGACCCGGTATCCGGAACATTTGATATCTTGAAATGACAAGTATTGGCAAACGTCCTACCGTTCAGAGTCAATGTTTGAAATCCCACAAAAGTCATGACAGAAGGATCGTCTGTCACGATGAGGTAATCAACCGATTGGCCTGGCTGCATATCGAGCGGAAAACTAACTATCGGCTGCTTATTTGCAGATATAATCTCATTAACCCCAATAGCAACCAAAGCGACAGCGTTGCTAGTGGTTTGCCAGTATTCAGTGAGGTAATTATCATCTTTATAAAATGTCTTTTCTATCGTAGTGGGTAGATTATTGAAAGTTCCGGTTTCAATGGCATAATGGATAGGATGCTTATCAGGGTTCGACGATGCAATATCGTAGCTGACCGCCTTAGGCGCCGAAAAACATGCCGCAATGGATGGGGATGGGTTTTCATTACCGACATTACCGTCGCCGCCGTCGCCATCATCACCCCCGCCACATGCCGTCAAGGCCAGAGCGTAAAGCGTTGCGGTTGCTAATTGTGTGATTTTGTTCATATTGATTTCCTTTCAGGATTTTAAAAATGAGATTGGGATACCCGGTTGCTTGCCTGCGTTTGCCCTGCTTTTGCAATAATGCAATAAACCGGGCTGAGCGCCAGCGAGGTTGGGTGGTTGTTGAGATTTGTGGTGTTGTCTTTCTCCTTTGAGTGGTGGATTAATGTTGGGATGGGTGATGAATGCAGCGAAGTAAGCTGGGATGGAGTGAAACGTAATCCCAGCTTCAGGCGGTGGATGCTGGGATTAGGCTACGCTTTATCCCAGCCTACCGGGCTTCATCAAAGCATTTTATAAAATGGCATACATCTTCAATAGATAATTGCCATTCAGAAACCATTGCATGCTCTTCTGGAGTGCCTTGCACGCGTGGTGCAATATACTTCTCAATATCAAGAGGCGAATTAATGAGTGATGCGTTGCGTTCTCGCAAAAATCGTTGCTGAAAGAAAATATCACCGCCCTCTTTAAACAAAACCCAAAAAACGATACCTGCGCTGATATTAGGTGGACGTATGTCAGTTACAAGCATGCATCGCTGTACCGTACCGTTCACCAAAGAACTGAGCGCCTTATTCCATTGAGATTTATAGAGATGAACATCCCAGAGATCAGTAAAAAGAGGAGTAATCTCTTTGAAGCTTCCAATAACAATTTCACATTTTGATGATGAATCATCTTCTTTTATTGAGCGGATGCTAAATTTCATTTTCCTATCCAATTCATATTGACGTCATAAGTTCCAGTTCGATTGCCGTTTCTATCAAACCCTTTTCAAGCCCCGCCAATATGTTGGTCAACATCTGGGGTTATAAAACTCCTTCCATTGGTAAATCTTTTTGGCTGTGGGAATTAAATGGGGGGTCTTTCACTAGTTTATCGTAACCTAATATCTTTGCCTGTTCAGCGCGGTAGGTTGGGCTGAGTGTAACGATGCCCAACGTTTGTGATCCATCCGATTGTTGGGTTTCGCTATAGCTCAACCCAACCTACCGGGCTATTATTTTTGGAGATGTCACAATAAAAACATCATGCATTTTTCTCTCTGAGCGAATGAATTCGATTGCAGCTAGATTATTTTTTTCTGCCGCACGAATACCAACGGGGAGATCAACCCCATCCCAAATGCAATCGAGCCTTGCTTCAAATCCGGGAAAATGCCAAATCCCCCCTTCAATTCGAGTGATAACATAACCACGCCGACTGGCTTGCTCACAAATCGCGATTGCCGCATCAGCAGTTAGTTTCATTACAATGCTTCCTTCGAGCAGAAAAAAGTCGTCCGAAGAATCGTAACGGCGCTGAGGATCAATTTTCATTTCAACTACTTCCAATTAATTCGACTATCAGGAATCCAGCTTGGATCATTTTTGCTACTTACTTGAACAACTTCACCAGTTCGATCATTTACTACAATGTAACCATTCTTCGAGCCGTATACAGATGCGGAATCATTTCTCGGTAATCCGTCTGGTGTTTTCCCCGCGGACCTATTATCCATCGTTACCCCGACAGAATTTCTATTGGCAACGGCTTGCACTTCTTGCTCCGTCCATCCACGAGCCTTAAGTTGGCCGCCGATCTTGCTGTCGATAATAACCTTCCCACTATTTACTCCAGCACCGCCACTCCCCGACACTCGCGTCCCAGGCGGCACCACATTACGGTCAGCCATTCTCTGTGCGCGTCTCAGTGCGCTTTGAGAAGGCGAAATTATCCCTTCCTTTACATCTTGTTGATACTCATCTAGCGCATCTGCGAGTAGCGCGCCAATATTGGCGGTCAAGGATCGGTTGTTGTTGATGGGGTTTGGTAGTGGGTCCCCATACATTGCACTTCCTGTTCGCTCTACCATGCGGTCCCGGTAGCCGTCCCACAGGCTGCCTGCAGACGATGGGTTGCTGGCGCCCTCAACTGTAATGGGAACACGTTGGTTGAGTCGGTAGTTTTCGCTGTCAATCTCGGCTTGACTAAGATACAGCGGCTGATCGGTGGTATCCGTGGACACTGCATCGCTATCCATCAACCCAAGCCGCCGCGCATTATCAATTGTCGGCGATAGGTCAACGGTTTGTTGTGTCGCCTGTGCCTGTTGCGCAGCTTGTGCCGCCTGTTGCGCCGCTTGCGTGATCCGTTGGCCTTGTGCGATGTCCTGGGCATAGGCATTCAAGCCGGTGCTGGCTGCGGGGGTGTTGGCCGTGGGTAGCACGATGTCCCAATCAGCGCCTATCGTGCGCGCATCGGTGATGCCGTTGATCTCGAAGAGTTGGCCGACGTAGTTGTTGATCTCGCGCTGGGTGGCATCGGCCCCAAGCTGAGCGCGGGCAATGTTCTCCAGCGAGCCGCCATAGTCGCCTGCGCGCACGAAGCTGGGCTGATCGGCTGCCCGCTGATCCCAAGCCTCCTGGTTTTGGGCGATGAACTCGCCCAGCGGGTCAGCGCCCGGTTCGGCTGGGGCGGTGTTGGGGTCAAGCGGGTTGAGTGGCTGCGGCGCTGGTATGAATGAGCTGAGGAAGTCACTCGCAAGTGCTGCTGCCGGGTCGTCCGGGTTGCCCAGGGCGCGGATGGCGCTGCCGGCGGCGCGGCTGAGTGTTTTGAGAGTGCTGACGTCGGCGGGGCTGAGGTTGAAGTCGGCGTTGGGGTCGATGACGGCCAACTCATCAATCTGCTTGTTGATGGAAGCCGAGACTTCGCTTGCCAACGCGCCCAGGGCGCCTTGGAGGGCGCCGTCTTTGAACTTGCCGCCGGTCAACTCCTGGATAACGCCTTGCACGCCAGCGTGGGCGACGGTGCGGGTGATGATGTCCGCGGCGGTGCCGCCGGTGCCGGCCAAGTCCAGGCCCAGACCTTTGGCGCCGTTGACCCATTCAGAGTCCATGATGCCTCTGCTCACACCGGCGCTTACCGCGCTCAGCAGCATGTCACCGAAGTTGATCTTGTCGTTAGCGGCCATCTGCGTAGCCGCCGAGCCGACCGCGCCGGATACAGCGCCAATTGCAGCGCCAGTAAGAGCGCTACTGCTGCCAGCGAACGCCGCGCCCAGAAGACCGCCAGTCATGATGCTCATCGTCCCGCCAAAGAGCACCGGGAAGAGCTTGTCCAGGAAATCGGCTTTCCTGTTGTTATGAACGGTCGCCCAGCCGAACTGCGGGTCAAACCACACCGCGTCCTTGTTGGCCAAACTCTCCGACTGCGAGAACTCGAAAAGAGAAAAGTCCAGTTTTCTGATGCCGGTGCCGTTGGCTGCGAGGCTGCCATACGCACCGGCTGTGCTGTTCCAGTTGGCTGTGCTGTTCCAGTTATCAGGAACACCGCTATGCATATGATTGAATGGCTTCAAACTAAACTTGTACCCAGCCAAGGTCAAATACGACGGTGGTTGCGGTATCGGCTGACCGTTGCTATCTATTTCCCCTGAACTGCTCGGCATCCCCCACTGGTTTTTTTCAGTTACATGCGCTTGTAGTCCTCCCTGATCGCCACCGAACAAGGTAGTGAAAGCTTTTTGCAGGGGAGAGTCGCCCTGCGACCATTCGTTGGTGAAGGCCACGGGATCGCGAACCCAATAGCCGGAGAAACCATATTCTGCTTTCTCTAAACCAGGCGGAACGTAGGGATTGAAGAGGGTGTGGCGAATACCACCAGTCTCCGCCGAAGTACCGAGTGGGTAGTCGGTCTGAATGCGTGCGGCCTTGAGCTCCTCCGGACTCAGATAAAAGGGGCTTTCAGGAGATAAAACGGAGCCAAAGCTATGGTCGTTTTCAATGACAAGAACACTATCAGGCTGATCAGGCCCCGCACTGAGCATGGCTTTGT
>JAITMV010000050.1 GCA_031277295.1 Burkholderiaceae bacterium | reverse complement strand
CCAATGGCCGCCTCGCCGCGCTGGAACGCCTTGGCCGCATCAACCATCTGGCGGCGGAACTCGACAATCGCCAGATCGCTGGCGCCCAGAATGTCGCGGCTGCGGTCGGCGATAGCGCCCATGGTGATCCACATCGCCACGTCCTGGTTCGGAAAGCCGGTAATACCCGTGAAGTTGCCCGCCTTCATGGCCTGGCGGTCCTGCCAGAAGCGGTTGTCCGGGCTGCGCAAGGGGCGGAAGTACTGATCCAGATCGACGCCCACTTCCTGATGCAGATACTTGCGCCAGGTCGCCGCCTCCGGCACCTTGGACGGGTGGCCCCAGGCAATGAAGTAAAAGGCCGTGTTGGTGTCGTCCATCGGCACGTTGACGTTGGCCACGTTGTACATGTTGTTGGGCGGAATCAGCACCGTGCCGGGCGCGACGAACACCGTCGAGCGCACGTACTCATTGTTGGCCGCGTCCTGAATCGGTCGCCGCAGCGCCGCATAGCGAAAACCGTAACCACCGCGCTGCACCTGCAAGCGCGGCGCCTTGTCGGTGGATGGACGCAGCCAGATTTTTCCCGTTGCCTTGGCGCCATCGACGCGCGCGGGCACCATGTCGGAGCTGTGCAAGCTGGAGCTGTGCGCTGAATCAATCGCGCCCTCCAGAATCTGCGCCCAGTTGCACGGCAGCCAGACCTTGGCAATGGTCACGCGCACGTCTTCCGACGGCGCCCAGGACGGCGGCTTGAACGCCGGCACCTGATCTTGCGGGCCGAACCAGGCCCAGACCATGCCGCCCCATTCCTTGACCGGATACGCCTTGTGCTTGACCTTGTCCACCAGCCCGCTGGCGCCCGGCTCGGACGCCATCTCAAGCAGCTTGCCGTTGACATCCATCTTCCAGCCGTGATACAGGCAGCGCAGGCCGCCTTCCTCGTTACGGCCATAGACCAGCGACGCGCGGCGGTGCGGGCAAGCTTCTTCCAGCACGCCGACGCGGCCCTCGGTGTCGCGAAACACCACCAGGTCCTCGCCAAGAACGCGCGCCTTCACCGGTGTGCCATCAGGCTCGCCGACTTCTTCAATCAAACACACGGGTGTCCAATGACGGCGCATCAATTGACCCATCGGCGCGTCGCCCTCGACGCGGCACAACAGATCGTTTTCTTCCTTGCTCAGCATGAGAATGTCTCCTTTTCTTTTGTCTATCGATGGTGGTAAATAAATCTGAAATTCAACCGCTCAATGAATCGTCCCGGCAGCCGCAACATGCCCGGCAACCCCGCGCCGCAACACCAGCGGCGCACCGCCGTGCCGCAGCTTGCACATCCAATGCGCCAGCGCCGAATCCATGTGATCGGCATGAGCCGGAAACCATTCCAGCAAGGCCTCAGCCAGCGAACGCACGGCGCCGGTTTCACCGCAGGCCACCTGCTCGCAAACACCCGTCACCGAAGCCAGCACAGCCGCGTGTTCATCGGCATGGCAACCACGTGCGGGAAAACCAGTCTCAGCCATCCAGCGCTCTTCCATCTCGAAATGCATGCGCGTGTGAGCCTGCAAGACGATCATCGCGGCGAGAACCTCCGCATCATCGGCGTTCAACACCGCGCATATCTGATCAAAAAATACCTTATGCACCTCATCCATGGGCGTGTAGCCCACCAGCATGTTGTCGTTCCAAGCGGCGAAGTTAAACCTAAACATGGCAGGGGTCATGGCGCGGATCTATTCGTATGGCATGCAGTGGTCGCGCCAACTTGCGCGGACACTGGGTAAGGCATCGCATCGACGGTACGTCGCAACACAATGCATCACACTGACATTGTGTAAACATCCGGCGACAACCACAATCCGAACCAACCACTAACTGATATAGCATGAGGCTATAGCTTGATTCATGAGGAACACACCATGCAGCAGCAATTCACCGTCACCGGCATGACCTGCGATCATTGCGAAAAAGCCGTCATGCGCGCCATCAAACAGATCGACGGCGGCGCGCAAGTCACTATCGAGCGCAGCCAGAATCTAGTCAAAGTCGACTCCACCCAGCCGCCCGAAGCAATTGCTGAAGCAATCAGACAAGAAGGCTACGCCGTGGCCGAATGAGCAATCCATCGCTCCCATGCGAAGCCACATACCAAGGCCACATGCAAGACAGCATCTGCCCGCAAGCTTTTACCCCTGATTTGCCGATCTTTACGAAACCTCATTGCACGGCGATGGAGGCGACATGCGGGCTATGCACACTACCTCTCAAGCCGGCAACGATGCGTTCATCACCGTCGGCGAGGCAACTATCTTTTTTTGGCAATCCCGAAAGGAAATTGACATGATCCGTACATCCCACCGTCTATTGCTGGCCACGTTGCTTGCCGCCTCAAGCGCCATCGCCCTGGCCCAAACCCCCGCACCCGCTTCGGCCAGCGAAGCGCCAACCAAGATGCAGCAACGCATGGCTGATCGCCATGAACAGCGCATGGAAAAACTCAAAGACCAATTGAAGCTCACCCCGGAACAAGAGGCCGCCTGGACCACTTACACCGCCGCCATGCAACCTCCCGCGCGCAGCGAACGCATGAATCGCGACGAGTTCAAAAACCTCACCACACCACAGCGCATCGACTTGATGCAAGAGCGCTCAGCCGAACGTGAGGCGCGGATGAAGCAAACCGGCGAAGCCACCAAGGCCTTCTATGCCCAACTTACACCCGAGCAACAAAAAATCTTTGATGAACTCGCCATGAAGCACGGCCCAAAAGGTAAGCGCGGCGGCAGGCGGCACAACGTGGACTAGCGCCAAACGACCCGCAATAAACTCAGAACCGGCCTTGAAGGCCGGTTTTTATTTGTGAAAACAGATAGAACAAAGCTGTGAATAATTTCAGCACAAGTGTTGAGTTATCCACAGCCGACGACGACGACTCCAAGTTGTTCAACCGCGCGCACAAACTTTCAGGCATTCTTTGCACATCGTTGAAATGCTTCCAACCTATTGTCAAATAACAAAAAAAATCATTTATTCACAAAACGGCAGGGCTTCTACTACTGCTACTAAATATTTCAAGAAGAAATAACAATCTGAATCCGCGACCTCAAGAAGGAAAAGCCCCGCCTGCAAGGTGATGCGTTTGCCTCTTCAATTCACGGATTCAGGCAACAGGTTGGCCCAAGGAAGCTTTCGAACAAATCTGTCGCGGCTGGCCTGAATATTTCGTCATTGGGCTGAAAACTTTTTGTGTCGCCGTGTCCATTGCGGCGCGTGCGACTGTTAAGATTGACCAGCTTTCCATCTCCTGCTTCGCGCAGAAAAAAGAGATGATCACACTGCTTTGTCATTCGCGCTCATCATGTCCGTTGCTCTTGCTGGCCGCAGTCCTAACACCTTCGACATCAAGAGCGCCAGCCTTCCCCTGCTGGCGCTGCGCTTGAAGTTGCCCGATCTTGACATGCTGGCCAAGGAAATGGCGGCTCAGTACGATGAGCGGCCAGACTTTTTCGACAACGACGGCGTCGTGCTGGATCTGTCAGCACTGGGCCATGAACACGCTGATGCAGTGATCGATTTTCAGCGTTTGGGCGAATTGCTGTACGCGCGCCGTTTGCGTTTGCTGGCTGTACGCGGTGGCAGCCAATCCCAATGCGCCGCGGCTGTCGATGCTGGTTTGCTGCTGGCGCACGATACACACGTTCAATCCGCGCAACGCTCGCCCGAGCCTATGGCGGCGCCTGCCGAGTTGCCCGTGCCCGGCGCGTTGGTAATCGACCGTCCGCTGCGCTCGGGCCAGCAAGTCTATGCGCGCGGGCGTGACCTGGTGTTGCTGGCCGTGGTCAATGCCGGCGCCGAGGTAGTGTCCGATGGGCATATTCATATCTATGCCACGTTGCGGGGCCGTGCCATCGCGGGCGCACGCGGTTGGACCGAGGCGCGCATCTTCGCGCACGACATGAAGCCCGAACTGATATCTATCGCTGGCGTTTATCGCACCAGCGAAGAATCGTTGCCGCCGGCCATCTGGGGCAAACCCGCTGGCGTGCATCTGCTGTCCTCAGAGGCAGGCGACAAGCTGGTATTCGAGCCTGTTGCGGGATGATCTCAGTCGTTGACATGAACACGTTCGCATAACCTCTATTTTCGAAAAGGCGATTTTCGACATGGCAAAAATCATCGTGGTGACTTCAGGCAAAGGCGGGGTTGGCAAGACCACCACCAGTGCCGCGTTTTCTTCCGGGCTGGCCCTCAAAGGGCATAAGACGGCGGTAATCGACTTTGACGTCGGCTTGCGCAACCTTGACCTCATCATGGGCTGTGAGCGCCGCGTGGTCTATGACCTGATCAACGTCATCCATGACAAGGCAAAACTGAGCCAGGCTCTCATCAAGGATAAGCAGTGCGAGAACCTGCACGTGCTGGCCGCTAGCCAGACGCGCGACAAAGACGCGCTGACGCAAGACGGCGTCAAAAAAGTGCTGGATGATTTGGCGGGCATGGACTTCGAGTACATCGTGTGCGATTCGCCCGCCGGCATCGAAGCCGGAGCGCTATTGGCCATGCACTATGCCGACGAGGCGCTGATCGTCACCAACCCCGAGGTGTCCAGCGTGCGTGACTCGGACCGTATCCTCGGTATGCTGGGCAGTAAGACCCGCCGCGCCATCGAAGGCAAGGAGCCGGTCAAGGAACATCTACTCATCACGCGCTACAACCCAAACCGCGTTGCTGATGGCCAGATGCTGAGCCTCGATGACATTCAGGAAATTCTGCGCATCAAGCTGATCGGCGTCATTCCTGAGAGCGAAGCCGTGTTGCAAGCCTCCAATCAGGGTCTGCCCGCGGTGTACCTGCAAGGCAGCGACATCGCGGATGCGTATATGGACGTGGTCGAGCGTTTCCTCGGCGCCGAGTTACCGATGCGTTTTGTCGAAGCCCAGAAAGTCGGATTCTTCAGACGCTTGTTCGGAGGCCGGTAAGTTATGTCAGCTATGTCATTTCTGAGCTTTTTTCGGCGCGAAAAGAAAAAAACCGCCAGCATCGCCAAGGAACGGCTGCAAATTATCCTGACGCACGAGCGTATCGGGCGCGCATCCCCGGAGGAGAAGGACTACCTGCCCGACTTGCAGCGCGATCTGATTGCCGTCATCAGCAAGTACGTCAAGATCGATCCCAAGGACATCAAGGTTCACCTCGAACGCCAGGACGAACTAGACGTGCTGGAAGTGAAGATCGAACTGCCGGAAAAGAAATAGCGGCGCACGCGGGGCCTGGCCGCCCGCGATGCTTGTTCAGGCTTCAAGCAGATCAAACGATGTCGTGATCTCGGCCGTCTTGCCTAGCATGACGGTGGCCGAGCAGTATTTTTCGTGGCTGAGATGAATGGCGCGTTCAACCGCGCTGGCCGGCACGCCCTTGCCGGTCACGGTGAAATGCAGGCGAATGCGGGTGAATACCTTCGGCTCTTGCTCCGCGCGCTCGGCAATGAGCTTGACTGAACAGCCGCGCACGTCATGCCGGCCGCGCTTGAGAATCAGCACCACGTCGTAAGCGGTGCAGCCGCCCGCGCCGGCCAGCAGCATTTCCATCGGGCGCGGCGCTAGATTCTGGCCGCCGTTGCCCGGTACGGCGGCATCGGCAGCACCGTCCATGACAACCATGTGGCCGGAACCTGTCTCGGCCACAAACCCCATGCCCGAGCGTGTACCCGCCACGCCGCCTATCCAATTAACCGTGCATTCCATGCTCTTATCTTAGGAGTGAAAAATAGTGCGAGCGTACCGGATCACCCGACACTTTCCCGGAGTTTGACTCAAAAAAGAGACATTCATCACAATTTTCATTGCTGCACTGCAATAAAATCACCCATTCGAGGTGTTTGGGTATATACTGTGATTGTGCTGGTAAGTCTTTTCTTACTAGCGATAGTTGTCTCCTCCACCCTTCATGAGGTGGATTCAAGCCCCACGCCTTCAGGTGCGGGGCTTTTTTTTGTTGCGTCGCACACAACGCGGTTTTGGCGGCGGCTTTCGTATCATCTTCGGTTTGTTGCTTTTTTAGCTCCACCACCATGCTATCCCGTACTTCCTCACCTGCCGCGCCGCTTGATTCGACCGGCTATCTCAAACAGGTGCTGACCGCGCGGGTATACGACGTGGCGATAGAGTCCAACCTTGACTTCGCGCGCAGCCTGAGCCGCCGCCTGAACAACAAAGTGCTGCTCAAGCGCGAGGACCAGCAACCGGTGTTCAGCTTCAAGCTGCGCGGGGCGTACAACAAGATGGCGCATCTGCTACCGGAACAGTTGCAAAAGGGCGTGATTTGCGCCAGCGCCGGCAACCACGCGCAGGGCGTGGCGTTGGGCGCCCACAAGCTCGGCACACGTGCCGTGATCGTGATGCCGACTACCACACCGACGCTGAAGGTGGATGCGGTCAGGGCGCTGGGCGGTGAGGTGGTGCTGGCAGGCGACAGCTATTCGGACGCCTACGAGCACGCGCTTGAGTTGCAAGCCGAACAGGGGCTGACCTTTATTCACCCGTTTGACGACCCGCTGGTGATCGCCGGCCAGGGCACCATCGCGATGGAAATCCTGCGCCAATGCCAGGGGCCGCTGCACGCCGTGTTTGTCGCGATTGGCGGTGGCGGATTGGTGTCAGGCGTAGGCGCATACATTAAAGCGGTGCGGCCCGAGGTGAAGGTGATTGGGGTGCAGATGACGGACTCCGACGCCATGGCGCGCTCGGTGGCGGCGGGCGAGCGTGTGCAACTGCGCGATGTCGGCCTGTTTGCCGACGGCACCGCCGTCAAGCAGGTGGGCGAGGAAACGTTCCGCTTGGCGCGCGAGTTGGTGGATGAGTTCATCAGCGTCGATACCGATGCCGTCTGCGCCGCCATCAAGGACGTGTTCATCGACACGCGCAGTATCGTCGAGCCATCCGGGGCAATGGCGGTGGCTGCGCTCAAGCAGTACGTCGCCACGCACAAGACCAAGGGCGAGACCTACGTGGCTGTGCTGTGCGGTGCCAATATGAACTTCGACCGTCTGCGTTTCGTCGCCGAGCGCGCCGAGGTGGGCGAGGAGCACGAGGCGCTGCTGGCCGTCACCCTGCCCGAAGAACGCGGCAGCTTCCGCCGCTTTCTGCACATTCTTGATGGCTTGCCCGGCGGGCCGCGCAACATCACCGAATTCAACTACCGCATCAGCGACGCCAGCCTGGCGCACATCTTTGTGGGCTTGAGCACCGCCGACAAGGGAGAGTCGCCAAAAATCGCCGCGCACTTCAACCAGCACGGCTTTACCGCCGTTGACTTGACGCACAACGAACTGGCCAAGGAGCACGTGCGCTACATGGTCGGCGGGCGTTCTCAGTTGGCAGGTTCGGAGCGCTTGTTGCGCTTCGAATTTCCCGAGCGGCCCGGCGCGCTGATGAAATTCCTCGACCTGATGAGGCCGGGCTGGAATATTTCGCTATTTCACTACCGCAACCAGGGCGCAGACTTCGGCCGTGTGCTGGTGGGCATGCAAGCGCCCCATAACGGCGACGCCGCGCTGCGTAAGTTCCTTGCCGAGTTGGGTTATCCCTGGGTGGAAGAAACCGACAACCCGGCGTACCGGCTGTTTTTGTAGCAAGCGTGATTGGATGGGAGTTATCCCGACGCTCTTGCCGTCAACCCAGGACACTAGGGTCACGGCCGCGGACGCATCCGCGCGCCCGAGGGCAGCACAGCGCTGGCCGGCGGGCTGACGGGCGCGATGGCATCGCTGGCGCTGGAGCGCTCCGACAACAGCGGCATTTCCAGCCGCGCTTGCTGTTCGCCGGTGGCCAGCGTCACGGCGCGCGGCGTGACCGATTGCAGCGTCCAGCCGCCCTCAATGCCTTCCAGCGTGGCGCCGACCCGTACCGGTTTGGGCGGCTTGCCGTCCACCGCGATCAGCGCCGCGCCACTGTTGCCATGCACGACGATACCGCGCAGTGCCAGCCGGCTGGAGACTTCCGGCGCGGCCGCAGTGGTGGTGGGGCCAGATGCGCCCAGCGCCCGTCCCACCGCGCGGGCATCGACAGCCAGCGCACCTGGCGGCGGCCCGCCGACAAGTTGCGCGCCCGCTGGCGTCCACGCACCGCCCGCCCGCAGCGTCCAGAACAGCGCGCTGCCGGCCGTCAACGCCCAGATCAAGGCGGTGGCCAAGTTGGCGCTCAGGCGGGAAGACGGGCGCCACCTCATAGGCGCGCAATAGGTAAGTGCTTCATGAGGGGGGATTATCATTGAGCGCGCTTGCCGCTTACAAATTACTGCCATGACTGCTTTGCTTTTTCTTCCAGCCCGCTTGCGCCGCAGCGCCGGTTTCACGTTGATCGAACTGATGGTGGTGCTGGTCATCCTCGGCGTGTTGGCCGCAATCGTCGTGCCCAACGTGCTGGACCGCGCTGACGACGCCCGCGTTACCGCCGCCCGCACCGACGTGCGCAACATCGTGCAGGCGCTTAAGTTCTACAAGCTGGATAACCAGCGCTTTCCCACCGCCGAGCAAGGCTTGCAGGCGTTGATTGCGCGCCCAAGCGCCGCACCGGCGCCGATGAACTGGAAGCCCTATCTGGAGAAGCTGCCCAACGACCCCTGGGGCTATCCGTACCAGTATCTCAATCCCGGTGTGATGGGCGAGGTCGATGTGATGAGTTTCGGCGCTGACGGCCAAAGCGGCGGAGAGGGCAAGAACGCCGATATTGGTAGTTGGTAGTTTTTATTTCGAGGGCTGCCGGGTGTGGCGCGCCGCCGACATCACCACCTATGCTGGACGCCGGAGGCCCAAACGCGCACGCGGCTTTACCTTGGTCGAGTTGCTGGCGGTGCTGACCATTGTTGCGTTGGGTACCGCGCTGGCGGCGCTGGCGTTGCGCGATTCGGATAGCACGGCGCTGGCGCGCGAGGCCGACCGGCTGGCGGCGCTGCTGGAGTCGGCGCGGGCGCAGTCGCGCGCTGCCGGGGTGCCGGTGCGCTGGCGCCCCGTGGCAGGCGGTTTTGCCTTTGACGGCTTGCCGGCCATCGCTCCCAAGCTGCCCGAGCGTTGGCTGGACGCGCGTACTGTCGTTGCCAGTGACGCGCCGCTATTGCTCGGGCCGGAGCCGGTGATCGGCGCGCAGGCGGTGGTGTTGCAGCGCGCCGGCAGTCCGTCGCGGCTGTGGGTCGGCACCGATGGTCTGCGTCCGTTCAGTGTGGAGCAGGTTCAATGATCCTAGAAACGGCAGTTGAACGCGCCCGAGCAGGCTGTCATCGGGTGGGCTGGCAAGGCGCGAGGACGCCGCAGGCTAATGCCTGCAAGGACGAGCAACGCCGCCAGCGCGCCAAAAGCTCCAAGTTTTGGCGGCCTGATCATCGGGTGCGTAGC
>JAITMV010000267.1 GCA_031277295.1 Burkholderiaceae bacterium | reverse complement strand
ACCTTTACATGAAATCGCGTCTTTGTCCGTCATGCTGCGAAAGCAAATCCTCGCAATACCACTCGGTATTGCTCCGGTTTGCGCCTTGCCTGACGAACAAATCCATCGATTTCATTTGTCAACCTTTTGGTGGAACGAAGTATTAGAAACCGCAGTTGACCGCTTGTTAGTCGGCCCTGCAAAACCTCTCTAACCCGCATGGGCGCTGGCGTTTCAGGTCATCACGGGTGGCAAAAACTCCCAGGTTTTGAGCCGATCCATATCACGCCGGGAGGTGAGCGCTGAGAGCTCGCATCGCCTCCCTTCGACATTCCCGCCTTCGCGGGAATGACGAGAGGATGACGCCGCGCCGGTTTCATGCGTCACGGGCGGCGCGCCCTTGACATGGAGCGCCGGGATGAATTTTGCAAGGCCGACTTATTACAGTGACGGTAGATTTTTCAGCGTTGCCCTAATCACACGTTGAACGGGAAGTTGAGCTTAAAAGCCGCGGTAACTAAGGGTTCTTGCGCGGGAACAGTCATTCTGTAGTCACTGCTATATACACTTTTCGTGGCGCCGACCCACATGGCATGGGCGCACCACCGCCCAATAGTAACCAAGGTGGTCGTCATGTCGTAGCCACCGGCCCCAGCGCGGTCACGCTCCGCGCCACGGCTTCGGTGACGCGAATTAGAGCCTCCACCAGCGCCTCATCCACATCCAGATCACCCTCGTATTCGGCCAGATTACGCTTGCGATGCGCCTGATCCAGCACGCGCCACTGAGCGGCCTCCAAACCCAGTGTATGCGTCAGGCACTGGAAGACCTGAAAACGGTTTTCGGAGCGATAGCCATGCCAACGCAAAGCGGCCAGCGACAGCGCGTGCGCGGCGTTGTAGGCCAAGTCGAAACGGCTTTCCAAATTCAGCGTCACATTCGCCGCATCGGTCAAGCGCACCCGCCCAGAGCGAAGCAGGCCGTCCAGTTCGGCCTGCGCTGGCGGTTCCATCTTCAACTGACCGATGCGAACCAAGTTATCCAGCGGCGGCAAAGGCATGTTTGTCTCCGATCAAGGCCACGGTTTCGCCTGCCAGCAGTTTGGTCAGGAAAGGATTGCGCGTATCCAGCCGCTTGCGGAACTCGGCCAACGTGTACAGCGTGGGGCTGATGGCACGGCCAAGCTGTCGCTCGGCAGGTTCCAAAGCGGCATATACCTGCTCCAGCGTCAGCGCATCGGACACCAACAACACGTCGAAATCGCTGTGCGTCGTATCGCTGCGCTTGGCCACTGAGCCATATAGCAAAGCCAGATGCAGCGCATCGGCCAGCGGCAGCAGGGCGCGGCGCAACGTATCGGCTGGCCCCAGCATCTTGGTCACGATGCCGCACAACTCGGCAAAAATCGGCGAGTCCGCATTTGCCTGATAGTGTTTTTGATTGCCCAGCATGGTCTGCGCGACCAAACCACTGGCCTGCAACCGCGCCAGTTCACGCTGCACCGCGCCGCTGCCACCGCCGGTCATGGCAATCAGTTCCTTGGTGAAGAAGCTGCGCTCCGGCTGACCGAACAGCAGCGCCAGCACGCGCTGCTGGGTGCCGGTAAACAGCGCATCGGCCACGCTGACAGTCACGGAGGCGGTGGTGCTTCGGGCGGACTTGCGAGACTGGGCTGAAAGATGAGGAGAGATGCTTGTACCCATTTCAGGCAATTAGATACCTTAAATGGGTAATTTACAAGAGACTGTCTGAAGGTTGTGTGTTGGCTTGGCGCGCTACCAGTCCGCGCAGGTACAACCCGAGGTCGAAGAATCTGGCTTGGTGCAGTGCGGTAGCTACTTTCATTGAGCGTGCGTCTGCTTTGGGCAGCAGGATAGCGCGGCAATCCAGGTAGGGACGCGGCAGATACTGCCATAGGTAGGATGCACGGAAGCGCTGCATAGCGTCATGAAAGCCAAGGGCGGCATTCGGGGTATCCGCTATCACGAACATCTCGTAGTCGCGCTGGAGGCTCACCACGGCCATTTCGTTGATGGCGTAGGTGCGCAGCTTTCCGCGTAGCAAAACGGGCGATCCAATACGAGCCGCAATGTATCGGGCTGCGGCGAAATGATGTGAGCCGCCGCTATTGATGAGGAACACTCGGTCATCCCAGAGGTAGCGTGCGAAAAAGTCGGATGGATCGTCGCGATGCAGGATGCGAATCTCGCCCCATGCGAGGTTTTCTCTCAGTTTTTCGGCAGTGATCGATTCAATCATTTTGCGCGAGTTGGTTTCCACCATGCGATCAAGGGTGTCGAAGTCCTTTAGCTCTGACTTCGAGGCTGCGAGGCCGGTGACATCTTGGATGTCGCACTCCCAACCCTCCGTAATCGCGCAGGAGCCGAAGTTGACGAACTCCTCCCTTTTGACACAGAAGCTGCTGTAGGCACCGCTCGCATAACGCCAGCCCATCACTTCGCCGCGATTGCGGTGCGGCCAGTGGTTGAACGACGTTTCACCCCATTCATGCCACCGTGCCACGCTTGAAGACGCGATGCTGCGAGCAGGTTCACGTAAAGGGATGGAAAGACTGGGGTGGGCGTCAATCAGCGCGTGGATTGATGCTGGTCGCCCGAAGTCTTCTTGAATAGAGTTGAGGAGGGTTTTAAGCAGCGGCGGCATGTTCTTCTTCATATGTGAGAACTGACAGTTATGCCGAGCAAGCCAGACCATGCGCCACAACATCGTAACGCGACCAAATCGTAGCGTTACGATGCCGGTGCTGGCTGGGGTTGCGGCGGTTCCATCAATGCCGATGGCTCCACGTCCAGCGCCACCGCGAGCTTGAGTTCGCGAGCAAGGCAGAGCAACCCAATGCAAGCTCAAGAAACGAAAAATCCCTGTTATTACAGGGAGTTTCCGTTGTTTCCAAGCTTCCGAGCAGCCTTCTGAAATCTCCAGAAATAGCTCCGGTGGCTCA
>JAITMV010000245.1 GCA_031277295.1 Burkholderiaceae bacterium | reverse complement strand
CTAAAGAAGTGTATCTGTTTGTATTAAAAACTACAGATTTAATAGCTACTTAGCAATACACATCAACGAATTCAGCCACTATCCATCGTTTTTACGTTTTGCAACAGAAAAACACATTTTCTTTCACTTTTGCATTCTTAAGAGCGAGATTTCTGATTTTGTCTGACGCTGTCAGACAAGTCGCGCATAGGCGCTAGACGCGGTGGGTGGCTGAAAGTGAAGCGGGGTGGGCTGAGGTGAAACCCGATCCGTTTTACGCGGCCGCTGTAGGGGCAACCCTTGTGGTTGCCCTTGTATCGACTCGACAAGGGCCGGTGTCGCGTACACAGGGCAAGCACAAGGGTTGGCCCTACGCTAGAGCGGTTTCATGCGTTGTGGGTGGCGCGTGAGCGCTATGGAAAACTGAGATGAATTTTGCAAAGGCCGACTCCTTAGAACGTGTTCACGATCTCGGCGTGAGGTGTGCGGGATGCGGATTGGGATGGGCTGCAAGGCGCAATCCGCAGCCAATGGGCCCGTGTCATTGGCAAGGATTGCTTGCGCCGCAGAGCGTCCTAAGCCCGCGCCCGCACGCCCGCGTCGGGATCGTGAACACGTTCTTAAGGATGCGCCCTTGGATGACCGTTCCTCGAAGCTTTGGCCAGCGGCTTCGCTTTCTCGCCTTCGCGGCAAGGATGAAGGGTGGCCGTCTTCGCGGCGAAGGGGCGACGAGGGCGGGATGGGACGAATATACTTGCCCACAGATTTGGCATTCATGATGAAAAGAACCGGCATCATCAGCGCTGTGCATCAGGAACTGGCGGCGGTGCTTGATTGCCTGCCTGACGAACAACGCCAGTGCGCTGGCGGGCGTGATTTCTGGGTTGGCCACTGGCATGGGCACGATGTGGTGGCCGTGCTCTCGCGTATCGGCAAGGTGGCCGCGGCGACAACCGCGACGGCGCTGATTGAGCGCTTCGGCGTTGATCGCATCGTCTTTACCGGCGCCGCTGGCGGCATCGGTGATGGTCTGCGCGTCGGCGATGTGGTCGTTGCCAGCAGCTTTGTGCAGCACGACATGGATGCTTCGCCGCTGTTTGCGCGTCACGAAGTGCCGCTGTACGGCCAGGCGCGTTTCGACACCGACGCGACGCTCTCAAACGCCTTGGCCAACGCCGCGCGTGCCGTGCTTGCCCATCCCGGCCGGACGCTCGGCGCCGATGCCTTGGCCGCGTTCAATCTGCACGCGCCCCTGGTACACGTCGGCCTGATTGCCAGCGGCGACCGTTTCGTCGCCACCCAGGCCGAAAGCGCCGCCCTGCGCTGTGCGCTGCCCGATGCGTTGGCGGTTGAAATGGAGGGCGCCGCCGTGGCCCAGGTGTGCCACGACTACGGCGTACCGTTTGCCGCCCTGCGCACCATCTCCGACCGTGCTGACGACGGTGCGTACATCGACTTCACGCGCTTCATCGACCAAGTTGCCAGCCGCTACAGCGTAGCGGTGCTGGAGGCGTACTTCAATCCGTAATCCGCAGGCTTGCCATTCTTGTTCACGCCCTCTCAGCGCATGACCGACTCCAGCACCCAGCTCATTCATCACCCCTACACGCCGCCCGAGGGATTTGACGCGCCGCAGCCGGGCGTATTCAAGGCATCGACGGTATTTTTTCCCAACGTGGCGGCGATGCGCACGCGCGAGTGGAAAGACAAATCTGGCTACACCTACGGCTTGCACGGCACGCCTACCACCTTCGTGCTGGAAGAGCGCATCGCCGCGCTCGAAGGCGGCCGGCAATGCCTGCTGGTGTCCAGCGGGCTGGCGGCGCTGGCTGTTGTCGCGCTGGCGCTGCTGCAAACCGGCGACGAGGTGCTGATCCCCGACAACGCCTACGGCCCCAACCTGTCGCTGGCCCAGGGCCAACTGGCGCGCTACGGCATCACGCACCAGATCTACGACCCGATGAACCTGGACGACCTGGCCACCCGCATCAGCGCGCGCACGCGGCTGGTCTGGCTGGAAGCCGCCGGCTCGGTCACGCTGGAGTTCCCTGACCTGATCGCGCAAACGCGCCTGTGCCGTGCGCGCGGCGTGACCAGCGCGCTGGACAACACCTGGGGCGCGGGACTGGCTTTTAACCCCTTCGACCTGGATGGCGCCGGCCTGGGCGCCGATGTTTCGGCGCACGCCCTGACTAAATATCCCAGCGGCGGCGGCGATGTGCTGATGGGCGCCATCACCACTCGCGATGCGGCGCTGCATATGCGGATGAAACTGGCCCACATGCGGTTGGGTCTGGGCGTGGGCGTCAACGACGTGGAAGCCATTTTGCGCGCGCTGCCCAGCCTGCCGCTGCGCTACGCCGCCGCCGACCGCGGCGCGCGCGCGCTGGCCCGCTGGTGCGCTACCCAGCCCGCATTCGCGCAAGTGCTGCACCCGGCGCTGCCTGCATCACCCGGCCACGCGCACTGGCAACAGGTCTGCGCCGCTGCCGACGCTGCCGGGCAGGGCGCCGCCGCCGGGCTGTGGAGCGTGGTTATGCACCAGCGCCACACGCAAGCGCAGGTGGACGCCTTCTGCGACGCGCTGCGCCTGTTCAAGATCGGCTATAGCTGGGGCGGCCCCATCAGCCTGGTTATGCCCTATGACTTGAATGACATGCGCGGGAGCTGGCCCGCCCATCTGGCGCGCGGCACGGTGGTGCGTTTTTCCGTCGGGCTGGAAGACGCGCGCGACCTGCAGGCCGATCTGGCGCAGGCGCTGGCGGCGGCTGGGCTGAGATGAAACTTGACCCGTTTAGCGCGACCGCCGTAGGGGCAACCCTTGTGGTTGCCCTTGTATCCACTGGACAAGGGCCGGTGTCGCGCACACAGGGCAACCACAAGGGTTTGCCCCTACGC
>JAITMV010000146.1 GCA_031277295.1 Burkholderiaceae bacterium | reverse complement strand
CGCGTGCTCGACCGCCAGATTGGTCATCAGCGTGCCGACCACGCCGGCCAGCCCGGTGCCGTGCTGCCCGGTGTCGCGCGCCAGGCGGTCAATCGCCAGCACGTACAGTAACTCGTCGCCGTTGTACCGTCGCCCCGCGGCATCGACGATTTGCAGCCTATCGGCGTCGCCGTCCAAGGCAATGCCGTAATCGGCGCGGTGCGCGGCGACGGCGCACACTAGCGCTTCGGGATGGGTGGCGCCGACGCCGTGGTTGATGTTCAACCCATCGGGCGCGCAGCCGATGGATACCACGTCGGCGCCCAGTTCATGAAACACTTTGGGTGCGATCTGGTAGGCAGCGCCGTGCGCTGCGTCGACCACAATTTTCAGGCCGTGCAGGTTCAGGTTGTTGTCGAAGGTGCTTTTGCAGAATTCGATGTAGCGGCCCGCCGCATCATCCAGCCGGCGTGCGCGTCCGAGGGCGGCGGAATCGGCCCACTGCGGCGGTTCAGCCAGCGCGGCCTCGACGGCGCTTTCCCATTCGTCGGGCAACTTGGCGCCCTGGGCGTTGAAGAACTTGATACCGTTGTCGGTGTGCGGGTTGTGGCTGGCGCTGATGACCGCGCCCAGACTGGCACGCTGTGCCCGCGTGAGGTAGGCCACCGCTGGCGTGGGTACGGGGCCAAGCAGCATGACGTCGGCGCCGGCGGAGATCAGGCCCGATTCCAGCGCGCTTTCCAGCATATAGCCGGAGATGCGCGTGTCTTTGCCGATCAGTACCATCGGGTGTGGGTGGCGGCGACGCAACACGCGCCCGACCGCATGGCCGAGCCGTAGCACGAAGTCGGGCGTGATCGGCTCGCGCCCGACCGCGCCGCGTATGCCGTCAGTGCCGAAGTATTGGCGAGTCATGGGCTGGCACTTACATGAAAGTAACAGAGTGTCACAAAAACTGTGCGGCAAAGGCAGACAGCTATGATTTTAATAGTTTCACGCGGCGGCCCGCATATGCCGCCAGACCGCCAGTGCCTGTACCGTTTCGCGCACGTCGTGTACGCGAACGACGCTCGCGCCGCGCTCGACTGCCAGCAGCGCGGCGGCCACGCTGCCCGCCACGCGTTCATGCGGTGATACCGCCGCTTTTCCATCGTCTTGAAGGGCAGCGCCGATAGATGATTTGCGCGACCAGCCTGCCAGCAGCGGGTAGCCCGCTGTCAGCAATTGCGCCTGCCGTGCCAGCAGGGCAAAGTTTTGCGCGACCGTCTTGCCAAAGCCTATGCCGGGATCGACCACGATACGGCTTTTATCGACGCCATGCGCCCTTAAAGCCTGTGTGACTTGCTGCAAAAACAGAAGTACCAAGGGCACCGCATCGCCTTCCATGGGCGAGCGCTGCATGGTTTGCGGATTGCCATGCATATGCATCAGGCAGACGCCACAGGCGGGCTGGCGCGCAATTACTTCCAGCGCGCTTGGGCCGCCGTTGTGACCGGGGTGGCGCAGCGCCCAGATGTCGTTGATGATGTCGGCTCCTAGATCAAGCGCGGCGGTCATGACCTCCGGCTTGTAGGTATCAACCGATATCGGCACGCCGAATTTCACGGCCTGACGCACCACCGGCAGCACGCGCGCTAACTCCTCGGTCAGCGCCAGAGGAGGGCTGCCGGGGCGGGTCGATTCGCCGCCGATGTCGAGGATGTGCGCGCCATCGCGCAGCAGCCGCTCGCAGTGGCGCAGGGCCGACGCGGTATCGGCATACCGGCCGCCATCGGCAAATGAATCGGGCGTGACGTTGACGATGCCCATCACCCGAGGCTGGCTCAGGTCGATCCGGTAACGGGTGGTTTGCCAGTGGGTCATGGGCAAGTTTCGGCGGGCGTTATGGGTGCAAAATACTGGACTTGTAAGAACATGTGTGAATCTTCCCGATATGATTGGCATAAACGAGGCCACCGAGTCGGTCTGCGCGATTGCGGTCGCACCAGCCGATGAGTGGCCCAGTTTCGACTTTTTGCGTTTGTCACAGTATGAACAATACCGATCCCAAAACATTGTCGTTGACCATGCTCGACGGGCAACACCGGTCGCTTGCAACGGGTGTTGTGTGCATTGATTTTGCGTGTCGACTTCCGTGACCGCGCCGTATAAACCGCAACCCGGCAGCGCTCGTCTTTTTTTGGGCGCGCTCAGTATCTCAATTAGGGCAACGCTGAGTGAGGCGTTGCCTTGGGTTCCCCCGTTGTTCGCTACCGCTCATTTCTGCGCGGATGCCGGACGCCAAGTTAGGAGTTAATGATGTCTGAACGTGATGATTTGATGGTGAATACCCGTGGCTTTCCGCTCACACCCGCGGAAAAGCAAACCGATCAGGACGCCACCGTGGTGCAGGTGACCGCCGGCCAGACGGTTACTGCCGACAACAGCCATGACGAGATATTCGTCATCCACGCCCAGCGCGCGGATGTGGCGGGCTTTGTTCTGGAAGGCCAGGATCTCGTGGTTGAGTTTGCCGACGGTTCCAAGCTGACGATTCGCGACTTCTTCGGCGGCTCTGCCAGCGACCAACTGGTTTTCATCGACGGCGATCAACCGTATTGGGTGGATTTCACCCAGGCGTTGGACGGTGTCGGCGACGGCATTGCCGACGATTTGGTGGAGTGGTTCGTGCCGGTTGAACAAAGCGATTCGACGATGCTGTTGGTGCTGGGAGTGCTGGGCGCCCTCGCCATAGCGGGGGTTGCCGCCGGTGGCGGTGGCGATGACGATTCTTCCGGGCTTTCGCGGCCGACGATTGCGCTGTTGAACGATACCGGGGTGGACAGCACCGACAAGACCACCAGCAACGGCGAGTTGGCGCTGAAGGGGATCAAGGATGGAGCGAGGGTGGAATATTCCACCGACGGCGGCGAAAACTGGACGTCTGACTTCAAACCCGTCGACGGCGAGAATACGGTGCAGGTGCGCCAGATTGACGTCGACGGCAATATTTCCGAGGCCTCCGCCGCGCTGACTTTCACGCTCGATCAGAAACTTCAGGAACTGATTGGCACCGCCGGTGACGACGTCATTACGGTTGATTCAGCGGGCTTCGAGCGGGTTGACGGCGGCGGTGGGTTTGATGTGCTGAAGGTGACCGATTCGGGACTGAGCTTCGACCTTGGCAATGTGAAGGGCATTGAGTCGGTCGATCTCAGCGTGGGCGCTAGCAACGCCAACACGCTCAATGTCACTCTTCAGGGGGTGCTGAGCGATGCCCCCGATGCGACACCTCGAACCCTGAAGGTGAGCGGCGACGCCGAAGACACTGTCAATTTGAAAGAGGGCGATGGGTTCGCCCACGCGGCGGGCAACACCGAGGTCATCGATGGCGTGACCTTCGACGTTTACCAAGCTGGCACTGGCGGCGATCTCGTGACCTTGCTGCTTCAGCAAGACATGCAGGTGCATCAGGTGCCCTGAGAGGGCGTGAACACAAATCCGCCACGCCCGCTCATGCCGTCCAAACGCACCTACTCTTCGCTAAAAGCAAATGTTCACAATACCACGAGGTGTTGCCGCGCTTTTCGCCTCGGTTGGGCACGTTTGGACTACCTCCATCCCAACACTCCCCAACGAGGCAAGGCGGTTCGTCTTCTTCCACGCTGAGGGAGGATGGGGGTGGGGCTTGCTCGAAACGCGCCGGATTTATTCATATCCTCTGATGCAAATGAAAACGATTCCTTAACAAAGCAAAGACAAAGACACAAAAACATCATGCCATCTTCCCGCATATCCTCTCTTGCCTGCATGAAGTGCGTGGTCGCGGCGGCGGCGGTTACGCTGGCGCTTGGCGCTTGTTCCAGCGGTAAGAAATACCATTGGGAGCGCGCGTCCCGCCTAGATCAACAGCAACCCAGCGAGCAGGCGGCACGACCGCCTACGCGGCCGGCCAGCGCCGCCGTGATCGATCTGACTGGCGACTTCGTCGCCTATGCCGGCAGCGACCGCGTGTTCTTCGGCAATGCCGGCGCTAAGCTGAGCAATGAGGCCAAGCGTGTCCTCGACCGGCAGGCCCAATGGCTGAGCCGCCATCCCGAAGTCGAGGCGCGCATCGAGGGCAATACCGACTATCGCGCCAGCGACCAACACAATTTTGCGCTCGGCCAGCGTCGTGCCGTGGCGGTGAAACAGTATCTGGTCAGCCACGGCGTTGCCGCCGAGCGCATCGCGACGCTGTCCAACGGCGCGACTCGTCCCTTGGCGTCCGGGAAGTCTCAAAACGCTTTGCTGCGTAACCGCAACGCGCAAACGATCATCATCAGTGTCGAAGCGCCATGAAGCCGGGGCGTCGGTGCTGAATTCGCTGTCGATTTCTGCTTTCCGCGGCCAAGGTGATTAGCCCTGGGGGATTCATCTCTTCCAGGTGGGGCTAACTGGCGGTGATCGTGGTGCGCATACCCCATTGGTCGAAGCAGGGCGAGAAGTCCGCCAGCTTCAGCAATCCCATGCAGGGCATGGCGCCGCGCTCGATGTCTGCCATTTGCGCCAGGGCACGGCAAA
Source organism: Burkholderiaceae bacterium (assembly GCA_031277295.1). GTDB lineage: Bacteria > Pseudomonadota > Gammaproteobacteria > Burkholderiales > Burkholderiaceae_C > Ottowia. Next base: position 7,330 of record JAITMV010000146.1, on the reverse strand, counting down.
TGCGCGCGCCGAAGTTGCCCAAACCGCCCAGTACGATGATCCGCATGTCGAAACTCTTTCGCGCGCTGCGCTACTACATTAGCGTCGGCTTGAACACCATCAGAAAATAGGTTGCCAGCATTGCCACGAATGCTGGGCTGCCCAATAGTTCCCAGCGTCGTACGTCGCGCCAGTAGGCGGGCGGCAGCGGTTCGTCGGCGGCATGGGCCTGGGCGGCCAGACGCGCCAGCCGGATCTGCAAACCCACCGCTGGCAGCCAGCACAGCCCCGCCAGCACATACAGCGCCACCGCCGCCATGATCCACGGGGTATGCCACGGCCAGCCGGCCAGGTACATCAGCGCCACGCCGGTGAGCGGCTGCGCAATGACTGACGGCGTGGTGAACCACCAGTCGGCCCGCACCACCAGCCGCGCGACAGCGGCGATGACCGGCACCGAGCGCGTGCGGTTGGCAAAGAAAAAATAAAACGCCGTCCCGAACCCCGTGCCCACCATGACCACCGACGACAGGATGTGCAGCGTCTTGAGCGTCAGGTAGAGGTTCATGCGTCCTGAAAACTCAGGCTCCTCGATCCGGGCCGCAGGCGCTGTTGCTGGGGCAGCCGTCGCAGCCGTGGCAGCCGCCCGCGTCTGCCGCGCCGGCGCGCAGGCCCAGGCGGGCGGCCAGGCGCTGGCGCCAGCGGGCGGGCAGGTATTTCCACAGCACGCGCAACAGCGCGGCCAGCACGATCAGGGCGACGATGATCTGCTGCCAGTTCATCCGCCGCCTCCCAGAGCCAGCGCCACGCGATAGGTAATGAAGGCCGCCGCGTAGGCCATGCCGAACAATTGCGCCAGCATCAGCAGCGGGTAGCGCCAGCGACCGGTTTCGCGCTTGACGGCCACCAGGGTGGAGACGCATTGCGGCGCGAACACGTACCAGGCCAGCAGCGCCAGCGCGGTGGCCAGGCTCCAGCTTTGCGCTAGCAACGGCTCAAGCTGCCCGGCCACGTCGTCGCCACTGGCAGACAGCGCATAGACGGTGCCGAGCGCGCCAACGGCGACCTCGCGCGCGGCCATGCCGGGCACCAGGGCAATGGCGATCTGCCAGTTGAAGCCGACCGGGGCCAGCAGCTTTTGCAGCGCCAGCCCGATCTGCCCGGCCCAACTGTACAGAATGGCCGGTTGTGTCGCGCCCGCGGGCGGCGCGGGGTAGCTGGACAGAAACCACAACAGGATCATCACCGCCAGAATGATGCCGCCCACCCGCTGCAAGAAAATGCGCGCGCGCTCCCACAGACCAAAGGCCAACTGGCGCGGGCTGGGCCAGCGGTAGGCGGGCAACTCCATGATCAGCGGTGTGGGCCGCGCGCTCTGGCCGTTACTCAATCGGTAGCCCCAGGCCAGCGCCAGCGCGCTCAGAATGCCGGCCAGATACAGCGCGAACAACACCAGCCCTTGCAAGCTGAAGCCGCCGGCCACCGCGCGCCGGGGGATGAAGGCGGCGATCAGCAAGGTGTACACCGGCAGCCGGGCCGAGCAGGTCATCAGCGGCGCGATCATGATGGTGACCAGCCGGTCACGCCAATGCGTGATGGTGCGCGTGGCCATGATGCCGGGCACGGCGCAGGCAAAGCTCGACAGCAGCGGAATGAACGAGCGCCCCGACAAGCCCACGCGGCCCATCACGCGATCCAACAGAAAAGCCGCGCGCGGCAGGTAGCCCGAGTCTTCCAGCGCCAGGATGAACAGGAACAGAATCAGAATCTGCGGCAGAAACACCAGCACGCTGCCCACGCCAGCGATGATGCCGTCGGCCAGCAGGCTGCGCAGCGGCCCTTCGGCCAGGTGGGTTTTGACCAGGCCGGCCAGCGCATCCATGCCGGCGGTGACCCATTCCATCGGCGCTTCGGCCCAACTGAAGACAGCCTGGAACATCAGAAACAACAACGCCGCCAGAATCAACATGCCCCACAGCGGATGCAGCAGCACGCGGTCGATGGCGTCGTCGCGCGCCAACGGGTGCGCGGGCGACTGCACGGTCTCTTGCACGATGCGCTGCACCTCGCGGTGGGTCAGCATGACCTCCTCCACGCCGGGCGGTTGACCGGCGGCGGCGCGGGCGCGGGCGATCAGCGGCGGGCGGTGCGCGTCCAGCGCCGCCAGCAACGCCGCCGCGCCGCCGGCCTGCACGCCCACGGTGGGGATCACCGGCACGCCCAACAGCGCCGACAAGCGCGCCACGTCGATACGGATGCCCAGGCGCTCGGCCATGTCGCTCATGTTCAGCGCCACCAGCAGCGGCAGGCCCAGGCGCTGGGCTTCCAGCACCAGACGCAGGTTCAGACGCAGCTTGGTGGCATCGACCACGCACACCAGCACGTCGGGCAGCACTTCGCTGGCGAGGTGACCAGTGACCACGTCGCGCGTGATCTGCTCGTCCAGCGACAGCGCGTTCAGGCTGTACGCGCCGGGCAGGTCCAACACCGCGGCCTCGCGCCCGCCGGGCAGGCGCAACCGGCCTTCCTTGCGCTCCACCGTGACGCCGGCGTAATTGGCCACCTTCTGGCGGCTGCCGGTCAGCAGATTGAACAACGCCGTCTTGCCGCAATTGGGGTTGCCCAGCAGCGCGACGCGCAACGGTCGCGCGGTGCTGGCGACAACCTGTGGCGCCGCCTCGTCCGCGTCCACCACGGCGGCATCGTCGGGGCGGCTCATGTGGGTGGCTCCTGGGTATCCATGGGCTGCACTTGCACCAGATCAGCCTCGCGTTGGCGCAGCGCGAACGTGGCCTGCCCGCCCAGCCGCACCGCAATCGGTTCGCGGCCTGCGCGGGCACGAGCCACCACGCGCACCGTCTCGCCAGGCAGAAAACCGATTTCGATCAGCCGCAGCAGCAACTCGCGGTCATCGTCGTCGTGCGGCATGCGCAGGTGGACGACGGTCGCGCGCGCGCCGACTGGCAAGGCGTGCAACGGCACCGCGCCGATGGGCGCCGGGTTGGTGACAAAGGCTGCCGGAATGGTGTGCATGAGAAATTTTAATGCGATTCATTCTCATTATGACATCCCCCCTGAGTCGCTGGCGCGCCTTCCCCCCAGGGGGACGCACCCACTGTCCGGGGGGAGCACGGCCACGGGCACCTTGGCATGGCTTGCTGCGCGGCTTTTTGACTCTTTACGTTCCGCGCACGATGCGGGCGGCGAGTCAGTGGCGGATTTACGTCAAATCGGCCTTCAAGTAATGCGCGCCGGGCAGCGGGTTGTGGTAGTAGGGCGGGATTTCCTGAAAACCCAGGTCTTCGTAGAGCGCGCGCGCTGCTTCCATGTCATCCAGCGTATCCAGCAGCACGCAGGCGTAACCCATGCGAAGGCCGGCTTCCAGCGTCGCTTCGGCCAATTGCCGGCCCAAGCCGAAGCGGCGAAACGGCTTGCGCACAAATAGCCGTTTCATTTCGGCGGCGTTACTGTAATCGACGTCGTTGATCGGTCGCAGCGCACAGCAGCCGGCTACCTGGTCATCGACCAGCGCCAGCAGCAGTGTGCCGCGCGGCTCGCCGTAGTCGCCTGGCAGTGTGGCCAGTTCGTCATCGAAGTCCTGGAAACACAGATCGACACCTAACTGGGTGGCGTATTCAATGAATAGGGTGCGCGCTGCGTCCAGCTCCCGCGGGGAGCGTGCGACGACGATTTCGATGGAAGGCGGGTTATCCAAAATGGGTGACGGGCGGCTCGAAGCAAAGCCAGTTTAGCGCAGGGTGTAGATAAATTCGGCGCGTTTTGGCGGCATAAGCGGGCTTGAGGTGGATTTGCTCACACACTATCAGAACGTGTTCACGATCTCGGCGTGAGGTGTGCGGCGATGCGGCATTGGGGTGGGCTGCAAGGCGCAATCCGCAGCCAATGGCCCGTGTCATTGGCAAGGATTGCGCCTTGCAGCGCTTCCTTGAGCACGCGCCCGCTAAGCCCGCGCCGGGATCGTAAACACGTTCTCAGGCGGCGCGGGCCGTCCGCGCTGCGGTAAAGCGCGAGAACGCAGATAATTGACGCCAATGAATGCCATCTTGTTGATTGCCCACGCTCCGCTGGCCAGTGCGCTGCGGGCCGGTGCGCTGCATGTGTTTCCGGACGCCGACGCCGTGGTTCAGGCGCTGGACGTGCAGGCCGTCGATACGCCCGAAGACACGCTGGCCCGTGTTCGTGGCGTGCTGGCTACCTTGCCCGTCGGGCGAGGCGTACTGGTGCTGGCTGACATGTGCGGCGCTACGCCTTGCAACGTGGCGCAACGCTTGGGCGAGGACGAGCACACGCGGTTGCTGGCCGGCGTCAACTTGCCGATGCTGCTGCGTGCTCTCAGCTATCGGCACGAGCCGTTGGACGAGATGACGCGCAAGGCGTTGGATGGCGGTGTGCGGGGCATCGTGCCGGTGGCCGCGTGTGCGTCGCAATCCGATCCCGCGAGCGCGGCATGATCAGTCAAGACATCACCATCGGCAACAAGCTCGGCCTGCACGCCCGTGCCTCGGCCAAGCTGACCAAGCTGGCTGGCAGCTTTCCGTGTGAGGTGTGGATGAGCCGGGGCGAGCGGCGCGTCAACGCCAAAAGCATCATGGGCGTGATGATGCTGGCCGCCGGTATCGGTGCGCGAGTTACGGTGCAGACCGACGGCGAGCGCGAGCAGGAGGCAATGGAGGCGATTGCGGCGTTGATCAACGACAAGTTTGGCGAAGGCGAGTGAGCGCGGTTCCGTCATGACTTTCTCCGTTCACGGTATTACCGTTTCGCGCGGCATTGCCATCGGTCGCGCCGTGCTGGTGGCCTCCAGTCGGATGGACGTGGCGCACTATTTCATCGAGTCGGATCAGGTGGAGGCAGAACTGAGCCGGCTCGTGCAGGCGCGCGACGCCGTGGTGCAGGAGTTCCAGCGCTTGCAGCACAACATGCCGCGCGACGCCCCGCCCGAGTTGGGCGCGCTGCTCGATGTTCACTTGATGCTGCTGCAAGACGAGCAACTCGGCGCTGGCGTGCATCATTGGGTGACCGAGCGTCTGTACAACGCCGAATGGGCGTTGACCACGCAACTCGAACAGCTTTCGCGCCAGTTCGACGACATGCAGGACGACTATCTGCGTGAGCGCAAGGCCGATCTGGAGCAGGTGGTCGAACGCGTTTTGCGTCACCTCAAAGGCGCGGCGCAGCCAGTGACGGCCACGCCGCCGCCGCGCGCGCCGCGCCAGCAGGAACTGCTGTTGGACGACACGTTCGACGTGCCGCTGGTGCTGGTGGCGCACGATCTGTCGCCGGCCGACATGCTGCAATTCAAGGGCAGTGTGTTCGCGGGTTTCATCACCGACGTGGGTGGCAAGACCAGCCATACCGCCATCGTCGCGCGTAGCATGGATATTCCGGCCGTGGTCGGTGCGCGCTCGGCCAGCCAATTGGTGCGCCAGGACGACTGGGTCATCATCGACGGCGATGCCGGGGTGATGATCGTCGATCCGTCGCCCATCATTCTGGCTGAATACGGCTTCAAGCAGCGCCAGGGCGAATTGGAGCGCGGCCGGCTGGCGCGGCTGAAAAATACCCCCGCCGTGACTTTGGACGGCCAGCGCATCGAGTTGCTGGCCAACATCGAGCAGCCCGCCGATACGGCGGCGGCGCTGGCCGTGGGCGCGGTTGGCGTGGGGCTGTTCCGCTCCGAATTCCTGTTCATGGGCCGTGCCGGCAAGCTGCCCGACGAAGGCGAGCAATACCACGCTTACCGTGCCGCCGTCGAAGGGATGCATGGTATGCCAGTGACCATTCGCACCATCGACGTCGGCGCCGACAAACCGCTGGACGACCGTCGCGCCGATACCCACCTCAATCCCGCGCTCGGCTTGCGCGCCATCCGCTGGAGTCTGGCCGAACCGGCCATGTTCCTGACCCAGTTGCGCGCCATTTTGCGCGCCGCTGCTCACGGTCAGGTGCATCTGCTGATTCCCATGCTGGCTCACATGCGCGAAATTCGCCAGACGCTGGAGCTGATCGGCAAGGCGCGCGCCCAGCTCGATGCGGCCGGCCAGGTGCATGGCCCGATCAAGATCGGTGCCATGATCGAGGTGCCTGCCGCCGCGCTGTCGCTGCGGCTGTTTCTGAAGCATTTCGACTTCTTGTCCCTCGGTACCAACGACCTGATTCAGTACACGCTGGCAATCGACCGCGCCGACGAATCGGTGGCGCACCTGTACGACCAGTTTCATCCCGCCGTGTTACGCCTGCTGGCCGATACAGTGGCGGCGGGTGCGCGCCACGGTACGCCGGTCAGTGTGTGCGGCGAAATGGCGGGCGATCCCACCATGACCCGGCTGCTGCTGGGTTTGGGCCTGCGCAGTTTTTCCATGCACCCGTCGCAAATTTTGGCTGTCAAGCAGGAAATCCTGCGCGCCGACACCAGCAAGTTAGCGCCCTGGGCGCACATCGTGCTCGAAAGCGACGAGCCGGCGGAGTTGTTGGCGGGCTGAGAGAGGGTGTGAGCAAATCCGCCTCAAACCCGCCCATGCCGTCAAAACGCACCCGCTCGTCGAAGGCAAATGATTGCTATGCTCGAACGCGTCCAACTACGGTTTCTAGGTTGAATGCACATTTGCGTAACCCATGACCACTGTTGATCGCCCGCTGCCATCACTGTCCCGGCGCTGGTCCGAGTTGACGACCGCCGACTTCGCCCGCATCGATCTGACGCGCGCCATCGCGGTGCTGCCGCTGGGCGCGACCGAGCAGCACGGGCCGCATCTGCCGCTGTCGGTGGACACCGATCTGGCCGAGGGCATCATCACAGCCAGCATTGCGGCGCTGCCGCCCGATCTGCCGGTGCTGTTTCTGCCGTTGCAGCCGGTCGGCTACAGCCCCGAGCACAGCGCCTTTGCGGGCACGCTGAGTTTGCGGGCCGATACCGTGATCCGCTTGTGGAGCGACATCGCCGAGAGTGTCGTCGCCAGCGGCGTGAAGAAGTTGACGCTGTTCAACACCCACGGCGGCAACGTCGGCCTGCTGGACGTGGTGGCGCGCGATTTGCGCCGTCGCTTTGGGGTGCTGGTGTACAGCGTCAACTGGTTTGACCTGCCGCTGAAAACACCCGCGGGCGGTGACGCGCTGGCGCGTTTTTCGCCTGAGGAGTTGCGCTTCGGCGTGCATGGCGGGCAGGTGGAGACGGCGCTGATGCTGGCGCTTAAACCGGAGTTGGCGCGCATGGCCGAGGCGCGGGTGCTCGCGTCCAGTTCCGAAACGCGCGCGCGCGACTTCCCCATCCTGGGCAACGGCAAAAGCGCCAGGCTGGCCTGGATGGCACAAGACCTGCACCCGTCGGGCA
>JAITMV010000059.1 GCA_031277295.1 Burkholderiaceae bacterium | reverse complement strand
CTTGGACAGCACCGTGGTGATGGCCGCCGTCAGGGTGGTCTTGCCGTGATCGACGTGACCGATGGTGCCCACGTTCACGTGCGGCTTGGTACGCGCGAATTTCTCTTTTGCCATTTCTTCGACTCCGAAAAAATCAACTCAAACAACACATAGCTTTGGTGCCCTTGGTGGGAATCGGACCCACGACCTCTCCCTTACCAAGGGAGTGCTCTACCACTGAGCCACAAGGGCAAACAATCCTTTTCGCTCACTTGGCTCCGAACGGCCGGCTCAACTTGCTGGAGCGGGAGACGGGAATCGAACCCGCGTCATTAGCTTGGAAGGCTAAGGTTCTACCATTGAACTACTCCCGCAAAGACCCGTGCCGTACACGGATGCGTTGCGCGAGCCTTTCGCTGGCGCCCAAAGCCGCCCGCTGAAGCCCCGAGTCAGCCGCATGAAACCAAACTTTGCGCTAAGCTGGTGGAGAGGGCTGGATTCGAACCAGCGTAGGTGTAAACCGGCAGATTTACAGTCTGCTGCCATTAACCACTCGGCCACCTCTCCAGCAGAGAACTTTGTATTATGCCATCAATTGGCCTCTTGTGGACTTGCTCGGGCGCGGTTCAAAGTGGTGTGCGCTTGAATTGACTCCTTCCCCCGCCGGGGGAAGAGCCTGCCCCCGCGAAGGCGGGGGTTGGGATGGGGGCCAGCGGCGCGTCAAAACGCGCTACGCCAGTTTCCAGCGCAACCTGTCTTAGTCCCTTGTGGAATTTGCTCAGCACGCCGGTCGCACGGCGCTTTTGGGGCGAAACGCCTTGCAGACAGTGGCGTCGGTTTCCAGCCAAGGGCCGCCGATCAGGTCGATGCAATACGGCACGGCGGCAAATAGGCCATGCACCAGGGGCTGGCCGCTGGCGTCTTTCAGCCCCTCCAGCGTTTCGGCAATCGATTTGGGCTGACCTGGCAGGTTGATGATGAGGCACCGCCCGCGAATGACCGCCACCTGGCGGCTCAAGATGGCGGTGGGCACGAAGCGCAAGCTGATCTGGCGCATCTGCTCGCCGAAACCGGGCATCACGCGCTCGGCCACCGCTAGCGTGGCCTCGGGCGTGACATCGCGCGGCGCGGGGCCGGTGCCGCCGGTGGTCAGTACCAACGCGCAACCGGCATCGACCAATTCAATCAGGGTCTGGCTGATGCGCGCCTGCTCGTCGGGGAGCAGACGCGGCTCAAAAGTGATCGGGTTTTTCAGCGCCCGGCCCAACCAGTCTTGCAATGCCGGTAGGCCCTGATCCTGATAGGCGCCGCTGGCGGCGCGATCACTGACGGAGACGATGCCGATCTTGACGGGGTCGTGGGTGTGGCTCATGGGTTTTCGGATAAGGTGGCGTCGGTGGACATCTGTTGCAGTGCGCCGCGCAGCAGTTGAAACAGTTCACGATAGGCGTGGCCCTGGCGCGGCGCCCGGCCTTTGGCTTGCGGTGACAAGGCATCCTTGCGCGCTTGCCGCACCAGCGTGCGCAGCGGCTGCAAGTCGGCGCGCGGAAACTGTGCGGCCCAGTCGTTGAAAGCGTCGTCGCCAGCCAGCAGCCGCTCGCGCCACTGTTCGGCGACGTGCAGCAGCAAAGTATCTTGAGCCGTACCCTGGCGTTGCGCGGTCAATGCGGCGCGGATGGCATCGATCCGCGTGTCGTCCAACTGGCGCATCAGCTTGCCAACGTACTGACTCTGGCGACGGCGGCCCTCGAAATGGGTGATGCGTTTGAGTTCATGCAGCGCATCCATCAGCGCGACGGGCAATGCCAGCGGCTCCAGCAGGCCGGCGCGCAAATCGAGCAACCGCTCGCCTAGCGCCTGCAACTCGGCGCTGCGGGCCTTGAGTTCAGTCTTGCTCGGGCCCTCGCCGCGCTGCTCATGCGCAAGCTGCTCGTCCAACGCGCTGCCCGCGGCAACGAACTGGCCGCGCACAAAATAGCCTTGGCGGAGTTTGCGGGACATAGGGGGAAAATGTTGAACGTTTGGCGTTTCGCGTGGGCCGTTGTGCCGCGATGCGCCAATGCCGAAAGAGGTGTTCACGCAAAACGCAAAACGTATGATAGCCACCATGCACAATCATTCCCATCCTCTACCGGGTTTCAGCCATTCACGCGCTTTTTTTGAAGAGCTGGTGGACGCCGCGCTGGCGCACGCCAAAAAGCTGGGCGCCACCGACGCCGGCGCTGAAGCCTCTGAAGGCACGGGCCTGTCGGTCAGCGTGCGCAAGGGCGAGCTGGAAACGGTGGAGCGCAACCGCGACAAATCGCTTGGCGTTACCGTCTATGTCGGCCAGCGGCGCGGCAACGCCAGCACCTCGGATTTTTCGCCCGAGGCCATCGAACGCACCGTGCAGGCGGCCTACGACATCGCCCGCTTCACAGCCGTTGACCCGGCCGCCGGTCTGCCCGCGCCGGATGATATTGCCACCGCGCCGCGCGACCTGGATCTGTTTCACCCCTGGCCCATCACCAGCGAACAGGCCGCCGACATGGCGCGCGACTGCGAGCG
>JAITMV010000070.1 GCA_031277295.1 Burkholderiaceae bacterium | reverse complement strand
GGAGGAACGACCTCGGTCAAGGCCGATCACGGCAAGATGATTGCCGTCAAGCGCAGCGAGTTTTCGCTATCTATCGGGGACAATCCTGGTGTTCTAGGCGGGGTGAAATCCAGCACCTTCATGAAGGAGAGTACGTGGATTCTGTACTCGTTTGACGTGAAAATGAATGGCAGGAATGCTTGTCGGTTGACGGATAAGAAGTTTCAGAATCATCAGAATACGGTGGATTTGGCCGGAGTTGCTCAATCGAACGTGATTGTTCAGGGTATTAATATCACGCAAGCCGCATGCGAGTGCATTGAAGATGTGCCCTATAGTAAGGTCGAGAAAAATCCGGTAGATGATTGGCTTAAGTGCTGCTTTCTGGGATCAGAACGCCACATGTGCGTGGCTGAAAAAATCTCCGCCCAAGGCGGCGCGGCCAAGGGCGTTCATTCCCCTGCGGGTGCGAACTACGGCTCTGGCGCTCTCCCCGAGAGGAAAAAGTACTGCCGACCGGACATCGTCATTACTGCGCCGGGGGTCAAAGCGCCCGCGCATCCGCGTGATATGCAGCGGATTCTGGACCTAAAGTTTCAGTGCGCCGACAAGAAGGATCTGAAAACCGCTGCACAATGGGATCCGGATAAGCAGATGTCATCTGCCCAGAAAAAATGCTATGAAAAAATCACGGGTGCCGATGGCAAAGGCAAACCAGGAGGCGTACGGGTCGATACTGTGGCGCCAACAAAGGAGAATTGCGGATGAAAATGCCAACCCCTCGGCAAATTGATGCCATTGATACTTTCCAGTATGAAGAACGGGTTATGAAGCTTGGTATTGGGTTGACGCTCTATTTCAAGCGCCCGTTTTCTGATGTGCGTGAGGGCCTGCACGCTTTCTGGAACACGTACCATGAGGCCGTGGGCGAACGCTTCACTTGGGCGCGGCTTGGTGGTGGTAACCGAAGCCGTAAAGTTGGACCCGCAGTCCACAAGACCATAGCGGCCTGGTTCTCCGGCACATTGGATCCGGGGCCAACATGCTGGATGTCGATTCACGACGGCCCGATGGACTGCATGGGTGACTATGGTATGGTTCTGCAGGGAGAAGGCGTCGCGCGTTCGGAGGAGGACGAAGAGTCGGGTTTCGTCGAGGTCGTGTTTCCGATCTCGGAACTGGAGCGTCTGGGGGAGGCGGGTTTAGCGGAATTGATGGTTCAGATGGCGGCCCCAGTGGACTACTACGCCGGTGTTGCTGGATACTGTTTCCAGCGCTCGCCGTACAAATACTTGAAGGTCTTGCCAAACATGAAGGCGCTCAGTAAGCGATTCATTGGTGTGGAGATCACGGCGGCGGATTGTCTGGCCTACTTGGCCGAGCGTGGCGTTCCGACGGTGAACTGGCTGACTTTTATTGGCAAAAAGCATTTGGAGCGACTCGGCGGCGAAGTCGCTCTTGGCCACCAGTTGAGTGCGGGGCTTTCCATTCATCGTGTCGGCTCAGGTGCTGCGATTGCCTGCGCGGGTGGGCCACGACTTGGCGATTCGAACGATCCCACGGACGATCTCTCGATTTTTCGGCAAGCATACGCGCTGATCCGACCGGTGCAGTTTGTTAACTCCATATATGAGTTTGATGCACTCGACTTTCCTGGCGATGAAACCGTCGCGTGGTTGACCAGGCTTGGATGATGGCATATGTCAGAGGCTGAACAAATCATCCAAGAATGTGCTCGCGATACGAGGTGTTTACGCTTGCCGACATCTTCATCCTGCGAGATTGATGTCTCGCTGTCGGGATCGTGGGCGACGCTGGAATGCGATATAACTGAACCAGCCAGCCCGGATGTCACGGCACGCCTTAATGAGGTGGTACGCTGCTGGGCAAACTGGGTTAATGCGCTCGAAGCGGGAAACGACACAAACCTTGGTGGTAATGCTGTCCAGATGAGTGAGCCAGTGATCGGCACGGACTTTGTTCAGTGGCATTTGCAGTTGTATCTTGTCGAACCCCAACGCTTGAATGTTCTGGTCAATGCCATTGTGCGTCTTTGCCACAATGGCGTCGAGGTTCGCAGCGTGTATATCGGCTAACCAAAACCGCTGCATCTGCTCCGGCAGGCGTGAAAGCACGCACGTGGCACATGCTAACGGTATCAAACCACCGCGCCGGAATTCGGGTCATTCGGGTCGCCTTCCCGGCGGCCGGACTTGATCAGGTCTTCGCGCTTGACGCCCAGCCACATGGCGATGGCCGCCGCTACGAATACCGATGAATAGATGCCGAACAGGATGCCGATTGTCAGCGCCATGGCGAAGTAGTGCAGCGTCGCGCCGCCGAACAGCAGCATGGACAGCACCATCGCCTGGGTGCAGGCGTGTGTGATGATGGTGCGGCTGATGGTGGAGGTAATGGCGTGGTCGATGATTTGCATTGTGCTCATCTTGCGCTGGCGCCGGAAGCTTTCGCGGATACGGTCAAAGATGACTACCGACTCGTTGACCGAGTAGCCCAGCACGGCCAGTACCGCGGCCAGTACGGCGAGTGAAAACTCCCACTGGAAAAAAGCAAAAAAACCCAAAATGATGATTACGTCGTGCAGGTTGGCAATGATGCCGGCCACGGCGTACTTCCACTCGAAGCGCACCGACAGGTAAATCATGATGCCGATGATTACGAACGCCAGCGCCTTTAGCCCGTCGGCGGCCAGCTCGCGCCCAACCTGCGGGCCGACGAATTCGGTGCGGCGCAACTGTACCCCGGTATCGGCGGCTTTCAGTACCTGCATGACCTGATCGCTTTGCTGCGCCGAGGTTTGGCCTGGCTTGACCGGCAGGCGGATCATGACGTCGTGCGAGGTGCCGAAGTTTTGCACCAGCACGTCGCTGTAGCCTAAGGAGGCGATGGCGCCACGCACTTTTTCCAATTCGGCCGGCTGCTGGTAATTGACTTCCATCACGGTGCCGCCGGTGAACTCCACCGACAGGTGCAGACCGCGCGTGACCAGAAAGAATACCGCCAGCAAAAAGGTGATGATCGATATCGCGTTGAGGATCAACGCGTGCCGCATGAACGGGATGTCGCGCCGGATGCGGAAAAATTCCATGACTTTGGGCTTTCCTGGCTGTTTTCTAAGCGGCGGCGTCGGAGCCGAGACGTTGGGCGTTGTTTTCCGGTCGCCAGACCGTGCCGATAGACACGGTCTTGAGCTTCTTGCGCCTGCCGTACCACAGGTTGACCAGCCCGCGCGAGAAGAATACCGCCGAGAACATCGAGGTCAGGATGCCGATGCAATGCACCACGGCGAAGCCGCGCACCGGCCCGGAGCCGAACGCCAACAGGGCCAGGCCAGCGATGAGCGAGGTGACGTTGGAGTCCAAAATGGTGGCCCAGGCGCGGTCGTAGCCGGCATGAATCGCCGCCTGTGGCGACGAGCCATTTCGCAGCTCTTCGCGCACGCGCTCGTTGATGAGCACGTTGGCGTCGATTGCCATGCCTAGCGCCAGCGCCATCGCCGCCATGCCTGGCAAGGTCAGTGTGGCTTGCAGCATTGACAAGATGGCTACCAGCAGCAGCAGGTTAAAGCCCAGCGCCACACTGGAAAAGGCGCCGAACAGCATGTAGTACACGCACATGAAGACGCAGATTGCCAGAAAGCCCCAGGCCACGCTGTGAAAGCCTTTGGCGATGTTTTCGGCGCCCAGGCTGGGGCCGATGGTGCGCTCTTCGATGATTTCCATCGGCGCGGCCAGCGAACCGGCGCGCAGCAGCAGCGCCAGATCATTGGCTTCGGCGACCGTCATCGAACCGGAAATCTGAAAGCGGTTGCCCAACTCGGACTGGATGACCGGCGCGGTCAGCGCCTCGCCCTTGCCCTTTTCGAACAGGATGATGGCCATGCGCTTTTTCAGGTTTTCCCGGCTGACCTGCTTCATGATCGCGCCGCCCTTGGCATCTACGGTCAGCTCTACCGCCGGCTGTTGCTTGTCATCGAAGCTCGGTTGTGCGTTGCTCAGGCTTTCGCCGGTCAGGATGACTTGCCGTTTGACGATTACCGGGCGGCCATCGCGCTGGAGGAATTTTTCTGATCCGAACGGCACCGGCCCGTTGTTCAACTCGGCGGCGCGGCCTTCGGCGCTTTCGTCCACCAGGCGCATTTCCAGCGTCGCGGTGCGGCCCAGAATGTCCTTGGCCTTGGCGGTGTCTTGCACGCCGGGCAGTTGCACCACCACGCGGTCGACGCCTTGCTGCTGAATTACCGGCTCGGCCACGCCCAACTCGTTGACGCGGTTGTGCAAGGTGGTGATGTTTTGTTTGACCGCTTCGCCTTGCACTCGCAGCAACGCTTGCGGCTTGAAGGTGGCCGTCAGGCGCGGTTCGCCGGCGGCCGTGTCGGCCAAGTCCAAATCAGGCTGCGTGTCGGCGATGACCTGGCGCGCGGCCGCGAGCGTGGCGGCGTCGCGGGCGCGAATTTCTATCGAATCGCCGGCGCGAGTCACGCCCCCGTGACGCACGTCTTTTTCGCGCAATCTCAGGCGAATGTCGCTGGCTACCGTGTCCAGCCGCTTGGTAATGGCCGCGCGCATGTCCACTTGCAGCATGAAATGGACGCCGCCGCGCAGGTCCAGCCCCAGATACATCGGCTTGGCGTATAGCGCCGTCAACCAGGCCGGCGAGCGCGACACCAGGTTGAGCGCAACGATGTAGGCCGGATCGTCGGCATTCGGGTTGACCGCGCGCTCGATAGTGTCCTTGGCTTTGAGTTGGTCGTCGGGCGTGTCGAAGCGCGCCAGCACCGAGGCGCCTTCCAACGTCAGCCGGTTGGGTGCGACGCCGACTCTCTTTAGCGCTTCTTCTATCCGCGATAAGGTGGCCGTATCGACCTTGGCTGTTACCTTGATGGCCGATACCTGCACCGCTGGCGCCTCGCCAAACAGGTTGGGCAGCGCGTACAGCACCGCCACCAGTAAAGCGATCACGATGAGCGCGTACTTCCAGAGCGGATAACGGTTCATGGCCAGAAAATACGAGACGTAGACAAGACAATCTGAATCCGTGACCTCAAAAAGGAGAGGTCTCACCCGCAAGGGGATGTGTTTTTCCTCTTCAACTCACGGATTCAGGAAGATAAGTATTTGCCAACCCGGTTACTTCACGGTTCCTTTGGGCAGCACTTGGACCACGTAGCTGCGCTGAATCTGTATTTCAACCCCGGAGGCGATTTGCAGGCTGATTGCGCCGTCCGTGAGCGCGACGACCTTGCCCATCACGCCGCCCGAGGTCACCACCTCGTCGCCCTTGGCGAGCGCGTCCAGCATGGTGCGATGCTCTTTTTGTCTTTTCATCTGTGGCCGGATCATGATGAAGTACAACACCACGAACATCAGCACCAGGGGCAAAAAACTTGTCAAAGACCCCAGCGGACCGCTGGAAGCAGCCGCGGCAGGCGCCGCGGGCGCGGCGGTTTGGGCAAAAGCGTTGGAGATGAACACCAGTGGAATTCCTAATAGAAGAAAAAGACGGGCTGCGCCGTGGACACATGCGCGCGGGCGCGCACGAGCGGTGCGCGGCCAAGGTAGCCAAACATTGTAAGCGGTAGGACGGCAGGGCCGCTCACTCGGGTGTGATTCAAAGTGATGTGCGCTTGGTCTGACCCCTTCCGAAATACCGGCAGCCTGTAAGGGACTGAAATGGGAGAGCAAGCGAGGCGCCTGAACGCGCGGCAATGACGAGGGGAGGTGCGCGGCCGGTTTTGTGCGCGTTCCTTTTTTGCTTGGCCACGAACTGCCAAGCGTCGGTTTAGGAGCTACACTGGGGCCGTGATTTCGCACTTTGACTTATGAACTCTACTCCCATCTCTCCCGACGTCCAGCCAGCCGAGGGTTACGCGGGTGACCTCGCGCCCGAGACGGCGTATGCCTGGATGCAGCAAGGCCGCGCGGTGCTGGTGGATGTGCGCACCGATGCCGAGCGCGAATGGGTCGGCTTTGTCCCTGGCGCGGTTGCCGCGGCCTTCAAGCAGTGGCCGGGCATGGCGCTCAACCCCGATTTGGACGCCCAGCTTCAAGCTGCCGCGCAAGGCGGTCGGCCGTTGCTGCTGTTGTGCCGCAGCGGTGTGCGCTCGATTGCCGTCGCCAAGCGCGCTGCCGAGTTGGGCCTGACAGCGTACAACGTGCTTGGCGGCTTCGAGGGCGACCCCGATCAGAATGCCCAGCGCGGCCACCTGAACGGCTGGCGACATGCCGGCCTGCCGTGGAAGCAGGGTTGAGTGCTCGGCCTGAAGGCCGGTTCTGATTGTTGCCTGGTTTGCATTGAACCCCATGCGCTGCCGGTGGTGTGTGAGCGTCATGGACAGCCCGTTGGCGGCCACCACGTTGGCCGCGCAACGCTAAACGCCAAACTTTCGTTTCGTCATTCCATGAGTTTTCTGGCCCTGGACGTTGGTAATACGCGATTGAAGTGGACCCTGTACGAGCGCCCCGCGCCGGGCGCGGCGGTGCTGGCCGGCGGGGTCGAGTTTTTGGAGCAGATCGACCGTCTGTCCGATTCGGCCTGGGCCGCGTTGCCCGAGCCGGCGTGTATGCTCGGCTGCATTGTCTCTGGCCAGGCGGTCAAGCACCGGGTACAAGAGCAGATGGAGATGTGGAGTGTCGAGCCGCGCTGGGTGGTCGCCTCCGAGGCCGAGGCCGGTCTGACCAACGGCTACGACTTTCCCGCCCGTCTGGGCGCCGACCGCTGGGTGGCGATGATCGGCGCGCGCCACCACATGCTGCGGCGTGGCGCGGCGTGCCCGATTGTGCTGGTGATGGTTGGCACGGCGGTCACGGTGGAGGCAATCGACACGCAGGGGCACTTTCTGGGCGGTCTGATTCTGCCCGGCCACGGCATTATGTTGCGCGCGCTGGAGTCGGGCACCGCTGGCCTGCACGTGCCTACCGGCGAGGTGCGGGACTTTCCCGTCAATACCAGCGACGGCTTGACCAGTGGCGGCACCTTCGCCATCGCCGGCGCGTGTGAGCGCATGTACCAGCACCTGAAAGCGCACACCGGCGCCGAACCGCTGTGCCTGATGACCGGCGGCGCTGGCTGGAAGATGCTGCCTTCGATGAGCCGCGCCTACGAGTTGGTCGACAACCTCATTTTCGACGGCCTGCTGGTTATCGCCGCCGAACGCGAGGCGCGGTTGCGTGCGTGAACGGTGGGGATTGATGCGCTCTCAGAACGTGTTCACGATCTCGGCGTGAGGTGTGCGGGATGCGGCATTGGGATGGGCTGCAAGGCGCAATCCGCAGCCAATGGCCCGTGTCATTGGCAAGGATTGCTTGCGCCGCAGCGCTTCCTAAGCCCGCGCCCGCTAAGCCCGCGCCGGGATCGTGAACACGTTCT
>JAITMV010000056.1 GCA_031277295.1 Burkholderiaceae bacterium | reverse complement strand
ACCGCTGTAGACGTAGGCCACGCCCAGCAGGGCGGCGGCCGAAAGCAGCCAATTGAGGAGTTGTTTCGTCATGCGATCACAAGAGGCAGGCGCCGCCAGTTGACGATTACTTGCCTGCTGCGGCTGCCTGTCGGCATCTGTTCAGCCAGGACAGGCCCAGCACGCTGGCGATGCACAGCGCGCCAAAACCCCATCGCCACGCATGTGCGGGATCATCGTGCGTGCCAAACACGCGGGTAAGCCAAGGTTCGCCCGCGATCATCGCGGCGGCTGTCCAGGCCAGCACTGCCGCGCCGAGTTGGATGATAACGGGAAAACGTTGTACCAGCTTCAGTACCACGGTGGAGCCAAAGACCACGATGGGTACGCTGACCAGCAGGCCGATGACCACCAGGTCCATCGATCCGCGCGCCGCCCCAGCCACGCCCAATACATTGTCAATACCCATCAGCGCGTCGGCGACGACGATGGTTTTCATGGCGCCCCAGAAGTTGGTGGCAACCGGACCATGATTGCTGCCGCCAGCGTCCGGGTCGTCCAGCAGTTTCCAGGCGATCCACAGCAGCCCCAGGCCGCCCAGCAACATCAGGCCGGGAATCTTGAGCAGCCAGACGGCGATCAGGGTCATCGCCGCGCGCATGGCGATGGCCCCTGCCGTGCCCCAGGCGATGGTTTTGCCTTGCAGGTGCCTGGGCAGGTTGCGCGCCGCCAGGGCGATGACGATGGCGTTGTCGCCAGCCAGTACGAGGTCGATCAGGACGATGGCCAGCAATGCGGACCACCAGGGTGCGGACATGAATTCCATGGGCGAGCTTCTCCGAAAAGATGTCGGGTCAATGAAGACCGCCCATCGACGCCTGGCGCGAAGCCGGCTGCCGGGATACGCAACACTGCGGCGCGCGCGCCGCAAAGCACAACGAATGAGCCGGCAAGACCCGTGACTTCGATCAACCGCTGGTGGGCGGGGTTTGATCCAAGGTCTTGCTCGGCATCCTGCCCCCGCATGGGACAGGCCGCCCGGCAGGCCGGAAGCGCACGAACCGTGAAAGCCCGCAACTTCGTATTGACGACCCGCCGAAGCCGCGCACAACTGGGGCCGGATACCCCTTGAAAGCCGTGACGTGCGCGGACAGGGAACTACTCCCCTTTGGACAAGCGGCGATTACACCATCAATCGCCGCCGCTGGCAAGGCTTATTTGCCCGTCACCACCCGCGCCATGTCCAGACAGCGGTTGGAGTAGCCCCACTCGTTGTCGTACCAGCTCACCAGTTTGACGAAGGTGCCGTCCAGGGCGATGCCGGCTTCGGCGTCGAAGATGGACGAGCGCGCGTCGCCGCGGAAGTCGGTGGCGACGACCTTGTCCTCGGTATAACCGAGAATGCCTTTCAACTTGCCCTCGCTTTGCGCCTTCATCTCGGCGCAGATTTCGGCGTAGGGGGCGGACTTTTCCAGCTCCACCGTCAAGTCCACCACCGACACGTCGGAGGTCGGCACGCGAAGGCTCATGCCGGTGAGCTTGCCCTTGAGCGCCGGCAGCACCACGCCAACCGCCTTGGCCGCGCCGGTGCTGCTGGGAATGATGTTTTCCAGAATGCCGCGGCCGCCGCGCCAGTCCTTGTTGCTGGGGCCATCGACGGTTTTCTGCGTCGCCGTGGCGGCGTGCACGGTGGTCATCAGGCCACGCTTGATGCCCCATTTGTCGTGTAACACCTTGGCCACTGGGGCCAGGCAGTTGGTGGTGCAACTGGCGTTGCTGATGATGGCTTGGGCCGCGTACTGCGCGCAGTTGACGCCGCGCACGAACATCGGCGTGTCGTCCTTGGACGGGGCTGACATGATGACTTTCTTCGCCCCGGCGTCGAGGTGTTTTTGCGCCGTTTCCTTGGTCAGAAACAGCCCGGTGGATTCGATCACCACCTCCGCGTCCACGTCGCCCCATTTCAGGTTGGCCGGATCGCGCTCGGCGGTCAGGCGGATTTTTTTGCCGCCCACGACCAGCGTGTTGCCTTGCACCGCGATGTCGCCCTTGAAGCGGCCATGCACGCTGTCGTATTGCAGCATGTAGGCCAGATAGTCCGGCTCCAGCAGGTCGTTGATGCCGACGACCTCGATGTCCTGGAAGTTGGCCACCGCCGCGCGAAACACCATGCGCCCGATGCGGCCGAAGCCGTTGATGCCGATTTTTATGGTCATAGAAGTTTCCTTTTTGCCAGTTTCAATAAAAATTTCAGCGGCGCGCCAGCGCCGCTTGCACCGTATCGGCCACGTTCTCCGGCGTGAAGCCGAACAACTCGAACAGCTTGGACGCGGGCGCCGATTCGCCGTAGCGGTCGATGCCGATTACCGCCGCGCAGCCGTATTTCCACCAGCCGTCGGTGGCGCCCATTTCGACCGCGATGCGTGGTATGTCGGCGGGCAGCACGGATTGTTTGTAGGCAAGCGTCTGGCGGTCAAAGACGCTGGTGCTGGGCATGGAGACGATGCGGGCGGCGATCTTGCGGGTCGCCAGCAACTCTTGCGCCTTCAGCGCCAGATGCACCTCGGAGCCGGTGGCGATGATGACGGCTTGCGCCTTTTTGTTCAGGCCCAGGTCACTGGGTTCACTCAGCACATACGCGCCGCGGCTGATGTCACCCAGGTCGCGCTTGGGCAGGTAGGGCAGGTTCTGGCGCGACAACAGCAGCGCGGTGGGGCGGTGCCGGTTTTCCAGCGCCACGGCCCAGGCGATGGCGGTTTCGGCGCTGTCGGCGGGCCGCCACACGTCCAGCCCCGGAATCAGGCGCAGGCTGGCGGCATGCTCGATGGGCTGGTGCGTGGGGCCGTCTTCGCCCAGGCCGATGGAGTCGTGCGTGAAGACGTGAATCACGCGCTGACGCATCAGTGCCGCCATGCGCAGCGCGTTGCGGCTGTAGTCGCTGAAGGTCAGAAACGTGCCGCCGTAGGGGATATGACCGCCGTGCAGCGCGATGCCGTTCATGACGGCGGCCATGCCGAATTCGCGCACGCCGTAGTTGATGTGGCGGCCGATTTCGCCCGCCTCGGTCTTGAGCACCTGGCCCGCCGCGTCGATGCGCAGCGGCGGCGTGTGGCTGGTGTTCGTCAGGTTCGACCCGGTCAGGTCAGCGCTGCCGCCCAGCAGTTCGGGCAGGGCGGCGGTGAAGGCTTCGAGCGCGATCTGGCTGGCCTTGCGGCTGGCGACGGTTTCGGCTTTTTTGTGCGCGTCAACGGCGGCGTCCACCGCGGTCTGGGCAAAGTGTTTGGGCAACTCGCCCGCC
>JAITMV010000055.1 GCA_031277295.1 Burkholderiaceae bacterium | reverse complement strand
GCACAAGATTGGGATGAAAAAGACTGGGTAAAGCATATGACCATTTCCAAGCCACTTTACTCTGGAAATAAGGCGATAGTCACCATACGAATGGGAAGCCGGATAGCACCTCATGATGGAGCAAGAACTCACCTGATTGTAATCTTGAAAAAAATCGGTAAAAAATGGTTGATTACCGATGTGGCGGATGCGAATGATCGGCAGGAATAGAGCCTGAATCCGTGACTTCAAGAAGGAAAGCGCCTCACCCCCAGGGTGAAGCCCGGTAGGCTGGGATGAAGCGTAGCGTAATCCCAGCATCCACCGCCTGAAGCTGGGATTCCGTTGCACTCCATCCCAGCCTACCCGCTTCAGGCGCTGAATGCCGGGATGACGCTATGCTTCGCTTCGCGTCCCAGCCTGCGGCACCTGGGCGAGTCCATCCAATGACCGGGTTTCATGTGCGCGAAACGATCAAAGACAGAAAGAAGATGACTTGCTCAGCGTTGCCGCAATCAGCCCCACGCTCCACGACACCGTCTGCGCCGTGGCTCAGTGTCATCGTGCCCGTGTTCAATGTCGAGCCTTATCTGCGCGCATGTATCGAGTCAATCGCCAGCCAGGCAGAAAAAGACCGGGAAATCGAAATCATCTGCGTCGAAGATGTCTCCACCGACGGCTCCGCGGCGTTGCTGGAACGCTTGAGGCAAGAGTGGCCGCAATACCTGCGCGTGCTGCATCACCCACGCAACAGTGGGTTGAGCGTGGCGCGCAACACCGGCCTGGAAGCTGCCACCGGTCGCTATCTGTGGTTCATTGACTCCGACGATCTGCTGGAGCCGGGGGCAGTGGCCGAACTGCGCGCCATTGTCGAGCGCCACGCGCCCGATCTGGTGATGTGCGACTTTCGCGTGCTGCGCCAGCATGTCCGGCTCAAGCACCGCCTGCGCGGCGAGGCTCACCGGCGCAGCTTTGGCGGCCCTTCCGGCCTGTTGCTGCACGATCCCGCGGTACTGATGCGGGGGCTTCTCGAACAGGATATGTTGCACTCCTGGTCGAAGATCAGCCGCCGCGAATTGTGGCATGACCTGCGCTTTCCGCCGAACCGTTATTTTGAAGACCAGACCGCATCGCCGCGCCTGGCCCTGCGCGCAAACAGCTACTATCACGCCGCGCGCGTCTGGGTCGCTTACCGTCAGCGCGAGGGCAGCATCCTGGCCGCGCCGTCGCTCAAGAAGACCGACGATGCCTCCGCCGCGCTGCTCGGCATGGCTGACGAAATCCGGGCACGCGAGGGCGCGTTCACCGCCGAAGTACAACTTGCACTCGCCTATGCCTGCGCGCGCGGCTACCGTCGCGTGGCGCGCCAGTTGGCGCGCGGCAAGTTCAGCGCGCCGGCCCGGCGGCTGCACGCGTATCGGGACAACTTTCTGCGTTCAGCGGCGATGGATATTCCGCGGATGCGCCGCGAATTTCTGAAACGCGGTTGGCTGCTGCGCTGGCTGCGGCTGAGTTACTGGCTGCGCAAGGCTGATTCCTGAGGCCGGCCGCACGGGGCGCGGTTCAACCTGGAAACCACGGCCTGCCGCTTGTTATCTTCGGAAAAACCGCGCCAATGCCCGGCTTTCGGGACTTGGCTGCTCTTAAACCTGGAAACCGTGGTTGGACGCGCCCGATCTGAGCCGCCCTCGGGCGCATCCCACCACGGTTTCCAGGATGATTTACCGAACGACAACGAGGATGAGCCAATGAAACGGGATACGACAAGCCAGCCTGCAACGATTGCCGCGGCCTGGATCGTCATTTTGGTCGGCGTGTCGGCGGCCATGCACATTGCCAAGCTGCCGCCGGCGTTGCCGGTGTTGCAGCGGGAACTGGGCATTGGGCTGGTGCAGGCGGGTTTTTTGTTGTCGCGGGTGCAACTGGCCACCACCTCGCTGGGGCTGGTGGCGGGGCTGACGGTGGAGGGCATTGGCTTGAAGCGCAGCATGATGGCTGGCCTGGCGCTGCTGTTCGCCGCGGGACTGGCGGGCGGCTGGGCGCGTGATGTCGGTGTGCTGCTGGCGTTGCGCGCGCTGGAAGGGTTGGGTTTTTTGCTGGCCACGGTACCCGCGCCCAGTCTGGTGCGGCGCTGCGTGCCGCCGTCGCACGCGGTGCGTATGCTCGGCTTTTGGGGCGCGTTCATGCCTTTCGGCACGGCGCTGGCGCTGCTGTGCGGCCCGGCGGTGATGGCGGGGGTGGGCTGGCCCGGTTGGTGGTGGCTGGTCGCGCTGCTGTCGGGGGTGATGGCGCTGGCCGTGTACTGGCGCGTGCCCGCCGATCCGCCTGCGCTGGCGCACGCCGCGCGCGCCGAGGGCTGGGGCGCGCGGCTGACCAGTACGCTGGGCGCGGGCGGGCCTTGGCTGGCCGGGCTGACGTTTGGCTTTTACTCGATGCAGTGGATCGCGGTGATCGGTTTTCTGCCGACGCTTTACGCCCAGTCGGGCTGGAGCGGCGCGCTGGTAGCGGTGCTGACGGCGCTGGTGGCGGCGGCCAACATCATTGGCAACGTCATCGTCGGGCCATTGCTGGGGCGCGGCGCAAGCCCGCGCGCGCTGCTGTGGAGCGGCTTTGCGGCGATGGCGCTGGGGGCGTTTGTGGCCTTTGGGCCGCTTACGCGCGATCTGGCGCTGTTGCGTTATCTGGGCGCGCTGCTGTTTTCGGCCGTCGGCGGCCTGATTCCTGGCAGCCTGTTCGCGCTGACGCCGCGCCTGGCGCCGAGCGAGCGCACCGTGGCCACTACCGTGGGCTGGATCATGCAGTGCTCCGCCGCCGGGCAGGTCGGCGGCCCGCCGCTGGTGGCCTGGGTGGCCAAGCGCGCGGGTGGCGACTGGCAGTGGACGTGGGCTGTGACCGGCGCGGCGTGTCTGTGCGGCGCGGCGCTGGCGTGGCTGATGGGGCGGCGGCTAAAGACGCTGGAGCGGGAGCGCGCGTCATGCTGATCACCGTTCATCACGAAATCAACCCGTGGGATGCCCACATCATCATGGGCCGGCTGCGTGCCGAGGGTTTGCACCCTAGTTTGCTCTCGGAACACCACGTCCGCATGAACTGGCTGATTTCGACCGCGCTGGGTGGCGTGCGTATTCAGGTGCCGCTGGCCGAGGTCGACCGCGCCCGCGAGTTGCTGGATGCCTGGCGCGCCGGTCT
>JAITMV010000052.1 GCA_031277295.1 Burkholderiaceae bacterium | reverse complement strand
GGCAACCCTTGTGGTTGCCCTGTGTGCGCGACACCGGCCCTTGTCCAGTGGATACAAGGGCAACCACAAGGGTTGCCCCTACAGCGGTCGCGCTAAACGGGTCAAGTTTCACTTCAGTTTCATCTCAACGACAAAAATCCGCCGTGCGCTTACCTTCTCGGGCAGACCCTGTGCAAATCCCTGGCTGACGCGGTGAATTGCCGCAGCATGGCCCAACGCCACCTCACGGATCATGCTCTTGCCGATCACGATGCCGTAGTGCTCGACAAGTTTGTCCATCGTCTTGGCAAAATCGTCTTGGCAAAAGGCACATCGGCAGTAAACTCCGTCTATCACGCGCTGCAACAGACGTGAGCGACCGCGGGCCTTGACGCCTGCGTTGCGGGCAAAGGGGTGCACCCCGCCTGGCCCATGCATACAAGGGCGACGCGCGGGCAACAATCGTGCCGAAATAACGAGGATGAGGCAAAGGACAAATGTGCTGCCTCAAAATTCAGCCGCGAGCCTGCCCTCGATTGACGATATGCCCCCGACCGCGCCCCTGCCCGCCGCCGCCGACGCCCGCACCCTGGTGCTGGGCCTGTCGCTGGCGCAACTGATCAGTTGGGGCAGCGCGCTGTACTCGTTCGCGGTGTTCGTCGAGCCGGTCGAAGCGGCGCTTGATCTGACGCGCGGGCAGATCTCGCTGGCTTACAGCGTGGCGTTGCTGGCCGAGGGGCTAGCGGCGTTCGCGGCGGGCCGCTGGATCGATGCCGGCCACGAGCGCGCGGTGATGACTGGCGGCTCGTTGCTGGTCGGCTTCGGACTGTTGGCTCAAGGCGAGGTCAGCACGCTGGCCGGCTTTTACGCCGTGTGGGTGCTGATCGGGCTGGGCATGGCCGGCACGCTGTACCCGCCGGTATTCGCCGTGGTCACACGGCGCTTTCCGCACAGCTACCGGCGCGCCATCATTACCATCACCTTTTTGGGCGGGCTGGCTAGCACGGTGTTCATCCCGCTGAGCGCCGCGCTGATCGGCTTGTGGGGCTGGCGCGCCGCCTCGTGGACGCTGGGCGTGATCAACTTGGCGGTGTGCGTGCCGTTGCACGGTTGGCTGCTGCGCGGCGCGCCAGGCCCTGTCATGGCCGCCTCGCGGGCGCCAAGCGCCGCCGCCGAACAGCGCGCCGCTCTGTCGGCGCATCTGCGCGGGCCGGTGTTTTGGCGGCTGGGTGTATTTATCGTGCTGCTGATGGCAGTCAATGCCGCCGTGCCGCCGCATCTGGTCAGCTTGTTGCGCGAAAGCGGCCTGCCCGTCGCCTGGGTGGTGGCGCTGCCGGCCAGTATCGGCGCGCTGCAAGTGCTCGGAAGGCTAGTGCTGTATGCCGGCGAACGGCGGCTGGACGTGCACGCCGCCAACCGCTGGACACCGGCGCTGATCCCGCTGGCGCTGGCGGTGCTGTTGGCCGGCAGCGGGCACAGTGGGGCGGCGCTGCTGTTTGCGCTGCTGTATGGCCTCGGCAACGGGCTGCTGACTATCGTCAGGGGGACGGTGATGGCGCAGTACGTCAGCGCCGCTTACGTGGGCGCGCTCAACGGCGCGCTGGGCCTGCCGCTGGCGCTAAGCCGCGCCGCTGCGCCGCTGGCCGTCGGCTTGCTGTGGACGCCTGCGCACGGCTACGCCTGGAGCCTGGCTTTGCTGCTGGCGATCTCGGTGCTGGGGGTGGCGGCGCTTTGGAGCGGGCAGCGGCGCGCGGCGCGCGCAGCATAGAATCCTTGCGTATAGTGTTTTTTCTGAGAGGCGGTAATTTTCGATGCTTGATATTCGGGCCGAATCGGTTTTTTCGGCTCGTCAGCGCCGGTTTGGGACGCGGTTTTCGTTTTCGGCCCACGCCGCTTACCCATGAGTGACGGGCTGCCTTATCCCCAGCGTGCGTGGGCGATGCTGGTCATCATCCTGGGCATCACGATCACGGTTTTGGACAGTACCGTCGTCACGATGGCGCTGCCGAGCATCGGGCGCCAATTGCAGGCCAGCGCCACGCGCACGATCTGGGTAGTCAACGCTTACCAGATCGCCACGCTGGTGATGGTGTTGCCACTGGCGACGCTGGGCGACCGCATCGGCTACCGGCGGGTGTATCTGGTCGGCATGACGGTGTTTGTGCTAGGTTCGCTGATGTCGGCGCTGACACGTTCGCTGGAAATGTTGATCGCCGCGCGCGCCCTGGTGGGAATCGGCTCGGCGGGCATGTTCAGCGTCAACATCGCGCTGGTGCGCCTGACGTATCCGGCCGACCTGCTGGGGCGCGGAATTGCCATCAATTCAGTGGTCGTCGCTACCGCCTTGGTAGCGGGGCCGGCAGTAGCGGCGCTGATCCTGTCTTTTGGCTCGTGGCCTTGGCTTTTTGCGGCCAATGTGCCGCTGAGCTTGCTGACGCTGGCGCTGGCCGCGCGCGCGCTGCCGCGCAACGTGACAACGACCCGCCGGTTTCATTTCTCGCTATTGGACATGCTGTTGAACACGGCGATGTTCGCGCTATTGTTTCTTGGCGCCAGCGCGCTGGGCGAGGACGGCGTGGCGACGCTGTCACCATCGGCTGGCTGGCTGTTGCTGTTGGCTGGCCTCGCAGTGGCAGTGCTGCACGTGCAGCGCCAGCGCAAGCTGGCGGTGCCGCTGTTGCCGGTTGACTTGCTGCGCATTCCGGTGTTTGCGCTGTCGATGGGCACATCGATCAGTTCGTTTTGTGCCCAGATGCTGGCGTATATCGCGCTGCCTTTTCTGTTTCTGGACAGCTACGGCCGCACACACGCCACGGCGGGCCTGTTGATGACGGCCTGGCCGCTGGGAATCGTGCTGGTGGCGCCGCTGGTGGGCCGGCTGATTGGGCGCGTGCCGGCCGGACTGCTGGGCGGCGCCGGCCTGGGACTGATGGCGCTTGGCTTGCTGCTGCTGGCGCTGCTGCCCGCGCAGCCGTCCAACGCCGACATCGTCTGGCGCACCGTGTTGTGCGGTCTGGGTTTTGGCATGTTTCAGTCGCCCAATAACCATACCATCGTGACCTCGGCGCCGCCCCAACGCTCGGGCGCCGCCGGCGGTATGCTCAGCACCGCGCGCTTGACTGGGCAAACCATCGGCGCGGTCATGATGGCAGCCATTTTCAGCGTCTGGAGTCCGCACGACGGCAAAGGGCCGACAATTGCGCTGCTGCTGGCGGCGGTCTGGTCAGTGCTGGGAGCGGTTTTCAGCACCTTGCGGGTGCGCCAATAAAAAGTAGGCCTTGCAAAATTCGTCCCGGCGCTCCATGCCGATGGCGCGCCGCCCGTGGCGCATGAAACCGGCGCGGCCTCACCCTCTCGTCATTCCCGCCTTCGCGCCGAATGACGAAAGGGGGGCGATGCGAGCTTGCCGCGCTCACCCCCCGGATTTAGGCTTTCGCTACACGCAGCCTAGCCTGCTGGGCTATTCCTGCCGGTCATTCGCATCCGCCACATCGGTAATCAGCCATTTTTTACCGATTTTTTTCAAGATTACAATCAGGTGAGTTCTTGCCCCATCATGAGGTGCTATCCGGCTTCCCATTCGTATGGTGACTATCGCCTTATTTCCAGAGTAAAGTGGCTTGGAAATGGTCATATGCTTTACCCAGTCTTTTTCATCCCAATCTTGTGC
>JAITMV010000013.1 GCA_031277295.1 Burkholderiaceae bacterium | reverse complement strand
CGTCAGCATCACGGTCAAGCTGATTGCGCCGATTGCGATGGAAGAGGGCCTGCGCTTTGCCATCCGCGAGGGTGGGCGCACCGTGGGCGCGGGCGTGGTGGCCAAGATCATCGAGTAAGTACTAAGGCTTTAGCTTTAGGGGTATAGCTCAATTGGCAGAGCGTCGGTCTCCAAAACCGAAGGTTGTAGGTTCGATTCCTACTGCCCCTGCCACCGGGCAAAGGTGGACTCAAAGCCCGCCAATGCAACGTATAGCGGGCTTGGCGCATCTTGAAAAGAACCGACGTCTTTTGCCTTCGGGCCGGGCGTCATGCAAACTGAAATTCGCCCAACATGGCAAGCACTCAAGTTGAAACCGTGAGCACCAGCGCCGACAAGGCGCGGTTGGCGGTTGCCGCCCTGCTGCTGGTGGCTGGGCTGGCAGGGTTCTATCTGCTCGCCGCCCAGGGCGCGCTGGCCCAGTGGGGTGCGCTGGCCGCCGGCCTGGTATTGGCGATGGTGGTGTTTTTCACCGCCGAGGCGGGCAAGCAGTTGGTCGCCTTTGGCCGCGACTCCTGGCGCGAAGTGCGTAAGGTGGTCTGGCCGACCAACAAAGACACGACGCAAACCACGCTGTTCGTGTTCGCTTTCGCGGTGACGATGGCGCTTTTTCTGTGGCTGGCCGACAAAACCCTGGAATGGGTGTTGTACGACCTGATACTGGGCTGGAGAGGCTGATGAGCGATACCGTGAATCAAGCAACCATCGCCGGGACCGCGACCGCCCATCCCGAGCTGAAGTGGTACGTGGTACATGCCTATTCGGGCATGGAAAAAGCCGCCGAGCGCAACATCGTCGAGCGCATCCAGCGCGCGGGTATGCAGTCAAAGTTTGGCCGCATCCTGGTGCCGACGGAAGAAGTGGTCGAAATGAAAAACGGCCAGCGACGCACCACCGAGCGCAAGTTCTTCCCCGGCTACGTGCTGGTCGAGATGGTGATGGACGATGACACCTGGCATCTGGTCAAGCACACCAGCAAGGTGACTGGATTCGTCGGCGGCGCCAAAAGCCACCGCCCGGCTCCGATCCCGGAAGACGAGGTGATGAAGATCGTCAGCCAGATGCAGGAAGGCACGGAAAAACCGCGTCACAAGGTTGAGTTCGAGACGGGCGAATACGTGCGCGTCAAGGAAGGTCCATTCACCGACTTCAACGGCACGGTCGAAGAAGTCAACTACGAAAAGAGCAAGGTGCGGGTGTCGGTGACGATTTTCGGCCGCGCCACGCCGGTGGAACTGGAATTTGGTCAGGTGGAAAAAGCCTGATCGCTGTTGTTGTTGTTTGCCTCCCGCGCTTTTTCGACTCGGCGCGGCGACTGTTTTCCGACAAGAGTCGCTTAACCCCCCGGGGAGCTTGTGCTGAGAGCAGCACAGGCGCAAGTACCCGCAAGGAGAAATAGAGCATGGCGAAGAAAATCGTCGGCTTCATCAAGCTGCAAGTGCCGGCTGGTAAAGCCAACCCGTCACCGCCTATCGGCCCCGCACTGGGCCAGCGCGGTCTGAACATCATGGAGTTCTGCAAGGCGTTCAACGCCCAGACTCAGGGGATGGAGCCGGGCCTGCCGCTGCCGGTGGTCATCACCGCGTTCGCGGACAAAAGCTTCACCTTCATCATCAAGACGCCGCCAGCGGCGACGCTTATCAAGAAGGCCATCAAGCTGGACAAGGGTTCGGCCAAGCCGGCTACCGACAAGGTCGGCAAGATCACCCGCGCCCAACTGGAAGAAATCGCCAAGACCAAGCTCAAGGACATGACCGCCGCCGATCTGGATGCTGCCGTGCGCACCATCGCCGGCTCGGCCCGCTCAATGGGCGTTACCGTGGAGGGCGTGTGATATGGCCGCGCTAACGAAAAAAACCAAGGCCCAACAGGGCAAGATCGACTCTACCCGCCTGTATCCGCTGGGCGAGGCGCTGGAGTTGGTCAAGCAGTTCGCTACCGCCAAGTTCGACGAATCGATTGACGTGGCGGTGCAACTGGGCGTTGACGCCAAGAAGTCCGATCAGGTGGTGCGCGGCGCGGTGGTGCTGCCCGGCGGTACGGGCAAGACCAAGCGCGTGGCTGTGTTCGCCCAAGGACCGAAGGCCGAGGAGGCCACGGCCGCTGGCGCCGATGTGGTCGGCATGGACGATCTGGCGGCGCGGGTGAAAGCAGGCGACATGCCGTTTGACATCGTGATTGCCGCGCCGGATGCGATGCGGGTGGTCGGCACGCTGGGCCAGATTCTGGGGCCGCGCGGCCTGATGCCAAACCCCAAGGTCGGCACCGTGACGCCCGACGTTGCCACGGCGGTGAAAAACGCCAAGGCCGGGCAGGTGCAGTTCCGCGTCGATAAGGCCGGCATCATCCACGGCACCATTGGCCGCCGCTCGTTTGACAACGACAAGTTGCAAGGCAATCTGGCGGCGTTGATCGATGCCTTGAACAAAGCCAAGCCGGCCACCAGCAAGGGCGTGTATCTGCGCAAGGTGGCGGTGTCGAGCACGATGGGCGTCGGCGTGCGCGTCGATACGCAGACCATCGGGGCGTGATGTGAGTTTGAGGCGCCGTCGCTTGGGTCAAAAGCGACGCGCTTCACGTGGTGGGTCGCCACAGCGGTTGCAAGACCGTCGGCGGGCCATCCGAGACCGCTGGCGCGGGCGACGCGAGTCCCGCTTAATCGGCCCTGATTTTTCAGGGTGGCCAGCGCAGATGGCGTACCCACCGCAAGGGGTTTTTTGATCCCTGAAACAGTTGGTCGCTGCAAGTAAGGGCGCGTCAAACGATAACGGATGACGCATTTTTAAGGAGTGAACCTTTGAGTCTGAATCGCAGTGAGAAAGAAGCGGTCATCAAACAGGTGACCGGACTCGCCGCCAAAGCGCAGACGCTGGTGATGGCGGAGTACCGTGGCGTGACGGTGGCCGACATGACGAAACTGCGCGCCGACGCGCGCGGCCAGGGCGTGGCCTTGAGTGTGTTGAAAAACACGCTGGCCCGCCGTGCCGTGGCCGGCAGCAGCTTTGAAGTGGCCGCCGAGCAGATGACCGGCCCGCTGATCTATGGCTTTTCCGAAGACGCCGTGGCCGCCGCCAAAGTGGTGGCCGATTTCGCCAAGACCAACGACAAGCTGGTCATCCGCGGCGGTGTTTATGGCGGCAAGACGCTGGACGTAAGCGGCGTGAAGCAACTGGCCAGCATCCCCACCAAGGAGGTGCTGCTGGCGCAATTGTGCGGCTTGCTGATGTCGCCGATCTCCCGCACCGCCGTGGTGCTGGGCGCATTGGCGGCCAAAAAAGGCGAAAGCCAGCCGGCTGCGGCCTGAAGGCGCGCGGCGTATTTTTTGTAATCAATTTTTTGTTTTAGGTGACACAAATGGCATTTGATAAAGACGCATTTCTGACCGCGCTGGACGGCATGACGGTCATGGAGCTCAACGATTTGGTGAAAGCCATCGAGGAGAAGTTCGGCGTGAGCGCCGCGGCTATGGCGGCGCCGGCGGCTGGCGGCGGCGGTGGCGGCGCGGCCGCCGCGGCCGAGGAGAAGACCGAGTTCGATCTGGTGTTGTCGGAGACTGGCAGCAACAAGGTGTCGGTCATCAAGGCGGTGCGCGAGATCACCGGACTGGGCCTGAAGGAGGCCAAAGACCTGGTCGATGGCGCGCCCAAGACCGTGAAGGAAGGTATGGCCAAGGCCGACGCCGAAGCCGCCCAGAAGAAGCTGGTGGAAGCCGGCGCCAAGGCGGAACTGAAGTAACCCGTAGGGGCGGGCCTTGTGCCCGCCCTGGTATCCCGTGCCGCAATCGTCAACGGGCAGGGCAACCACAAAGGGTTGCCCCTACCGGACACGCAGAGCGCACCTGAAAGCGGTCGCCGAAAAGACCGCTTTCACGTGTCTTCTGACCCCGACTACGGAAGACCACTTGGTTCGGGCCGCGTGCAATGCGCGGCTGTCTGCCATCGGCTGGTAGTGGCCAGCCGCCAAGCTCTCCTCGGGCCGCGTGCCCGATGTGAAAAGTCGCCATATATCCAGGACCCACGGTTCATCGCCCGGAGATCACATGGCCTATACCTTCACTGAACGCAAACGCATCCGCAAAAGTTTCGGTACCCGTGAAAGCGTGCTCGAAGTGCCTTATCTGCTGCAAATGCAAAAGGATGCCTATACCGCTTTTTTGCAAGCCGACACGCCACCCAAAAAACGCAACTACGAGGGTTTGCAGGCAGCCTTCGAGTCAGCTTTTCCGATTGTTTCGCACAACGGCTACGTCGAGATGAAGTTCATCGAGTACACGCTGGCCAAGCCCGGCTTCGACGTGCGCGAGTGCCAGACGCGCGGGCTGACCTACGCCTCGGCGGTGCGCGCGCGCGTGCAGCTCATCATCTACGACCGCGAATCTTCTACTCCGCAGTCCAAAGTGGTCAAGGAGGTGAAGGAGCAAGAGGTTTACATGGGCGAGGTGCCCCTGATGACCGACAAGGGTTCGTTCATCGTCAACGGCACCGAACGCGTGATCGTCAGCCAGTTGCACCGCTCGCCCGGCGTGTTCTTCGAGCACGACAAGGGCAAGACGCACAGTTCGGGCAAGCTTTTGTTTTCGGCCCGCGTCATTCCCTATCGCGGCTCCTGGCTGGACTTCGAGTTCGACCCCAAGGACATTCTGTTTTTCCGCGTCGACCGCCGCCGCAAGATGCCGGCGACGATTTTGCTCAAGGCCATCGGTTTGAATGCCGAGCAGATTCTGGCCAATTTCTTCGTCAACGACAACTTCCGCCTGATGGACAGCGGCGCGCAGATGGAGTTCGTGCCCGACCGGTTGCGCGGCGAGGTGGCGCGCTTTGACATTACCGATAAGTCGGGCAAGGTGGTCGTCGCCAAGGACAAGCGGGTGACCGCGCGTCACGCGCGTGAATTGGAGCAAAGCAAGACTACCCACATCAGCGTGCCGGAAGATTTTCTGCTTGGCCGCGTGGTGGCCCGCAATGTGGTGGATGAGGAAACCGGTGAAATAATCGCCAAGGCCAACGACGAGCTGACTGAAGGCTTGCTGAAAAAATTGCGCGAAGCTGGCGTGAGCGAGTTGCAGTGCCTGTACACCAACGAACTGGGGCAGGGCGCCTATATCTCGCAAACGCTGCGCACGGATGAGACGGCCGACGAGTTGGCCGCGCGCGTGGCCATCTACCGCATGATGCGCCCCGGTGAACCGCCGACCGAGGATGCGGTGCAGGCTTTGTTCCAGCGCCTGTTCTACAACCCGGACACGTATGACTTGTCGCGCGTCGGACGCATGAAGTTCAACGCCAAGGTGGGCCGCGAGGAGTCGACTGGTCCGATGGTGCTGACCAACGAGGATATTCTGGCGGTGGTGAAGATTCTGGTCGAGTTGCGCAACGGCCGCGGCGAGGTCGATGACATCGATCACCTGGGCAACCGCCGGGTACGCTGCGTCGGCGAACTGGCCGAAAACCAGTACCGCACTGGCTTGGCGAGAATTGAAAAGGCGGTCAAGGAGCGCCTGGGTCAGGCCGAGCAGGACCCCTTGATGCCGCACGATCTGATCAACAGCAAGCCGATTTCGGCGGCG
This sequence comes from Burkholderiaceae bacterium, assembly GCA_031277295.1. GTDB lineage: Bacteria > Pseudomonadota > Gammaproteobacteria > Burkholderiales > Burkholderiaceae_C > Ottowia. Next base: position 5,035 of record JAITMV010000013.1, on the reverse strand, counting down.
CTGAAGGAGTTTTTCGGCTCTTCGCAGTTGTCGCAGTTCATGGATCAGACCAATCCGCTGGCCGAGATCACGCACAAGCGCCGCGTGTCAGCGCTTGGCCCCGGCGGCCTGACGCGCGAGCGCGCCGGCTTCGAGGTGCGCGACGTGCACGTCACGCACTATGGCCGCGTGTGCCCGATTGAAACGCCGGAAGGCCCGAACATCGGCCTGATTAATTCGCTGGCGCTGTACGCGCGTTTGAACGAGTACGGCTTTATCGAAACGCCGTACCGCCGTGTGGTGGACGGCAAGGTGACGAACAAGATCGATTACCTGTCGGCCATCGAGGAGGGCAAGTACGTGATCGCGCAGGCCAACGCGGTGCTCGACGCCGACGGCGGGCTGACCGGCGATCTGGTGTCGGCGCGCGAAAAGGGTGAGTCGGTGCTGGTCGGCGCCGAGCGCATTCAGTACATGGACGTGTCGCCGGCGCAGATTGTCTCGGTGGCGGCGTCGCTGGTGCCGTTTCTGGAGCACGACGACGCCAACCGCGCACTGATGGGCGCCAACATGTCGCGTCAGGCGGTGCCGGTGCTGCGGCCGGAAAAACCGCTGGTCGGCACCGGCATCGAGCGCGTGGCGGCGACCGATTCGGGCACCGTGGTGACGGCCCGGCGCGGCGGCGTGGTGGATTACGTCGATGCCACTCGCATCGTGATTCGCGTCAGCGACAGCGAAACGGTGGCTGGCGAGGTCGGCGTGGACATCTACAACCTGATCAAGTATCAGCGCTCCAACCAGAACACCAACATTCACCAGCGTCCCATCGTCAAGCGCGGCGACAAGCTGGCCAAGGGCGATGTGATCGCCGACGGCGCTTCGACTGACTTGGGCGAGATCGCCATCGGTCAGAATATGCTGATCGCGTTCATGCCGTGGAACGGCTATAACTTCGAGGACTCGATCCTGATCTCGGAAAAAGTGGTGGCCGATGACCGCTACACCTCGATCCACATTGAGGAGCTGGTGGTGATGGCGCGCGACACCAAGCTGGGCGCGGAAGAAATCACGCGCGATATTCCGAATCTGGCCGAGCAGCAACTGAACCGGCTGGACGAGTCCGGCATCATCTACGTCGGCGCCGAGGTGCTGCCCGGCGACACGCTGGTGGGCAAGGTCACGCCCAAGGGCGAGACCACGCTGACGCCGGAAGAAAAGCTGCTGCGCGCCATCTTCGGCGAGAAGGCCTCCGACGTGAAAGACACCTCGCTGCGCGTCGAGCAGGGCAGCCAGGGTACGGTGATCGACGTGCAGGTGTTCACGCGCGAAGGCATTCAGCGTGACAAGCGCGCGCAGCAGATCATCGACGACGAACTCAAGCGCTACCGGCTTGACTTGAACGATCAGTTGCGCATTGTCGAGGCCGATGCCTTCGACCGCGTCAAAAAGCTGCTTGTTGGCAAGACGGCCAACGGCGGGCCGATGAAGCTGGCCAAAGGCGCGAAGATCGACGAGACGTATCTGACAGGGATCGAAAAGTATCACTGGTTCGACGTCCGGCCAGCCGACGAGGACGTGGCGGCGCAACTGGAGAGCATCAAGCTGTCAATCGAGCAGCAGCGCCACAGCTTCGATCTGGCGTTCGAGGAAAAGCGCAAGAAGCTTACTCAGGGCGACGAGTTGCCCGCCGGCGTGCTGAAGATGGTCAAGGTCTATCTGGCCGTCAAGCGCCGCTTGCAGCCCGGCGACAAGATGGCGGGACGGCACGGCAACAAGGGGGTGGTGTCAAAAATCGTTCCGGTCGAGGACATGCCCTACATGGCCGATGGCACGCCGGTCGACATCGTGCTCAACCCGTTGGGCGTGCCCTCGCGCATGAACGTCGGGCAGGTGCTGGAAGTGCATCTCGGTTGGGCCGGCAAGGGGCTAGGCCAGCGCATTGATGAGATGCTGCGGACCGAAGGCCGCGTCGCCAAGATACGCAAATATCTGGAAGACCTGTACAACAGTTCCGGCCGCAAGGAAAGCCTGAACAAGCTGAATGATGCGCAGTTGCTGGAAATGGCCGCTAACCTGAGTACCGGTATGCCGTTCGCCACGCCGGTGTTCGATGGCGCGTCGGAGGAAGAAATCGACGCCATGCTCAAGCTGGCCTACCCCGATGATGTCGCCAAGGCCAAGGGACTGACGACCACGCGCACCCAGGCGTATCTGAGGGACGGCCGCACGGGCGACGCCTTCGAGCGTCCGACCACCATCGGCCATATGCACTTTTTGAAGCTGCATCACCTGGTGGACGACAAGATGCACGCGCGCTCGACCGGTCCGTACTCGCTGGTCACACAGCAGCCGCTGGGCGGCAAGGCGCAATTCGGCGGCCAGCGCTTCGGCGAGATGGAGGTCTGGGCGCTGGAAGCCTACGGCGCGTCCTACACCCTGCAAGAAATGCTGACGGTGAAGTCCGACGACGTGCAGGGCCGCACCAAAGTGTATGAAAGCATCGTCAAGGGCGAGCACTCGATTGACGCCGGAATGCCCGAGTCGTTCAACGTGCTGGTCAAGGAGATTCGCTCTCTGGGGCTGGACATTGAACTGGAGCGTTCATGAACCGGGGCCACGTAGGCTGGGTTGAAAACCCAGCTTCGCCATGTATCCAAAGTTTATAGCTGGGTTTTGCAACCCAGCCTACAGCATACGTTAGGGAAAGAGTCACATGAAATCGCTACTCGACCTGTTCAAGCAATTCGCGCCGGATGAGCATTTCGACGCCATCCGCATCGGCCTGGCTTCGCCCGAGAAGATCCGCTCGTGGTCTTTCGGCGAGGTGAAAAAGCCCGAGACCATCAACTACCGCACATTCAAGCCCGAACGCGACGGCTTGTTCTGCGCCAAAATTTTCGGCCCGATCAAGGACTATGAGTGCCTGTGCGGCAAGTACAAGCGCTTGAAGCACCGCGGCGTGATCTGCGAAAAATGCGGCGTGGAAGTGACCCAGACCAAGGTGCGCCGTGACCGCATGGGCCACATTGACCTGGCCGCGCCGTGCGCCCACATCTGGTTCTTGAAGTCGCTGCCCTCTCGTCTGGGCATGGTGCTGGACATGACGCTGCGTGACATCGAGCGCGTGCTGTACTTCGAGGCCTACGTCGTCACCGACCCCGGCATGACGCCGCTGAGGAAGTTCAGCATCATGACCGAGGACGATTACGACGCCAAGCGCAAGGAGTACGGCGACGAGTTCGTCGCCCGCATGGGCGCCGAGGGCATCAAGGATTTGCTGGAAAACATCGACCTCGAAGCCGAGATCGAGAAGTTGCGCGGCGACCTGAGCGGCTCGGAGGCCAGGGTGAAGAAAAACGCCAAGCGCCTGAAAGTGCTGGAGGCGTTCAAGAAGTCCGGCATCAAGCCAGAATGGATGGTGCTGAACGTGCTGCCGGTGCTGCCGCCCGATCTGCGTCCGCTGGTGCCGCTGGACGGCGGACGCTTCGCCACCTCGGATCTGAACGATCTGTATCGCCGCGTCATCAACCGCAATTCGCGTCTGCGGCGGCTGCTGGAATTGAAGGCGCCCGAAATCATCGCCCGCAACGAAAAGCGCATGTTGCAAGAAGCGGTCGATTCGCTGCTGGACAACGGTCGCCGCGGCAAGGCCATGACCGGCGCCAACAAGCGCGCGCTGAAGTCGCTGGCCGACATGATCAAGGGCAAGGGCGGGCGTTTTCGCCAGAACCTGCTGGGCAAGCGGGTGGACTATTCGGGCCGCTCGGTCATCACCGTCGGGCCGACGCTCAAGCTGCACCAGTGCGGTCTGCCCAAGCTGATGGCGCTGGAGTTGTTCAAGCCCTTCATCTTCGCGCGGCTGGAGGCGATGGGCATCGCCACCACCATCAAGGCTGCCAAGAAAGAGGTCGAGACCGGCACGCCGGTGGTGTGGGACTTGCTGGAAGAGGTTATCACCGAGCACCCGGTGCTGCTCAACCGCGCGCCGACGCTGCACCGGCTGGGCATTCAGGCGTTCGAGCCGATCCTGATCGAGGGCAAGGCGATCCAGTTGCATCCGCTGGTGTGCGCCGCCTTCAACGCCGACTTCGACGGCGACCAGATGGCCGTGCACGTGCCGCTGTCGGTGGAGGCGCAGATGGAGGCGCGCACGCTGATGCTGGCCTCCAACAACGTGCTGTTTCCGGCCTCGGGCGAGCCGTCCATCGTGCCATCGCAGGACGTGGTGCTGGGCCTGTACTACACCACGCGCGAACGCATCAACGGCAAGGGCGAGGGAATGGTGTTCGCCGACGTGGGCGAAGTCCAGCGCGCGCTGGACGCCGGCGTGACCGAGTTGACCGCCAAGATCAGCGTGCGCCTGACCGAGTGGAACCTCAACAAGGAAATGGACGTGTTCGAGCCGTCCACCTCGCTGGTCGAGACCACCGTGGGCCGCGCGCTGCTCTCGGAGATTCTGCCCAAGGGCCTGCCGTTCGCGCTGATGAACAAGGCGCTGAAGAAAAAAGAAATCTCGCGCCTCATCAACGCCTCGTTCCGCAAGTGCGGCCTGAAGGAAACCGTGGTGTTCGCCGACAAGCTGTTGCAAAACGGCTTTCGCCTGGCCACCCGCGCCGGTATTTCCATTGCCATTGAGGACATGCTGGTGCCGAAAGAAAAACCCGGCATCATTGAGCGGGCCGAAAAAGAGGTCAAGGAAATCGAGCAGCAGTACGTCTCCGGCCTGGTCACGGCGGGCGAGCGCTACAACAAGGTGGTGGACATCTGGGGCAAGGCCGGCGACGAAGTGTCCAAGGTCATGATGGCCCAGTTGGCCAAGCAAAAGACCATCGACCGTCACGGCAAGCAAGTCGATCAGGAATCATTCAATTCCATCTACATGATGGCCGACTCCGGCGCGCGCGGCAGCGCGGCGCAGATTCGCCAGTTGGCCGGAATGCGCGGCCTGATGGCCAAGCCCGACGGCTCGATCATCGAGACGCCCATCACCGCCAACTTCCGCGAGGGGTTGAACGTGTTGCAGTACTTCATCTCGACCCACGGCGCGCGCAAGGGC
>JAITMV010000263.1 GCA_031277295.1 Burkholderiaceae bacterium | reverse complement strand
GGCGTCTGCTCGCCACTCAACGGCATCGGCAAACGCGGCCAATCGTCGCACCGAGGCTCCGCGCAGGCTTCGCTGCCGAGCAGTTGCAGTTGGGCTTGGCCGTCGAGGTAATCGTCGCTTTTGATGCGGCCCGTCACGCGCACCGCCAGCAGGCGCGGGCCGGACGGCCATTGGGCGATGCCGTCGCCGTCGAGCACGGCGTGGGCGTAGCGCCAGCCGTCGCTGCGCATCTCCACCCGCGCGCGGGTGGGGCTGATGACCTCGCCAATGTAGGCCACCGTGACCACCACGCGGTCATTGAAGCGGAACGGGTTTTGGGCAATGTCTTCCAGCGCGGCCCAGCTCTGCGCCCGATGCGTTTTGATGAAAGCGCGCAGACGCCGCGCGTTGGCCCGGCGCTCGCCCCGCTCCAGCGCCTGCTGCTGTTGCTGGTGCTGCTGGGTGGCGGCTTGGTTGACGTAGCCCTGCATGGCGACACCGGCGGCGAGCGGCACGCGGACGCTGGCGATTTCGGGGCCGGGGTTGCCCCACGGGTCGCTTTCGAGGCGGGGCGTGGCAACGGCGCGCACGGTCAGATGGGTGCGCTCCTGTCCGGCGCGGCTTTGCTCGCTCAACGCCTTGCCGCAGCGGGCCTTCAGTTTGTCGGCGGCGGATGCCAGCAGGGCTTGCGCCACAGCGTCGTCGGCCAGCGCGTCCGTCGGCGCGTTGACGACCCAAACCACGTGGGGCTTGCAGGGATCGGGGTAGTCGGTCAGATCGGACGCGGCCTCAACCTCCAGCCGCGCGGCGGGTACACCGTTTTGCGCTGGCAGCGCGCCGAGGTCGAACACCACGGTGTCGCTGCCGCTCCATGCGCGCGCTGAGACGATGCCTTGCGGCGGCGGCAGATAAACGCCAGCGCTGAAAGCGCCCTCCCACACCACGCGGTTCTGCGGTGAGCCGCGCAAAGTCCAGATGGCCTTGCCGCTGCCTTCGGCCAAGCCCGCCTTGCAAGCGCCCTGATATTGAAAACTGTAGTCGTTGTTGGTTAGGTAAAGCGGCGCGGCGACGGCGCAGCCGCTGCCGGAGTCGCGGTGTTGGGCCGCGAAGCCGGGGCCGGTCAGCAGGGTCAAACCCAAAGCCATCACGACATGCGCTGCCACACCGAGCAGGCGCTTGCGCCGCGCGGTGAAACGCCACCACGGTTGCGCTTGGCCGCCGTTCATGAAGTCGTGAGCGGCCAAAAAAAGCCCCCACGCTCCCTCGCTTCGCGTAGTGCGCTGCCCCCCAAGGGGGCCGCTTTTTGTCTTGGGGCGGCCCGGCGACAAAAAAACATCAAGCACGCAGGGGTCGTGCAGCGCGCCCGCCGTGGTGCGCAGGCGCTCGTAGGTGGCTTTGGGGTCCATGCAGCGCACGTCGTCGGGGGTGTGCAGGCCCAAGCCGCGCAGATCGGCGGCATGGGCGGGGCCGATGTTGGGAATGTCTTCGAGCCGCCGAACCTGGCCGGCTGTCGCGGCCTTGGCATTGCGGCTGCGAACGGCGGATTCATTCATCGTGCAGGCCTTTCCAGACGCCATCGAGCGTCTTGCGCATCGCTTGCAAGGTGGTGCGACGGATAGGAAAGTCTTGAAGCAAGCTGGGCCGCGGTTGCAGCGCCTCTCGCCAGTGGGCGATGGCAGCAAGCGCGTCTTTGTCCTTGACGCCGCCGCGCCGCGCGACTTGCAGCAGGTGGCGGCGGCCCGGCCGCGCGCCTTCGCCCGCGACGCTGGTGCTGTGCTGGCCGCGGGGGCCGTGGCTGAAGCTCAAGTCGAACGCGGGCGAAAGCTTCCAGCGGCCTTCGGCATCCATGCGGAAGGCGAAGTTCTTGGCGTGATCGTCGCGGTTGTGGGCCAGCACGTTGAACACGCAGCGGTGAAAGGCCTTGAGCGTTTCGCGGTAGTCGCCGGTGATGCGCGCGGTGGCGAGCAGCACGGTTTCGTAATCGAGCGCGGGCAGGCGAAAGTCGGCATCCAGCGCAGCGGCCATGCTCAACAGCGGCACGCGGCGCTCGCCGCCATCGGGCGCGCCCACGCGGTCGAAACGGCGCACGCCGAAGGCGCTGTAACCTGGCCCCAGCGGGAAGAAGGCAGATTCCGGCAAATCAATGCCACCGGCGCGGGCCAGTTGCGCGTAGAGCGCCTCGATGGCGCAGACCTCGGCGTGTTCACCCTGGGCCGGAAATTTGATCAGCCACGGTTCGCCCGTCAGCGGCCCGGCGTCGTCTTGCACAAACTGATTGCGCCCACGATTCCAGCGCAGCAGCGCCTTGGGCCGCGCGCCTTGCGGCGAGCCGCCCAGCACCAACAGGCGCCGCAGTTGCGCCTGCGGCGTGGTGTCGTTTTCGTCGGCGGCGACCGTTTGCACCTCGCGCGCCAGCGCCGCGACTTCAACGATGCCGCTGCGTTCGACCTCGATCTCATCAGCCGGTTCAAACGCCAGCGCGCCCATCGCGCCATGCCCGACGATGGCCAGCCGATCCAGCGCCGAAACCGCGTGCGGATCACGGCCGATCTTGCGCAGCGCGCGGTCCATCAGCAACATGCCCCAGCCGTCGGGCAGGCTGTCGGCGATGAAGCCCGGCAAACCCAGAAAGTGACGCGGCCCGGTGTACGTAGCCTGCGCCGCGCCAGGCAGGGGAAGCGGTACGCGCAGGGGCGAGAACTGCAAGCCGCGCTCGATGGCCCGCGCGCTGTACTCGAACAGCAGCGCGCCATCGGCGTCGGCCAGCGTGCCCATGCGCCAGTGCTCGCCCCAGCCGCGATAGATCACGTTCAATCGGGTGATTGGCATGGCTCAATCCGCTTGCTTTCGCATCACACGCGGCTTACGCGCCCGCTGCCGCTGGCGGCCTTGCGCCGCTGCCTCAAGCTGCGCAATGCTGTGCGCTGGCGCGGAAAACAACGTCTCCAAACCCTGCTCCGCCTGCAACGCCAAGGCGATACGCACCACCAGATCGAACGTGCCTTGCCCCGCGGCCTCGAAACGCCGGATCGATGACAGCGAAGCGCCGGTCATCCGCGCCAGTTCGGTCTGCGACAGATTGCGCGCCAAGCGCAACGCACGGCCACGCGCGCCGAGCGTCTGGCGAATCGAGGCGGGTGATTGCAGGGTCAACATGCTTGAATTTATTTGCTCTTTAATGAACTATTAAACCATAAAAATCGATTTTAATGTTCAAAAAAGAATCTTTATCTTCCAACAGAAACCGCGCCTTCACAACGGAATATTGCCGTGCTTACGCCACGGGTTGTCGAGCTTCTTATCCTTGAGCATGGCCAAGCTGCGGCAGATGCGCTTGCGGGTTTCGTGCGGCAGGATGACGTCGTCGATGAAGCCGCGCGCGCCGGCGACGAAGGGATTGGCGAAGCGCGCCTTGTATTCGGCCTCGCGCGCGGCCAACTTTTCGGGGTCGTTCTTGTCGTCGCGGAAGATGATCTCCACCGCGCCCTTGGCGCCCATCACCGCGATTTCGGCATTCGGCCAAGCCAGGTTCACGTCGCCGCGCAGATGCTTGGACGCCATCACGTCGTAAGCGCCGCCGTAAGCCTTGCGCGTGATGACCGTGACCTTGGGCACGGTGCATTCGGCAAAGGCGTACAGCAGCTTGGCACCGTGTTTGATGATGCCGCCGTACTCCTGCGCTGT
>JAITMV010000208.1 GCA_031277295.1 Burkholderiaceae bacterium | reverse complement strand
CTGTCTCTCTATCACATTTAACTTGAAGAATGCTCTATAACTTCATGAATTACTTGGAGTTATCAATGACCTCAGAAGATCGGCGTTGGGCACAACAGATGTTTGGGTCTTGCGATCTGGGAGATGCGCGCAGAACCCGTCGGTTGGAGGATGTTGCCGCACGTTTGGCCAGCCATGCAGGGGATTCGCTTGCCAGCAGTTGCCAAAGCAGCAAAGCGGCGGCTTTGGGCGCCTACCGCTTGATTGGCAACGACAACGTCTGCCCTCAGGCCATAGCCGAAGGCGGCTTTGCGGCGGTTGCGCAGATGGCGTCAGGGCATGAAGGCGATCTGCTGGCGGTGGAGGACACCACCAGCGTGGTGTACGCGCACACGGTAGCCGCGCAGCTTGGGACGACCGGCTCGCGCTGCGAAGCCAAGCAACGCGGCTATCTGGTGCACTCGGTGCTGTTGCTGCATGCCAATAGCGAGCGCACCGTGGGCTTGCTTGAGCAGCGCCGCTGGTGCCGAGACGATGCCTCCTATGGCAAGAAACACGCGCGCAAGCAACGCGCCTACGAGGACAAGGAGAGCTTCAAATGGCAGCAAGCCTCCGAGCGCATAGAGCAGCGCCTGGATGCCCAAACCCTGGGGCGCGTGATTTCGGTGTGTGATCGGGAGTGTGACATCTACGAATACCTTCGCTACAAGCTTGAACGCGGCCAGCGGTTTGTGGTGCGCGCCCAGGCTGACCGGGTGTTGAGCGATCAGCAGCAGACCTTGTTTGCGAAACTGCAAAGCCCGGATAGTGTGTTGTACGAAAGCCAGGTTGAGATCGCTCAGCGTGGCGGGCGCCTGGCGCGCAAGGCGTCGCTGCGGGTGTGCGCGTGCGGTGTGAGTTTGAGCGCGCCGGCCAATCGAGGCGCTGGCAGCCCGGCGCTGAGGGTTAATGTGGTGCGGGTGTATGAGGAGGCAGCAGAGCAGGAGAAGGCGCGGTTGAACTGGGTGCTTCTGACCAGTGAGGCGGTGGACAGCGCCGAACGAGTCAAGAAGATCGTGCGGTATTACGAGTTGCGCTGGCGCATCGAGGAGTATCACAAGGCGTGGAAAAGCGGCGTGGGGGTAGAGCGGCTGCGCCAGCAAAGCGAGGGCAATTTGGAGCGGATGGTGGTGATCACGGCGTTTGTAGCGGTGCGTGTGCTGCAATTGCGCGAGCGGGTGGGCCAGGAGTCTGAATCGGCACTGCCCTGCGATGGGGTGTTGGAGGCCGATGAGTGGCGGATGCTGTGGCTGCTGGATCACAAGGAGAAAAAGGCGCCGCTGCCAGCCTCGCCCCCATCACTGGCCTGGGCTTGTTTGGCGATTGCGCGGTTGGGAGGATTTCTTGACACCAAGCACACAGGGCGACCAGGATGGAAAACGCTATGGGATGGCTGGCTGCGGTTGCAGGATCGAGTCGAGGGCTTGCGGCTGGCGCGGGAGTTGGGTGGGGGAGGGACGATGTGATAGGGAGACAGCAAGGGGGCGAGGGAGTAGAACCGGCCCTGACTGGGTAGACACATCACTTTGAATCGCACCCCCTGCTCATTGAGGTGGCGCGTACCACTTACAATACTTAGTTTCTTCACGCACAAGCCGCGCCTTTACCGTGTACGTGAATTTGTTTGCGGCGTGGCCTGTCTTTTTTAGGAATTTCGCTGGTGTTCATCTCCAACGCTTTTGCCCAAACCGCCTCGTCAGGCGCGGCTGCTCCCAGCGGTCCGCTGGGTTCCCTGACCAGCTTTTTGCCGCTGGTGCTGATGTTCGTTGTGCTGTACTTCATCATGATCCGGCCGCAGATGAAAAGGCAGAAGGAACATCGGGCCATGCTCGACGCGCTGGCCAAGGGCGACGAGGTGGTGACGTCGGGCGGGGTGATGGGCAAGGTGGTTTCGCTCACGGAAAGCTCGGTCGGATTGCAGATCGCCGCCGGGGTTGAGGTGCAAATTCAACGCAGCTACGTGGTGCAGGTGCTGCCCAAGGGGACCATGAAGTAAGCGGGCGGTCCGCTTTACGTCCGGGCCGTTGCCTGACTTTCTTGCGTCATGAACCGCTATCCGATCTGGAAGTACGCGATCATCGTGATCGCCTTGCTGGTGGCCGTGCTGTATACGCTGCCGAACCTGTTTGGCGAGGCGCCCGCTGTGCAGGTGTCGGCCGTCAAGGTGATGGCCAAGGTCGATACGGCCACCTTATCGACGGTGGAGCAAGCGCTCAAAAGCGCCGGCGTCGCGCCCAACCGGCTGACACTGGAAGGCGCGTCTGTGCTGGCGCGTTTCGATACGCCCGACGACCAGCTCAAGGCCAAGGACGCGATTGAACACGCGGTCAACCCAGGCGGCGACGATCCGGCCTACATCGTGGCGCTCAACCTGGTGTCGCGTTCTCCGGCTTGGTTGACGGCGCTGAACGCCAAGCCGATGTACCTGGGGCTGGATTTGCGTGGCGGCGTTCATTTCATGCTGCAAGTGGACATGCGCGCGGCCATTACCAAGCGGCTGGACACGGTGGCCAGCGACATCCGTCTGGCCTTGCGCCAGAAGGACGTACGTCACGGCGGCGTCAATCGCGTGGGTGATTCGATTGAAATTCGCGCCCGCGACGCCGCCACGTTGCAAGCGGCGCGCCAGGTCATCGCCGATGCTCAGCCCGACCTGGATGTGGCTGAAGCCGCCGGAGAGCCGCGCCTGGTAACTACTTTCAAGCCGCAGGCGCTGCTGCGGGTACAGGGCGAGGCGGTCAAGCAGAACATCACCACGTTGCACAACCGGGTCAACGAATTGGGCGTGGCCGAGCCGGTGATTCAGCAGCAGGGCGCCGACCGCGTGGTGGTTCAGTTGCCCGGCGTGCAGGACACCACCAAGGCCAAGGACATTCTGGGCCGCACGGCGACGCTGGAAATGCGCCTGGTGGACGAAAGCGCCGAAGGCCGCGCCGCCGAGATGAACAACGGGCCGGTGCCGTTCGGCTCGGAAAAATTCCTTGAGCGCGACGGCCGGCCGGTGATCGTCAAACGGACGGTGATTTTGACTGGCGAGAGTCTGAGCGACGCGCAGCCCGGGTTCGATGACAAGCAGCGGCCCGCGGTCGATCTGACCGTGGACGCCAAGGGCGGTGCGATCATGAAGCAGGTCAGCAGCGAGAACCTGAAAAAGCGCATGGCGATCATCCTGTTCGAAAAGGGCAAGGGCGAGGCGCTGACCGCGCCGGTGATCCAGTCCGAGCTGGGCAACCGCTTTCAGATTTCCGGTTCGATGACGGTCGCCGAGGCGAACGATCTGGCGCTGCTGCTGCGCGCCGGTTCGCTGGCTGCGCCGATGGAGATCATCGAGGAGCGCACCATCGGCCCCAGCTTGGGGGCCGAGAACATCGCCAAGGGTTTTCATAGCGTGGCCTGGGGTTTTCTGGCGATCTGCGCTTTCATGTGCGTGTATTACATGCTGTTCGGCGCCTTTTCCAGCGTGGCGCTGGGCTT
>JAITMV010000187.1 GCA_031277295.1 Burkholderiaceae bacterium | reverse complement strand
GAAAGAATAAATTCAATCAATTTTTTCAATATGCTTCCGCCAGAGAAAATTTCCAAAAACAGCGCCAAAAAATGCCGATACCGGCCAGACAAAAAAAAGGACACTCACAAGAAAGTTGGCATCGTCATCGCCTCGGACGAAATTTTCAGCGTACCAATGATTGAAAGGAATGGCGAGCAGCGTTCCGAGCGCAATGCCCACTGCAGCTCCGAACAGCAAATAAAAAACTCGCTTCATAGCAGCTTCCAGAACCACACCGAAGCTGCTTTCTTGAAATCAGAGCCTGCGCCAAGGTTGTGCAGCCCATAACTTCCGATGCGAAAATGAATTCTTGCCCATGTACGCCAATCGGTTAGCCGGGCTCCATTCCAAAGATCGATGTGATCGCCTTGATTGCCGGTTCCCCAGTAGTTTTGAAAGAAAATAATGCCCTTTTGCAGTCTGATTTTCTCGAATACCTCTTCTCCTTTAAATTTCTGCGCTTTAAATGGAAGATTTGAATGAGGCGTTGAAAACCAGTTGGCGAGTTCTTGGGCGCGGATTGGGTACTTGGGTTTATCTTTCTCCCACGACAATACCCCGGTGTATCCGGTAAACTCCAGACCTGAGCGCATCCACGCAGCAGACACATTGATTGCACATTGATTCTCGTAAACCTTTTGGTCGAGCAAGGGCGCATCACCCTTGATGGTGGGATGATTGTTCCAGAGAGTTAAGAATTCTGGCATGGCAAAAGCTCCTTTGCGAATTAATTGCGCGAGATAGAAGGTGTCCGCGTTTTGCCTGATTTGGCCTAACACCTAAACTCAGCCGCTACCGTAGGTGGTCGGCTTGAGCAATGTTAGGTGCGATGCTTCACCGCATTAGCATCTGCCAGCAGCCTTAAGCAAAGCATTACATTGACCGCTCGCTGACCCTGTCTTGGACGATGGTCTGCCATCCGCGCGCATTTCTGTACAGAGTGCATCCGATGTCACCACTGAGTTACCGAAAACCCCAGATGGAGAGCCAGTGACATAGCAATTATACTGTTTTCCGTTTTTTGTTTTGACTGAATAACTTGCTTTTATACCTTCATTCACACGATCAAAAATTGTGAAAGAGCCTTTTGGAATGCCTAGAGCCATGGAGGTATTTTTTTCGATGGCATCATCTGTCACGACACTCGCAGTATTACCAGTGAATGCAGTAACTGTTCCGCAACCAGTAGTTAACATAACAATAGCAGCCATTGAGGCGAGAGCTATGCCGTGCTTGATTGATTGATTCATAAAACTTCCTTTACGTGGTTGATACAGATGAATTTCGCCTAACACCTAATTATTCGATACCCCCCGTCTCCCCATTCTTCATGCGTGGACCCAATACCAATACCCGCATCAACAAATGCGCGGCAGTTGCTCCCCGCTCAGCCAGTCCACCACCCGGCGGCCGCCGAAGCGCGTCACCATTTGCACGAAATGATAAGGGTCATCGGCGACTTCGCCAATGCGGGCGGCCTCGCGGCCTTGGGGGTGGGCGCGCATGGCGGCCAGCACCGCGTCGGCCGCTTCGGGGGCGACCACGGCGATCAGTTTGCCTTCGTTGGCGACGTACAGCGGATCGAGGCCGAGCAGTTCGCAGGCGGCGTTGACCTCGGGCTTGACGGCGATGTCGGCCTCGCGCAGCAGCATGCCCACGCCCGACTGGCGCGCCACTTCGTTGAGCGTGGTCGCCAGCCCGCCGCGCGTGGGGTCGCGCAGCACGCGCACGCCGCCGGGGGCGGCTTGCAGCATGGCGGCGACCAGCGTGTGCAGCGCGGCGGTGTCGCTCTGGACGGTGGTGGCGAAAGCCAGCGATTCGCGCTGCGACAGCACCGCCACGCCGTGGTCGCCGATGCTGCCCGACAGCAGCACCACGTCGCCGGGGCGGGCGCGGCGGCCGTTGATTTCCACGTCCCTGGGCAGCACGCCGACGCCGGTGGTGCTGATGAATACGCCGTCGCCCTTGCCCTGTTCCACCACTTTGGTGTCGCCGGTGACCACCGGCACGCCGGCTTCGCGCGATGCCTTGGCCATCGACTGGACGATGCGTTGCAGATCGGCCAGCGGAAAGCCTTCCTCGATGATGAAGCTGGCGCTCAGATACAAGGGCCGCGCGCCGGACATGGCGACGTCGTTGATGGTGCCGTGCACCGACAGGCAGCCCAGGTCGCCGCCGGCAAAGAACAGCGGCGACACCACGTGGGCGTCGGTGGCCATCACCAGGCGGCCTTCGGCGGGATCGAAGCCGGGCAGGGGCAGCACGGCGCCGTCGTCGCCCTGGCGCAGGAATTCGTTGTCCAGCGCGGCGAGGAACAGCTCCTCGATCAACTGGGCGCTGGCTTTGCCGCCGGCGCCGTGGCTCATGTCGATGCGGCCGCGGCGGATGTCCAGCGGGCGGACGTAGTTGGGCTTCACGACGCTCATGCGGCGGCCTTCTCGGGGACGATGGCAATGTCGCGGAAGCGTCCGTAGGTGTAGTGCGCGGCGCAGGCGCCTTCGCTGGACACCATGCAGGAGCCGACCGGGTTTTCGGGCGTGCAGACGGTGCCGAAGATTTTGCAGTCGGTGGGTTTTTTCACGCCGCGCAGGATGGCGCCGCATTCGCAGGCTTTGTTGTCGGGCACCGATTGGTAGTCGAGGCCGAAGCGGCGCTCGGCGTCGAAGCCGGCATACGCCTCGCGGATGCGCAGCGCGCTGTACGGCACTTCGCCCAAGCCGCGCCACTCGAAGCGGGAGCGCAGTTCGAGCACTTCGGACACCAGCGCCTGCGCCTTGCGGTTGCCCTCGGGCGTGACGGCGCGCGTGAATTCGTTTTCGACCAGGGCGCGGCCGTCGTTGACCTGGCGCACCAGCATCAGGATGGCCTGCATCACGTCCAGCGGCTCGAAGCCGGCGATCACCACCGGCTTGCGGTATTCCTCGGCGAAATGCTCGTAGGGCGCGGAGCCGATGACGATGCTGACGTGCGCCGGGCCGATGAAGCCGTCGATCGGCACGGTGCCGAATTGCCGCACCTCGGGCGATTCCAGAATGTGCGTGATGGCCGCGGGCGTGAGCACGTGGCAGCACAGCACGCTGAAATTGGCCAGCCCTTCGTCCCGCGCC
>JAITMV010000108.1 GCA_031277295.1 Burkholderiaceae bacterium | reverse complement strand
GTCGGCTGGTAACCCACCGCTGATGGCATACGGCCCAGCAGCGCCGATACCTCGGTGCCAGCCAGCGTGTAGCGGTAGATGTTGTCCACGAAGAACAGCACGTCGCGGCCTTCGTCGCGAAACGACTCGGCAATCGTCAGGCCCGTGAGCGCCACGCGCAGGCGGTTGCCGGGCGGCTCGTTCATCTGGCCATAGACCATCGACACTTTGGAGTCGCCCAGACTTTCAAGGTTGACCACACCCGACTCGGCCATCTCGTGATAGAAGTCGTTGCCCTCGCGCGTGCGCTCGCCCACGCCAGCGAACACCGACAGGCCCGAGTGCGCCTTGGCGATGTTGTTGATGAGCTCCATCATGTTGACGGTCTTACCCACGCCCGCGCCGCCGAAGAGACCGACCTTGCCGCCCTTGGCGAACGGGCAGATCAGGTCGATCACCTTGATGCCGGTTTCCAGCAGTTCCTGCGAGGGCGAGAGTTCGTCATACGCCGGCGCCTTGCGGTGGATCGAGGCGGTCTGCGCCTGATCGACCGGGCCGCGCTCGTCAATCGGGTTACCCAACACATCCATGATGCGGCCCAGCGTGGCCGGGCCGACCGGGATCGTGATGGGATGGCCGGTGTTGGTCACCACCATGCCGCGGCGCAGGCCGTCAGACGAACCCAGCGCGATGGTGCGCACGATGCCGTCGCCCAGTTGCTGCTGTACTTCCAGCGTCAGCGCAGAGCCTTCCATCTTCAGCGCGTCATACACCTTGGGCATGTGATCGCGCGCGAACTCCACGTCCACCACGGCGCCGATGCATTGAACGATTTTTCCTTCAACTTGAGCCATTGTCTTGCTCCAATAAAACCTTGTTTAGATTCGTGTGAATGAGCCGGGTTGGTCTTTTTTAGACGGCGGCGGCGCCGGCGACGATTTCCGACAACTCGGTGGTGATCGCGGCCTGCCGCGTCTTGTTGTAAACCAGTTTCAACTCGTGAATCACGTTGCCAGCGTTGTCGGTGGCGGCCTTCATCGCCACCATGCGCGCCGATTGCTCGGAGGCCATGTTTTCAGCCACCGCCTGATACACCAGCGCTTCGACGTAGCGCCGCAGCAAATCGTCGATGACTGAGCGCGCGTCCGGCTCGTAGATGTAGTCCCACGAATGCTGGCCGCCGCTTTCGCGCGTTTCTTGCCGCATTTTTTCGTGTGACAGCGGCAGTAGCGTTTCGATGACCGACTCCTGCCGCATGGTATTGATGAAGCGGGTATAGGCAATGTAGACCGCGTTCAGCTTGCCCTTGGCGTATTCGTCCAGCAGCGCCTTGACCGGGCCGATCAGCTTATCGAGGTGCGGCGTGTCGCCCAGATGCGTGGCCTGCGACACCACCCTGGCGCCAATGCGGTTCAAAAAACCCAGCCCCTTGTTACCGATAGCCACGGCATCGGCGGCAGTGCCGCCAGCCTCCAATTCGCGCAGCCGGGCCGTCACGGCACGCAGCACGTTGGTATTCATGCCGCCGCACAAACCTTTGTCGGTGGTCACCACGATCAAGCCGGCACGGTTGGCATCGTGCAGCTTCATGAACGGATGCATGTACTCGGGGTTGGCTTGCCCGAGGTCGGTGGCGATGTTGCGTACCTTCTCGGCGTAAGGCCGCGCCGCGCGCATCCGATCCTGCGCCTTGCGCATCTTGCTGGCCGCGACCATTTCCATCGCCTTGGTGATCTTCTTGGTGTTTTCCACCGATTTGATCTTGCCGCGGATTTCCTTGCCAACTGCCATGGCTTGCTGCTCCTGAAAAGGGCGGGGGGGTCAGCCGAACGTTTTTTTGAACGCTTCGATGGCCGCGGTCAATTCGGCCTCGGCGTCGATGCACAGCTTTTTGAAGGCTTTTTTGTCATCGCCGTCGTCATCTTTGGCCGGCTTGTTGTCCCACTTGGCGCCGTTTTGCTCAATGATGTCCAACAGCGCGGCGTGCTTGTCCCTCAGATAGCCGTGCAGACCCGTCTCGAACGACAGCACCTGCTTGACTTCCAGGCTGTCCATGTAGCCCTTGTTGACGGCGAACAGCGACGCGCCCATCAGGCTGATCGGCAGCGGTGCGTATTGCGGCTGCTTGAGCAACTCGGTCACGCGCGCGCCACGATCCAACTGCTTGCGCGTGGCATCGTCCAAGTCGGAGGCGAACTGCGCAAACGCCGCCAGTTCGCGGTACTGCGCCAAGTCGGTGCGAATGCCGCCCGACAGCCCCTTGATCCAACTGGTCTGCGCCGCGCCGCCGACGCGTGAAACCGAAATGCCGGCGTTGATGGCGGGCCGGATACCAGCGTTGAACAGGTTGGTTTCCAGGAAGATCTGGCCATCGGTGATCGAGATCACGTTGGTCGGCACGAAGGCCGACACGTCGCCGGCCTGAGTCTCGATGATCGGCAGCGCGGTCAACGAGCCGGTCCTGCCTTTGACCTCGCCCTTGGTGAATTGCTCCACGTATTCGGCGTTGACGCGCGCGGCGCGCTCCAGCAGACGGCTGTGCAGGTAGAACACGTCGCCCGGATACGCCTCGCGCCCCGGTGGGCGGCGCAGCAGCAGCGATACCTGACGGTAGGCCACGGCCTGCTTGGACAAGTCGTCGTAAATGATGAGCGCGTCTTGCCCACGGTCGCGGAAGTATTCGCCCATGGTGCAGCCCGAATAGGCCGCCACGTATTGCATGGCCGCGGATTCCGAGGCCGAGGCCGCCACCACGATGGTGTAAGCCATCGCGCCAGCTTGTTCCAGCGCGCGCACCACGTTCTTGATTGACGACGCCTTCTGGCCGATGGCGACGTACACGCAGGTCATGTTATGACCCTTTTGGTTGATGATGGCGTCAATCGCCACCGCCGTCTTGCCGGTCTGGCGGTCGCCGATGATAAGCTCGCGCTGACCGCGCCCGATAGGCACCATCGAGTCAATCGACTTCAGGCCCGTTTGCACCGGCTGGCTGACCGACTGGCGCGCGATCACGCCGGGGGCGACCTTTTCGATCACGTCGGTCATCTTGGCGTCAATCGGCCCTTTGCCGTCAATCGGCTGGCCGAGCGCGTTGACCACGCGGCCAATCAGTTCGGGGCCGACCGGCACTTCCAGAATGCGGCCCGTGCACTTGACGGTATCGCCTTCGGAGATGTGCTCGTACTCGCCCAGAATCACCGCGCCGACCGAGTCACGCTCCAGGTTCAGCGCCAGGCCGAACGTCGGCTGGCCGCCGGGGGTGGGCGGGAACTCCAGCATTTCGCCTTGCATGGCGTCCGACAAACCGTGAATGCGCACGATGCCGTCGGTCACCGATACCACCGTGCCTTGATTGCGCACGTCGGCGTTGACGCCCAGCCCTTCGATACGGCTTTTGATGAGTTCTGAAATTTCGGTGGGATTGAGTTGCATGACTCTTTCCTTCAAGTCCTGTAAGTTGTTCGATTGCTCTTGCCGAGGCGAGCGTCAGAGCCTGTGAAGATGAATACTGCGCGTTTTAACGGCATGAGCGTGCCCAAGGCAAATTTATCCACGGGCTTGGTCAAGCGGTGAGGGCCGCTTTCATTTGCTGCAAGCGTGCTCTGACGGAGGTGTCCAGCACCTCGTCACCCACCACCACGCGCACGCCGCCGATCAGATCGGGATCGACGTGCACCTGGGTTTCGAGCCGACGCGCGAAGCGTTTTTCCAGCACCGCCTGCAAGTCCGCCAGTTCGCCCGCCGCGATGGGAAAGGCGCTGTAAATCTGCGCATCCGAACAGCCGCTTCGCGCGTTGACCAAGGCATGGAACTGCCTGGCCACCTCGGGCAGCGCGGCCAGCCGGCCGTTGTCGATCACGGTGCGCAAAAAATTGGCGCCATGCCCAGGCAGCGGTTGCGGCAGCACCGAGGTCATGAGCCGAAAAACCTCGTCGGCGCCGACCTTGGGATTGGCCGCGAACTGCAACAGCAGCGGAGTGTCCGCCGCCGCCGCGAGTGCGCTCAGCCAGCCCCACGTGGCCGGCAGATCGCCGCTGCTGGCCTCGAACAAGGCTTCGGCGTAAGGTCTGGCGATGGTGGCAAGTTCGGCCATCTCGGTGTCCTTGGGCTTGTCAAAGCTCGGTTTTGAGGCGGTTCAGCAGATCGGTATGCACAGCGGGGTTGACCTCCTTGCGCAAAATCTGCTCAGCGCCGCGCACGGCCAGCCGGGCGACATCGTCGCGCAGCGCTTCGCGCGCGCGCACCACCTGCTGCTCGGCCTCGGCGCGAGCGGCGGCGACGATCTTGGCGCCTTCTTCGCCAGCGCGTACCTTGGCTTCTTCGATGA
>JAITMV010000096.1 GCA_031277295.1 Burkholderiaceae bacterium | reverse complement strand
CCGCGCACCGACTGGCTGTACCAGACCGAAGCGGCCGCGGGCTTGAACGGCCGCACGCTGCGCTACCCGCGCGGCAAGGTGTTGGGCGGGTGCAGCAGCATCAACGGCATGATCTACATGCGCGGCCAGTCGCGCGACTACGACCAGTGGGCCGCGCTGACGGGCGACGACGAATGGCGCTGGCACCACTGCCTGCCCGACTTCATGGCGCACGAGGATCACTACCGCCTGGACGACAACCAGGCTCCCGCCGGATTCGCCCGCCTGCACGGTCACGGCGGCGAGTGGCGGGTGGACAAACAGCGCCTGCGCTGGGAAGTCCTGGACGCCTTTGCCCAAGCTGCCGTGCAGGCCGGCATCCCAGCCACCGACGACTTCAACCAGGGCAACAACGAGGGTGTGGGCTACTTCGAGGTGAATCAAAAAGCCGGCTGGCGCTGGAACGCCGCCAAAGCCTTTTTGCGCCCGGCCTGCACCACGCGGCCCAACTTCACGCTATGGACGCAGGCGCAGGTGGCGCGCCTGCTGATCGAGCGCGGCGCCGCTGGTTTGCGCTGCGCCGGCGCGCAGGTGTGGACAGGCGGCGGGATGCAAACGCCGCGACTGGCTCCCGGTGGCGAGTTGATTCTGGCCGCCGGCAGCATCGGCTCGCCGCAAATCCTGCAACTGTCGGGCGTCGGCCCGGCGGCGTTGTTGCAACGGCATGGCATCGAGGTGTTGGCCGATCTGCCCGGCGTCGGCGCCAATCTGCAAGACCACCTGCAAATCCGCTCGGTCTATAAAGTCAGCGGCGCGCGCACGCTCAACCAGATCGCCAGCACGCTGTGGGGCAAGGCCATGATCGGGCTGGAATATGCGCTGCGCCGCAGTGGGCCGATGAGTATGTCGCCGAGTCAGTTGGGCGCGTTCACCCGTTCTTCGCCCGCGCTCGAATGGCCGAACATCGAATACCACGTGCAGCCGCTCAGTCTGGACGCCTTCGGCGAGCCGCTGCACACCTTTCCCGCCATTACCGCCAGCGTCTGCAACCTGAACCCGACCAGCCGCGGCACGGTCCACATCAAGAGCGCGCGCTTCGAGGACGCGCCCGCCATCGCGCCCAATTACCTCGCCACCGCCGAAGACCGCCAGGTCGCCGCCGACAGCTTGCGTGTGACCCGCCGCATCATGGCCCAGAGCGCGCTGGCGCGCTTCGCGCCGGAGGAGTTCAAGCCCGGCGCACAGTACCAGAGCGACGAAGATCTGGCGCGGCTGGCCGGCGACATCGCCAGCACCATCTTCCACCCCGTTGGCACGACAAAGATGGGCCAGGACGGCGACCCGCAAGCCGTGCTCACCCCGCGCCTGCAAGTGCGCGACGGCGCGGGCGGCCTGATCGCCGGCCTGCGCGTGGCCGACGCCGGGGCGATGCCGACGATTACCAGCGGCAACACCAACAGCCCGACGCTGATGATGGCGGAGAAGGCGGCGCGGTGGGTGGTGGCGGCTGCGGTGGTCGCGGGCTAATCCCGGCCTTCAAGCGCGCGGCGGGCGTCGATTTCGGCCTGCTCGCGTTCGATTTCGCGGCGCAGTTCTTCCTCGCTTGGCAACACCAGGCGGTATTTGCTGGCGAACAACTGCGCGCTTTCGTGCAGCACGGAGTAGCGCGCCACCGACTGGTCCTTGCTGCCGCACAGCAGAATGCCGACGGTCGGGTTGTCGTCGGTGCTGCGGCGCTGGTCGTCGTAAAGGCGCACGTACATGTCCATCTGGCCGATGTCCTGATGCGTCAGGTGGCCCGTTTTCAGGTCGATCAGCACGAAGCACTTGAGCAGGTAGTTGTAGAACACCAGATCAATGTAAAAGTCCTGCGTTTCCGTACTGACGCGCTGCTGGCGCGCGACGAAGGCAAAGCCCTTGCCCAGTTCCAGCAGAAATTGTTGCAGCCGCTCCATCAGCCCCTGTTCCAGATCGGACTCCAGCAGGCGGCCCGTATCGGGCAGGCCCAGAAATTCGAGCATGACCGGGTCGCGCACGAAATCTCGTGGCGAGGGGCTGGTCATTTCGGCGCTTTCCGCCTGCATGCCCGCCTTGTCGCGGCTGGACAGCAGGCGCTCGTAATACAGGCTGCCGATCTGCCGCTCCAGCGCGCGGGTGCTCCAGTTCTGCGCCGCCGCCTCGCGCATGTACCACTCGCGCGCCTGCGGGGCATCGACCCGAAGCAGCAGGCGGTAGTGGGTCCAGCTCAATTCGTGACGCAGTGCGTCACGAATTGGAAAAGCCTGAAAAAACAGGCGCATGTACCGCAGGTTTGAGGCATCGAAACCTTTACCAAACTCTTGCGACAAGGCTTGCCCGAGTTGCGGCAACAGACGCTGGCCATAGCTTGCCCGCTTCTCACCGCCCTGCTCGAACTCGACGATGTGCCGGCCAATCTGCCAATAGGTTTGCACCTGCACGGCATTGACATGGCGCACGACCTGCTGCCGTGCCCGAAGAATCAGGCCGCGCAGGCTATCGAGCAGGGACGGCGGCAGCTGAAGATTGGTCATGGGACGTGTTCGGCGGCGAGGTGGCGAGCATAGAACACTTCACCCCGCGCGCCGTGGACGCCTTGGCATGCAATTGCCCGCCTCCGGCGCAAACCGGACACGACTTGCGCAAATCAGGCGCATGCAAAACGGTTACCTGTTGGCGCTGGCCTTTGATTCATCCTTTTTTGCCCAAGTCCCAACGGATAATGCGCGCTTCGTTCAAACGCGCACGCCACGCATGTCCACCATTCTTCAATCGCTTCCCGCCGGTCACAAGGTCGGCATTGCTTTTTCTGGCGGGCTGGATAC
>JAITMV010000044.1 GCA_031277295.1 Burkholderiaceae bacterium | reverse complement strand
TACGACAGCGGTAAAGGCTGGTTCGTCACGGCCAAGTGGCAGTTCGAGACCAAGGTCAAGAACGGCCCTCAAGGCAACGCCCTTTGGGTGAAAGCGGTTTTCCCATTTCAATGATTTTTCTCAACAGAAAATTTTTCCATGACCCAGAAAGTCAAATGCGCCCTGATTGGCCCCGGCAACATCGGCACCGATCTGCTGGCCAAGTTGCAGCGCAGCCCGGTGCTTGAACCAGTGTGGATGGTTGGCATCGATCCCGCCTCGGACGGCTTGGCGCGCGCCAGGGAAATGGGCATCAAGACCACCGCCGAAGGCGTCGATGGCCTGGTGCCCCACCTCCGGGCCGACGGCGTGCAAATTGTCTTCGACGCCACCAGCGCCTACGTGCACGCCGAAAACTCGCGCAAGGTCAACGCTGAAGGAGCGATGATGATCGACCTCACGCCAGCGGCCATCGGCCCCTACTGCGTGCCGCCGGTCAACTTGCGCGAGCACGTCGGCCGGCGCGAGATGAACGTCAACATGGTCACCTGCGGCGGCCAGGCCACCATTCCGATGGTGGCCGCCGTCGCGCGCGTGCAGCCGGTGGCTTACGGCGAGATCGTCGCCACCGTCTCCTCGCGCTCTGCCGGGCCGGGCACGCGCAAGAACATCGACGAATTCACCCGCACCACTGCCGGCGCGATAGAGAAAGTTGGCGGCGCCAAAAAAGGCAAGGCCATCATCATCATCAACCCGGCCGAACCGCCGCTAATCATGCGCGACACGGTGCATTGCCTGGTTGAAGGCACGCCCGACGAGGCCGCGATCACCCAATCGATCCACGCCATGATCGCCGAAGTGCAAAAGTACGTGCCCGGCTACCGGCTGGTCAACGGCCCGGTGTTTGACGGCAACCGCGTATCGGTGTTTCTGGAAGTCGAAGGCCTGGGCGACTACCTGCCCAAATACGCTGGCAACCTCGACATCATGACCGCCGCCGCCGCGCGCACCGCCGAAATGTTCGCCGAGGAAATCCTCAAGGGCACGCTGGTATTGAAGTGAAACTGGATCTACGCCTTCCCCTGCGCGCTGTGAGACTTTCCCATCGTCATTCCCGCGGAGGCGGGAATCCAAGGGCGTATCCTCGAGCGTCGGCTTTTGAATGAGTGCCCTGTGGATTCCCTGTCATTCCCGCGAAGGCGGGAACTTCGTAGGAATGACGAAGGGGCGGCAGGCGGCGCTTGAGCACAACGGACAAAATTGACATGACCACACTGACAGGAAAAACCATCACCCTGCATGACATGACGCTGCGCGACGGCATGCACCCCAAGCGCCACCTGATGACGCTGGAGCAGATGAAAACCATCGCGCAAGGGCTGGACGAGGCCGGCATTCCGCTGATCGAAGTCACCCACGGCGACGGCTTGGGCGGCAGTTCGGTCAACTACGGCTTTCCGGCCCACACCGACGAGCAGTACCTGAGCGCCGTCATTCCGTTGATGAAGCGCGCCAAGATCAGCGCGTTGCTGCTGCCGGGCATCGGCACCGTTGACCACCTCAAGATGGCGCACGGCGTCGGCGTGCGCACCATCCGCGTGGCCACCCATTGCACCGAGGCCGACGTTGCCGAACAGCACATCACCCTGGCGCGCAAGATGGACATGGACACCGTCGGCTTTCTGATGATGGCGCACATGGCCAGCCCCGAAAAGCTGGTTGAACAGGCCAAGCTGATGGAAGGCTACGGCGCCAACTGCATCTACGTCACCGACTCCGCCGGCCATCTGCTGCCCGAAACCGTGAAAGCACGCATCGGCGCGGTACGCGCGGCGCTGAAACCGCAAACCGAACTGGGTTTCCACGGCCATCACAACCTGGCGATGGGCGTGGCCAACTCCATCGCCGCCATCGAGTCCGGGGCTACTCGCATCGACGCCGCCGCCGCCGGCCTGGGCGCGGGCGCCGGCAACACGCCGATGGAGGTGCTGGTGGCCGTGTGTTCGCTGATGGGTATCGAAACCGGCGTGGACCTGTTCAAGATTCAGGACGTCGCCGAGGACCTGGTGGTGCCCATCATGGACTTTCCGATCCGCCTCGACCGCGACGCGCTGACGCTGGGCTATGCCGGCGTGTACGGCAGCTTCTTGCTGTTCGCCAAGCGCGCCGAGCAGAAATACGGCGTTTCGGCGCGCGACATCCTGGTCGAAATGGGCCGCCGCGGCATGGTGGGCGGCCAGGAAGACATGATCGAAGACACCGCGCTGTCACTGGCCCGGCAGCGTTCGGCGGAAAATAACTAAGGCTGGTAAATAAAACTTCAATACAGGAGACATCAATATGCATCATTCGCCGTTCATCCGGCTCGCCGCGGCAGCGGCCTTCTTTGTGGCATTCGGCGGCGCGCAGGCGCAGGCGCCGGTGTCCATCGGCTTCATCACCACCTTGTCCACGCCCGCCGGTTACATCGGCCAGGACGAGCGCGACGGCTTTCAACTGGCTGTCGATGAGGGCGGCGGCAAACTGGGCGGCATACCGGTCAAGCTGGTGGTCGAAGACGACGCGCTCAAACCCGGCAACGCCAAGCAAAGCGCCGACAAGATGCTGCAAGACGGCATCCGGCTGTTCACCGGCATCAACTTTTCCAACGTGCTGATGGCGGTGGCTCCCAGCGTGCTGCAAGCCGGCGGCACCTACGTGAGCCTGAATGCCGGCCCCTCGGGTTACGCCGGCAAGATGTGCCACCCCGGTTATTTCGACGCCGCGTTCCAGAACGACTCGTTCAGCGATACGCCCGGCATGGCCGCCAACGACCTGGGCTACAAGAAAATGGTCATCCTGGCGCCCAATTACCAGGCCGGGCGTGACGCGCTGGCCGGCTTCAAGCGCGTTTACAAGGGCGAAGTGCTGGCCGAGATGTACACCAAGCTGGACCAGACCGATTTCTCGGTCGAGTTGGCGCGCATCCGCTCGCTGGCGCCCGACGCGGTGTTCCAGTTCCATCCAGGCGGCGCCGGCATCAACCTGGCCAAGCAGTACGCCAACGCTGGCCTGGCTGACAAAATTCCGATGATTACACCGGTCTATTCGATAGACCGCCGAATGCTCGAAGCCGTGGGCGCGGCAGGCAAGGGCTACTACGTCAGCGCGCTGTGGAGCGCCGATCTGGACAACCCCGCCAACAAACATTTCGTCGAGGCATTCCAGAAAACCTTCAAGCGCCAGCCCACCGACTACGCGGCGCAGGCGTATGACACGGCACGCCTGATCGGTAGCGCGCTCAAGGCCACCGGCGGCGACGTCACCGCCAAGGTGGACGCCTTCCGCGCCGCGCTGCGCCAGGCCGACTTCGAGACCGTGCGTGGCCAGTTCAAATTCGGCCCCAACCAGCACCCGATCCAAAACTGGTACCTGCTGCGCGTGGAGCAGGGCGCCGACGGCAAGCTCGACTACAAGACCATCCGCACCATCGCCAAGGATCACACGGACGTTTACGCTGGCGAGTGCAAAATGCAGTGAGTGGCGTTGAGCGTGAATACCTCTTTTGGCGCTGACGCTTCGCCGCCAAGTGGCCCACGCTAAACGCTCAACGGTGTCATATGCTGATGTTCATCGAGCAGGCTCTCAACGGCCTGCAATACAGCGCGTTACTGTTTTTGCTGGCTTCGGGCCTGACGCTGGTGTTCGGGATCATGAACGTGATCAACCTGACCCACGGCTCGTTCTACATGGTGGGCGCGTTCTGTGCGGCGGCGGCGATGGGCGCTACCGGCTCATATGCCGCTGCTACTCTGGCCGCAATCGTCGGCGGCGGACTGTACGGCCTGGTGGTTGAGCGGCTGGTGATCCGCCACCTGTACCGGCGCGACCACCTCGACCAGGTGCTGGCCACGCTGGGCATGACGCTGTTCACCAATGAACTGGTGACGTTGGTGTTCGGACGCCAACCGCCGCTGATGCCGATGCCGGCATTTCTGGACGGTTCGGTGCAATTGCTGCCGGGGCTGGCCTACCCGCTGGTACGGCTGAACTTCATCGCGGTCGGGTTGCTGGTCGCGCTCGGGCTGTGGTGGCTGATTGGGCGCACCCGTGTCGGTATGCTGGTGCGCGCGGGTGTGGACGATCATGAAATGGTCGATGC
>JAITMV010000090.1 GCA_031277295.1 Burkholderiaceae bacterium | reverse complement strand
GCCGGCGACGGCGCGGTGCGCGACGCCGAGCGCGGCTACTTCCGCATCACTGGCCGCATCGACGACGTGCTCAACGTCTCCGGCCACCGCATGGGCACGATGGAAATCGAATCCACCCTCGTCGCCAAAACCGACCTGGTGGCCGAAGCCGCCGTGGTGGGCCGCCCAGACGACCTGACCGGCGAGGCCATCGTCGCCTTCGTCGTGCTCAAGCGCCCGCTGCCGCACGGCGACGAAGCCAAGCAGATCGCCAAGGAACTGCGCGACTGGGTGGCCAAGGAAATCGGCCCGATTGCCAAGCCCAAGGACATTCGCTTTGGCGAGAACCTGCCCAAGACGCGCTCCGGCAAGATCATGCGTCGTCTACTGCGCAGCCTGGCCAAGGGCGAGCAAATTACGCAGGACACCAGCACGCTGGAAAACCCGGCGATCCTGACGCAACTCGATCAAACCTATTGAACGACTTTCATCGCCTGAGCGCGGCGCTGACCTTGCCCTCGAAAAACGTATCCCTTGCCGAGGAGTTCCAATCTAAGCAAGGAAAACGAAGATGTCAAAGTTGGCAAGAGCGCGTTTTACACGCTGGAGTTCAAACTCGAAGCGGTGCGCATGGTCAAAAGCGCTCAGAGCCTGGCGGCGGTGCCCAAGATACTGGGCATAGCCGAGATGGAGCGCGACATCCTGGAAAAGGCCACGGCGTACTTCGCGAAAGTGCGGCAATGAAGTACGCCTGGATACAACGCAATCGCCGCCTGGTCTGACCCGCTATCGCATCGCAAAAAGCTCCTGATGAAAGCGTTCTTCCACCGGGAAGCCATGCGCCGCAAAGTCGCGTTTCAGCGCCTGGCCAAATCCGGCCGGGCCGCAGAACCAGATGCTGGCTTCGCGCCACGCGGGGACTTGCTCGCGGATGCGCTGACCCGTCAGGCGGCCGTGGCGAGCATCGATCAGCACGTGAAACCGCACCTCGGCTGACTGCGCGTCGGCGGCCAGTTTATCCAGGGCGTCTTGATCAACGTCGGAGGTGCTATGGAACAAGTCGACTTGTTGGCCCTGGGGCCAGTCGCGGGCGTCATCCTTGCGCGTGGCCATGTGGCCCATGCGCGCGATGAAAGGCGTGATGCCGATGCCGCCACCAATCCAGATCTGATGCGGGCGGTCGTCGTCGAAGGTAAAACAGCCATACGGCCCTTCCAGCGTCACCGGCTGGCCGATGCGCAGCTTGTCGCGCAGGCGCTCAGTGTGGTCGCCCAACTCCTTGACCACGAAGCGGATGCGCGGATGCTCGGCGTGCCAGCCGGAGGCAATGGTATAGGGGTGCGCGCCTTCTTGCTCGCTCGACGTGGCGAATGCGAACTGTCCCGGCCTGTGTCCGGGCCAGCCTTGCGCCTCGGTCTCGATCTCCAGCGCCCGCACGCCTGGAAAGTAACGCAGCGACACGATCTGCCCCGGCACTTTGCGGGCCGCCCCCACCCGGCGCAGCAGCACGACGATGGCCGACCAGACGCCAGCGGCCAGCAACAACGCCATCAGCGCGCCCAGCGGCGTGAGCCAGTAGTTGAACTTCAGCAACATCAGCGCGTGAAACGCCAACGCCAGATACGCCAACGCAATCAAACGGTGCGTTTTGTAGAACCAGCGGTATGAAAAGCGCGTAATAAGCGCCAGCGCGATCAACAAGGCGGCGGCGTAGAAAGCCCATTCGCCGATGTGCTCGGCGGTTCCGCGATAGCTTCTGAAGAATGCTTCCACCGGGTCGGTGATTGCCGCCCGCGTCCCGCCGCGCGCCGGGCGCTCAAGCCAGCCCCAGCCAACCGCCCATTTCGCCCCCTGCGCCCACAACCAATGGATTGTTCCCGCCGTCAGCGCGGCGATGCCCAGCCATTTATGCATGCGATACATCTTGTCCAGCCCGCCCAGCCACTTTTCCGGCCAACGTGGGCGCAGCGCCAAGATCATCCCCAAGCTCATGCAGCCGAAGGCAATCACGCCGGTCAACTGGATCATCGGATCGCGCAGAGCGAAGAAAGTCGAGGTCTGAAAAACCGTCGGCTCAAGGGCGAACCACAGGACGGCCAGAAGAATGAGCGCGCCCCAGAAGGCGCGTTTCAAATTACGCATTGGACAGTGCTCCTGCTGAATTATGGACAGACCAGGGTTAACACCCGCTTAACTCCAGTGTATTTATGCTCATACGGAATAAAGAAAGAATAAAAAAGTAGTTTGAGTTTCGAGATAACTGAGACACACTCGCCAGCGTTTTTTGCACGCCATCATGAAAACTACTTTCCGTTCGCTCATCTCTGTCTGTGCGCTGGCCGCCGCGTCCATTGCCGGGGCACAGACCACGCTGCTCAACGTGTCGTATGACGTGGCGCGGGAGTTCTACAAGGACATCAACCCGGCCTTCATCGCGCACCACAAAAAAACCACTGGCAAGGACATCAAGGTCGATCAATCGCACGCCGGCAGCAGCGCGCAGGCGCGCGCCGTGGCCGACGGACTTGAGGCCGACGTGGTGACCTTCAACACCACCAGCGACATCGACTTTCTGGCCGACAAGGGCGTGGTGGCCAAGGACTGGCGCGGCAAGTTTGCGCACGGCGCGGCGCCGACCACATCGACCATGCTGATCCTGGTGCGCAAGGGCAACCCGAAAAACATCAAGGACTGGGATGACCTGACGCGCCCGGACGTGAAGGTGATCGTGGTCAACCCCAAGACCGGCGGCAATGGCCGCATGGCCTACTTGGCCGCGTGGGGCTATGTGCGCGCCAAGGGCGGCAGCGACGAGCAGGCAGCCGAGTTCATCGGCAAGCTGTACAAGAACGTGCCGGCGCTGGCGCGCGGCGGGCGCGACGCGACGGGGATATTTTTGCAACGCGGCATCGGCGACGCGCTGGTGACGTTCGAGTCCGAGGTGGTGTCGGTGGAAAAGGAGTTTGGCGCGGGCAAGGTGGACGCGGTGTATCCCAGCGTCAGCATCGTGGCCGAAAACCCGGTGGCGGTGGTCGAGCGCACGGTCGCCAAGAAGGGCACCGCCGCCGAGGCCAAGGCGTATCTGGATTTTCTCTACACGCCCGAGGCGCAGGCCATCGCCGCCCGCCACAACATTCGCCCGCGCGACGAGGCGGTGCTGAAAGCAAATCCGCAGTTCAAGCCGATCAAGCTGTTCACGGTCGACCAATACTTCGGTTCGCTGGCCGAGGCGCAGAAGGTGCATTTCAATGATGGTGGGCGGTTTGACCAGTTGTATGGGGGAGCGAAGTAAGGCGGGACGAACCTCGCCCTGCGTTTGCTTCGTCATTCCCGCGCAGGCGGGAATCCAGGGCCGTATCCTCAACCCTGCTCTTGAAGTAAGCGCGCTTGGATTCCCGCCTGCGCGGGAATGGCGATGGAAAAAGAAATGCCCTTAGGTAAACCCAATACTGTTCACTTCATCGCATAAAACCCATTCAGACTGAGCTTGGTCGTTGCCGAGTGACGGGCAACGACCAAGCTCA
Organism: Burkholderiaceae bacterium; assembly: GCA_031277295.1. GTDB lineage: Bacteria > Pseudomonadota > Gammaproteobacteria > Burkholderiales > Burkholderiaceae_C > Ottowia. Next base: position 638 of record JAITMV010000090.1, on the reverse strand, counting down.
GCCTGAACAGATACTTGTCAAGTGAACAGTATGGGAGCAGGACCCGCCTTTTCCCACCCTCGCCATACCCCCAGCCACCATGCCTCTTGCCTCACCTGCCCCCCGCCGCCGCACCTCCCGCCGCGTGCTGCCCGGCTTCAACCTCACGCTGGGCTACGCGCTGCTGTACCTGTGCCTGATCGTGCTGATTCCGTTGGCGGCGCTGGCGCTCAGGGCGCTGTCGATGAGTTGGGCCGACTTCTGGGCCGCCATCAGCGCGCCGCGCGTGCTGGCGTCGTTTCGGCTGACCTTTGGGGCGTCGCTGATCGCCGCGGCGGTCAACGTGGTGGCAGGGCTGCTGGTGGCGTGGGTGCTGGTGCGCTACGACTTTTTCGGCAAAAAGCTGGCCGACGCGCTGGTGGACCTGCCGTTCGCGCTGCCGACGGCGGTGGCGGGCGTGGCGCTGACGGCGATCCTGGCCGGCAACGGCTGGCTCGGGCAGTGGCTGGAGCCGCTGGGCATCGAGCTGGCGTTTAAGCCCGCCGGCATCGTGATCGCGCTGATCTTCATCGGCCTGCCGTTCGTGGTGCGCACCGTGCAGCCGGTGCTGGAAGAATCCGAAAAAGAGTTGGAAGAGGCCGCCGCCTGCCTGGGCGCGA
>JAITMV010000042.1 GCA_031277295.1 Burkholderiaceae bacterium | reverse complement strand
AACCTTTACAAATGAAATCGATGGATTTGTTCGTCAGGCAAGGCGCAAACCGGAGCAATACCGAGTGGTATTGCGAGGATTTGCTTTCGCAGCATGACGAACAAAGACGCGATTTCATGTAAAGGTTTTGGTGGAACGGGGCACTAGGCGCCTGTCGAGGGTGTCGCAAGAGGGCAGGCACAAGGCCTGCCCCTACAAAATTTCCCGGCAGGAGATTGGCGTAGAGACGGCCTTTGTGGCCGCCCTGCCCCTTTTGCGACAGCCTCTGTCGGACTTGGAGCACCGAAAGCGAAAATCGACCGCAGCGAGCACAGTTTTCGTCGGATTTGCAGCCTCATAGTTTAAGCTATGGTGCAAAAAGCCGGTGAAAAATGGGCCGCTGCGGTCGATTTGCAGCCGACGATTCCAAGTCCGACCAAGCTCCTAGACTGGATACGTTTTAGCGACTCAGTTCGATACGCGCCGGCTTCTTTCACAGGCTCTGATCGTTTTTTGCACCCATCACGCCGTCTCTTGAGGCGGTTTTTTCGTGTCGCTTGCCGCCTTGCCCTCGCCACTAGACACCTTGCGCGCCGTTGAAACCCCGGAAGGGATCGCGTTGACGCTGCGCCCGGCCGGCGTCGTGCCGCGCTGTCTGGCGTATCTGATCGATTTGCTCATCCGCGCGGGGGTGTTTTTGTTGATCGCCATCGTAGCCGGGCTGCTGGGCGGCTTTGGCAAAGCGCTGATTTACATCAGCCTGTTCGCGCTGGAATGGCTGTATCCGGTGGTCTTCGAGTTGATGCCGCGCGGCGCCACGCCGGGCAAGCGCGCCTTGGGTTTGTGCGTGGTGATGGATTCAGGCCTGCCGGTGACGCCAGCCGCCTCGCTGCTGCGCAACTTGCTGCGCAGCGCCGATTTCATGCCCGGCGCCTATGCCGCCGGTTTGGCCGCCATGCTGCTGCGACCGGATTTCAAGCGCCTGGGCGACGTGGCGGCGGGCACGCTGGTGGTGTATGCCGATGCGGTGCGGCTGGACGGCGCATTGCCCGCCGCCGTGCCTACGCCGCCAGCGCGGGCGCTGACGGCGCGCGAGCAATTGGCCATCATGACCTGGGCCGGCCGCGCTGCTCGCCTGACGCCTGAGCGCCTGGGCGAGTTGGCGCTGCTGGCTGACGGCGTATGCGCGCCGCCGCCTGCCGCCGACGCTGGCGCGGCACGCGAGCGCTTGCTGGGCGTGGCGCACTGGCTGGCGGGCCGGCGGGAGCACGCCGAATGACCCCGATGCAATTCGAGGCCCGCCATCAGGCCCAGTGGCTGGAGCTGGAAAGTCTGCTGACGAAGGCCGAAAGCCATGCTGCAAAGGGCGCGCGCGCGGACGGCGCGCGGCTGGCTTTGCTGTACCGCCGCGCCTGCGAGCAGTTGGCGCTGGCTCAAGCGCGCGCTTATCCCGTTTACCTGACGCAGCGCATCGAGCGGCTGGCCGCGCGCGCCCACCGGCAGGTTTATCGCCCGCCGGCGTGGAACGCGGGACGGATCGGGCGCTTTTTTCTGACCGGTTTTCCGCAGGCGGTGCGCGAGCATCGCGGCTACGTGCTGGCCGCCGCGCTGCTGTTCGTGCTGCCGCTGATGCTGATGGGCTGGGCCTGCTGGCGTGATCCGGGCTTCATCCTGCACGTGGCCGACGCCGATCAGGTGCGCCAGTACGACGCCATGTACCGCGACGACAACGGCGCGCTCGGCCCCATGCGCGACGCCGGCAGCGACTGGATGATGTTCGGTCTGTACGTCATGAATAACATCGGCATCGGCTTTCAGTGCTTCGCGTCGGGGTTGTTCGCGGGGCTGGGGTCGGTGTTCTATCTGGTGTTCAATGGGGTGTTCATCGGCGCGGTGGGCGGCTATCTGGTGGGCGCGGGCAAGGCGGAGAATTTTTTCTCTTTTGTGGTGACGCATTCGTCGTTCGAGCTGACGGCCATCGTGCTATCGGGCGCGGCTGGCCTGCGCCTGGGGCACGCGCTGCTGGCGCCGGGGCGGCGCACGCGGCTGCAGGCGTTGAAGTTCAACGCCAGCCAGGCCATCGTGCTGGTGTACGGGGTGATCGGCATGCTGCTGGTGGCCGCCGCAATCGAGGCGTTCTGGTCGTCGGCGCGCTGGATTACGCCTGGGGTGAAGTATGGCGTCGGCGCGGCCTGCTGGGTGTTGGTACTGATCTATCTGGGTTGGCAGGGCCGGCCCTTGTCCGCCGCATCGCTCGAGGCGCCGCCGGGGAGCACGTATGCGGGTTGAGGCGCTGGCAATCGCGCTGCGGCCGCGGCTGGCGGCGGAGGCGGCGGATTTGGGCGTGGCCCTGGCGCGGGCGCACGCCCGCTCGGTGTGGCCCGTTTTTGCGCCGGTGTATCTGGTGTTTTTGCTGCTGGCCTGCGCCACGGCGGAGATCGCGCGCTGGCTGCCGGGGCTGCTGATCTTCTGGTGCAAACCCTGGCTGGATTGCTGCTTGCTGTTCATTCTGTCGCGGGCGGTGTTTGGGCAGCCCACGCGCTTGGCTGATTTATGGCAAGAGCGCGCCACCGTCTGGCGCGGGCAATGGCTGCGCACGCTGCTGTGGCGGCGTCTGTCGCCCTGGCGCGCGTTCACCCAGCCGATCCATCAACTGGAAGGACAGCGAGGCCAGGCGCTGCGGCAACGGCGCCGGCTGCTGTTGAATGGTCAGCGCGGCATGGCGACCATGATGCAGATGGCCTTTGCCCATGTGGAAATCGCATTCGAGTTCGCACTGTATGCCGCCGTGCTCTGGTTTGCGCCGCAAGGCCACCGGCAGGGCATACTGCAATCGGTTTTTTCCGCCGAAGCCTCCTGGTGGACAACCTGGCTGCCAGTCTGCATCTATGCGATCACGGTGTTTGTGCTGGAGCCGTTTTACGTCGCCTCAGGACTGGCGATGTACCTGAACCGCCGGGTCGAGCTGGAAGCCTGGGACATCGAGCAGGAGTTTCGTCATGTCTTTTGAACCTGGAAACCGCAGTTGACCGCTTGTAACCTTCAGGAAAGCCACATTGATGTTGACTTTTCGTGCTCCGATGACCTTCACCTGTTGGGTGGGAGCGCTACGCGCCCGAGCAGGCCAGGCAAACTGCTGAAATATTTCTGGTTCGCGCCCGCCGTGCTGTTGGCCTGCGCTTGCTGGCGCGCGCAGGCCCAGACGCCTCAGCAGCCCGCCGCGCCCACGCCCGAACAAGTGCATCAGAGCGTCGAGCGCGTGCGCGCCGATCCCTTGTTAAGCCACACCGAAATCCGCAAAACGCTGCGCCTGAAAAAGCGCAACAGCCCGAAGAAGCCGGCCTCCGCGGACGACGAAACCTCGTATGGACTGCAATGGCTGCTCGCGTTCGCGGCGTGGGTGGCGCAAACGCTGCGCCTGGCGATCTGGGTGCTGGGCGCGCTGGCAGCGGCGTGGCTTTTGCTCGGGCTGCGGCGCTGGCTGCGCGTGCGCGGCCCGGTGCGGCCCGGCGTCCACGCACCACCGCCAAGCCATGTGCAAAGCCTGGACATCCGCCCCGAAAGTTTGCCCAGCGACATTGGCGCTGCCGCCGCCCGGCTGTGGCAGCGCGGCGAGCAACGCGCGGCATTGTCGCTGCTGTACCGCGGCGCGCTCTCGCGCCTGGTTCATGCGCACGCGCTGCCGATTCGCGCCGCCAGTACCGAGGGCGAGTGCCTGGCACTGGCCAGCCAGCGGCTCGACGCACCGCGCGCCGCCTTCTTCGCCCGGCTGGTCGGCGTGTGGCTGCCGGCGGTGTACGGCGCGCGTATGCCCGAGGCGCAGCAGGCGCTTGGCCTGTGTCACGAGTTCGACGCGCATCTCGCGCCCGAGGCTCCCGGAGGAGGAACTCGATGATGCGCGACTGGCTGTGGCGCGGTTTGGCCTTGCTGCTACTGGCGGCGATGGCGGCATTTTTAGTGTGGGCCACCGAATGGGCGGACGCGGACTTTCACGTACCAGCCAAGGGCGAGGCCGCGACCAACGAACTGTACGCGGCGCAGGCGATTGCGCGTGAATTGGGCGCGCAAGTGTCCCGGCGAACCACGCTTGATGCGCTGCCGCCCGCCGGGGCGACGCTGGTGCTGTCCGCGTGGGACGTGGGAAGCTTGATGCGGGGGCAGGAGCAAGCCTTGCGCGCCTGGGTCGAGCAAGGCGGGCATCTGGTGATTCCGGCTTCCGTGCTCAAGCAGATGGATGGATTGCCGGTGCGCCAGATCGAAGACGGCAGCAAAACCGAAAAGCCCGCGGCGAAGGCAAAAACCAGCCCGCAAGCCCAAACGGAAACAACCGGAACCGGGAGCGAAAAACCAATCAGCCGCCGCCTGCCGCCTGGTGTGATCGAAAGCGAGATGCCCGATCAGTGCCGCTATCTGACCGAATCCGGCACGCCCACCGGGCCGGGTTTTCGCGTCTGCGGACGGTTTGAGACAGCCCAATCGCTCCAGCCCGAGCACGGTGTGGACAGCGCATGGGCGCTCCATGACCGCCACGGCCGCGCCGTACTGCGACGCGTGAAACTCGGACAAGGCGACGTGACCGCAATCGGCATCTGGTCCAGCATGACGGGCAAAGAAATTCTGAAAGCCGACCACGCCCTGCTCTGGGTCGCCGCGCTGCAATCGCGCGCGGGCATGGTGCTGTGGTTCGTTGACGAACAAAGCCGTCAATCGCTGCTGGCCTGGCTCTGGCAGCATGGCTGGCCCGCGTTGCTGTCGGGCATACTGGTTTTGGCCGCCTGGCTGTGGCGCGGCACACCGCGTTTTGGCCCTCAATTGGCGACAGCGCAGGGGCAACGGCGTTCAATGGCCGAGCAGATCATCGGCACCGCGCATTTTCTGGCGCGCAGCGACGCCCCGGCGCTGTACCGCGCCCAGTTGCGCGCACTGGATGAAGCCGCCGCGCCGCGCTTGCGCCACTGGAGCGCGCTGGATGAGCGCGCGCGCGCGCGTGCCGTCGCCGCCGTCACCGGCTTGCCCGCCGACGCGCTGCGCCGTGCAATGCGTTCTGGCCACGCCGCAAAGCGCCGTGTCGGCCGGCTCGATGCTGATCTGGCTTATCTGGAAACCGCCGTGCGCCGCCTGCGCGCTGCTGCCGTGGCCGGTGGTGCATAAGGACTTACGCAAAAAAGGATGCCCCAAAGAACATCGCCCTGAAACAAACGGCTTGCTTGTTCCTGATTTGCGCAAGTGTTCGTTTTCCTGACTATTCATTGCAAAAACTCCACCATGTCAACCCTCCGCCCCGAAGACCTGAACCGCGCCGCTGAACTACTCAACCAGTTGCAAGGCGAACTGGGCAAAGCCGTCGTCGGCCAGCAGCCGGTCGTGGACCAGATCCTGCTGGCGCTACTCGCCAGCGGTCACGCGCTGATCGAAGGCGTGCCCGGCCTGGGCAAAACCTTGCTCGCGCGCGCCTTGGCCAAGGCCATGCGGCTGGCCCATGCGCGCATCCAGTTCACGCCCGATCTGATGCCCTCCGACATCACCGGCCACACAGTGCTCGATCCTGCCGCGCGCAGCGCCGATAGTGAAGGCGGCGGCCTGGGCAGCCTGCGCGTGCGGCGCGGGCCGGTATTTACCCATCTGCTGTTGGCCGACGAAATCAACCGCGCCCCGGCCAAAACGCAGAGCGCGCTACTCGAAGTAATGCAGGAATACCAAGTCACGCTCGACGGCCAGACACTGGCGTTGCCACGCCCGTTCATGGTGATGGCGACGCAAAATCCGATTGAGACCGAAGGCACCTATCCGCTACCCGATGCGCAACTGGACCGCTTTTTGCTCAAGATCGAGATCGACTTTCCGCCCCCAGCCGACGAAACCGCCATCGTCCAGCGCGCCACCGACGGACAGGCCGGCGACCAGTTGCCGCTGCAAGCCGTGCAGCCCGTTCTGGACGAGCAGCAGGTGATCCACCTGCAAGGCATGGCGTGCAACATCCGCGTCGATCCGCAGGTGGTCGATTACGCCGTGCGCGTGACCCGCGCCACGCGCGAATGGCCCGGCTTGGCAGCGGGCGCCGGACCGCGCGGCGCCATCGCGCTGGTGCGCCTGGCACGCGCCGCCGCGCTGGTGCAAGCGCGCGACTTTGCCACCCCCGACGACGTCAAGCGCCACGCCCTGCCCGCGCTGCGCCACCGCGTGCAACTCTCGGCCGACGCGCAGCTTGATGGCCGCACTGTAGACGTCCTGCTGCAAGCCGCGCTCGACAGCGTGGAAGCGCCAAGGGCATGACCCCCCTGCCCAGCCGTCATTGCGTCCAGGCGCTGGCCTTGCTTGCCGCCGCCTGCGGCATCGCCTTGCTGCTGGGCGCGCCGCCGCCTTGGGTGGCCCAAGCAGCGGCGGCGCTGCTGGTGGCGGGGCTGGCATGGCTGTTGCGGGACGTGCTCATCAGCCGCCGAGCGTGGTATGCGGCCCCTCTGCGGGCGCGGCGGCTGGTGCCGCATGCGCTGGCGCTGGGCGTGCCGACACAAGTGCGCATCGAAATCGAAAACCCTGCCGCCCAGCCTTGCGTGGCCGAGTTGTTTGACGAGGTCGATCCGCGTTTTTCCTTTGACGGCCTGCCGCAGCGCATCATGCTGCCGGCGCGCGGTCGTTTTGAACTCGCCTACACCGTCATCGCGCGGCAGCGCGGGCCGGCGCGTTTTGGCCGCATACAGTTGCGGCGCCATTCGCTGGCCGGCAGCTTCGAGCAGCCGTTGGCGCTTGGCCAACCGTGCGAGCTGCGCGTCTACCCCAACTTCGCCGCGTTGACGCGCTACGCCTGGCTGGCCGGCGACCGGCGGCTGGCGCAGATCGGCATCAAGACCTACGCGCAACGCGGCGGCGGCACCGAGTTCAGGCAGTTGTCGGAATACCGCGCCGGCGACCCGGTGCGCCACATCGACTGGAAAGCCACCTTGCGCCAGGGCAAGCCGGTGGTGCGCGAATTTCAAGACGAACGCGACCAGCGCGTCTTGTTTTTGCTCGATTGCGGGCGCCGCATGCGCGCCGACGAAGGCGCGCGAGAGATCGGCGGCAGCCACTTCGACGACGCGCTCAACGCCCTCATGCTGCTGGCCTGCGTGGCGCTGAAAGAAGGCGACGAAGTCGGCGTCATCACCTTCGGCAACCCGCCGGGCCTTGCGCGCCATTTCGCGCCACGCAAGGGCCGCGCCGCGCTCGACGCGCTGATGAACGCGCTGTACGACCTCCAACCCAGCGCCACCCATTCCGACTACGCCGCCGCCGCGCACGAACTGATGCGCACCCACCCACGCCGCGCGCTGGTCATCATGCTGACCAACTTTCGCGACGAGGACGCCGACGAACTGCAACCCGCCCTGCAACTGCTGCGCCGCCGCCACCTGAGCCTGGTGGCCAGCCTGCGCGAGCGCGTGCTTGGCCACTTGGCCGCGCAGCCGCTGGATACGCCTCGGCGCGGCGTCGAAGTGGCCGCCGCGCACCTGTTCGAGCAGTCGCGCCGCGACGCCTTCGCCCGCGTGACCGGCGGCGACGCGCTATCCATCGACGTTGAACCGGCGCAACTGGCGACAGCGCTGGTCAATCGCTACCACGCGGTCAAACGCGCGGGGCTGCTGTAGAGTCACCCTGTTTTTTTTCTCGAAGGAATGAATCCACATGGCTGACATCCACAACCCCTACGCCCCGCCCGCCGCCGCGGTGGCCGACATCACGGCCCCAAAAGGCGACGCATTTCAGCCGGTCAAGATATTCGGCGTCAAAGGGCGCGTGGGCCGGATGCGGTACTGTGCGTATATGTTCGCCGCCAACGTCATCAGCCAGACGATCTCGGCGATCATCGGCGCGGCCGTAGGCTTTGGCGCCGTAGCCGGCGGCGTGACGAGGGCAGAAATGTCGACCTTCAGTTTGGTGATTGGGGTGATCGTCGGATTGCCCACCTTGATCTACTACATCCTGGTCACGATTCAGCGCGGCCACGACCTGAACATGTCGGGTTGGACCGCGCTGTTGACCCTCATTCCGCTGGTGGTGTTGTACTGGATGTTCGCCCCCGGCAAGCCCGATGCCAACCGCTTCGGCGCACCACCGCCGCCCAACAGCACGGGGGTGAAAGTGCTGTTTTGGATCGGCATTTTTTTTGTAGCAGTGGCAATCATCAGCATCGTGGCGGCAATCGTGATTCCGGCAATGAATCGATAGCTGTTCGCGCATGACATGAACATGATTTGCGCAAACCAGTTTTCCATAGCGCTCACACGCCATCCGCGACGCATGAAAAAACCGGCGCAACCCTATCCTCTCGTCATTCCCGCCCGCCCCCTCATCATTCCCGCGAAGTTCCCGCCTTCGCGGGAATGACGAAGGTGAGCGCTGCAAGCTTGCAGCGCTCACCTCCCGGAGTGATATGCATCCGATCAAAACCTGGGCGCTTTTGCCACCTATGGCGACCCCGAAACGCCAGCGTTCATGCGGCTCAAACAGGTTTTGCAAAGGCAGATGCGCAAGTCCTCATAAAATTCGTCTCTCATGCTCGCCCAACGCACCCTGAAATCACTGACGCGCGCGGTCGGCGTCGGCCTGCACAGCGGCGAGCGGGTGGAATTGACGCTGCGGCCGGCGGCGCCGGACAGCGGCATCGTATTCCGCCGCCTCGACCTGCCCGAACCGGTGGACATTGCAGCCGATGCGCTAGCGGTCACCGATACCCGCTTGGCTTCCACGTTATCGCGTGGTGGCGCCAAAGTGCGTACCGTCGAGCACCTGATGTCGGCCTGCGCCGGTCTGGGGCTGGACAATTTGCACATCGACATTACGGCCGAAGAAGTGCCCATCCTCGACGGTTCGGCATCATCTTTCGTCTATCTGCTGCAAAGTGCCGGCATCGAAATACAAAAAGCGCCCAAGCGATTCCTGCGCGTGCTCAAACCCGTCGAAGTGAGCGAAGGCGAAGGCAGCCAACTCAAATGGGCGCGGCTATTGCCGCACCACGGTTTCACGCTCGGCTTCGAGATCGACTTCCAGCACCCGGCGGTCGACTCCACCGGCCAACGCGTTGAATTCGACCTGGGGTCTGGCCGCTACAGCCGCGACATAGCGCGCGCGCGCACCTTCGCCTTCAGCAAGGACGTGGAGCAAATGCGCGCCAACGGTCTGGCGCTGGGCGGCGGGTTGGACAACGCCATCGTCATGGACGACACCAAGGTACTCAATGCCGACGGCCTGCGCTACGCCGAAGAATTCGCCAAGCACAAAATCCTCGACGCCATTGGCGATTTGTACTGCGTCGGCAAGCCGATGCTAGCCGCCTACACCGCCTTTCGCTCCGGCCACGCGCTCAACAACAGATTGCTGCGCGCGCTGCTAGCCGATCAGAGCGCATACGACATCGTTACTTTCGAAGACGAGAAAAAAGCACCCGCCGGGTTTGCGCAACTGGCGCGGGCGTGGTAGCGGGCAACGCCTTCATCCGCACCAGCCGAAAAACTCCAGCGCCTCATCGCGCCGCGCCAGCGCATCGGCGCGGCCCAAAGCCATGAGCTCGCGCGTGAAGCCGGCGTCAAACAGCAAGTAGCTGGCCAGCGCCGACGCTTGTGCCGCCGTGCCCGGATCGTCAGCGTGCCCGTTGGCGTGGCCGAAAGCGCGCCGGATCACGCCAGGCAGGGCATGAATATGCCGCGCGGCGATGGCGTCGATGCGCTGCGAGGGCGCAATCTCCAGCAACCGCAGGGGGCGCAGCGCGGTACGGTGACGCTCGGGCGGCGGGATCAACGATAGCGTATGGTTGATGCGCCGCGCGCGCTCCACGTCCACCGCCAGCGCGTCCAGGAAGATGCTCGACAGCGCGTGGCCGGCGATCTGCGCTAAGCTAGGCTCGCCGCCGTAAGTATTGGGCGCGGCGGGGTCGTGCGGTTCGCGCACGCGGCCGGCGCCGATCACCATGATGCGCTCCGCGCCGAGATGGATGGCCGCCGAGATGGGGGCGGATTGGCGCATCGATCCATCGCCGAAATACTCCAGGCGGTCGCCGTGCCCTATGGCGGCGGCCGGAAAAACGAACGGTATCGCCGCCGAGGCCAGCAAGTGCGCGTGGCTGATCGCTGTCGGCACGGCCTGCCGTTGTGAGCGCACCCAAGGCCGCATCGTCGTCGCCGATTGGTAAAAAGTAACGTGCTCCCCCGAGTTGTAACTGGACGCCGTCACCGCCAGCGCGCGCAGATGGCCTGCCGCCATCAATGACGGCAAGCGGCTCAGCGGCACCAATTGCGCCAGCAGCGCGGCCAGCGGCGCATTGTCCAGCAGCGAGCGCGGCTGCCGCCTGCGCCAGCGCGCCAACAGCCGCGCCAGCCCCAGCAGCATACGCCAGCGGCCCGGCGCGTCCAGCAACGTCAGCGGGTCGGTGCGGTACACCTGCTCAGGCCGCAGTTGCCGCCACGCCTGGGCGATGCGGCGTACCGACAGATCAAAATCATCCGCCCCGCAAGCCAGCGCAGCGGCGTTGATGGCGCCCGCCGAAGTACCGGTGATGATGGAAAACGGGTTGCCCGCCCGGCGCGTTGCCGCGGCTCCCAGCGCCGCCCGCTGCAATTGCGCCAACGCCTGCAACACCCCTACCTGATACGCCGCGCGCGCGCCACCGCCGCTCAGCAACAAGCCGGTGAGTGGAGCAGGCGTGGCAGCGAGCATGGCGTTCGTTCGTCGAGCGTTGGGGGCCTCAAGCGTAAAGCTTATACGCTGGAACGGCTCAGAACGTGTTCATGGCGCTACAGTCAGTCCATGCCAAAACCGCACCACATCCTCATTTGGCGCGCCGCTGGCCCATGCCGCCTGCGACGAAGAAGGCATCGAGCCATGCGAGCGGCCCTTTCGCCCTGGGAAAATTGCCAAAGTCGTGATCGAAAGCAACTGGAAACGCACCTCCATTGCTCCCGAGTCGTCCGTCAATTGCCGGGAATTCCCGCCACTGACGCCAGCCGACGTGCGCCGCTATACGCAACTGGCCGGCCGCGTCACGCACCATGAGATAGTTGAGCGCTTGTTATCTTCAGAAAAACCGCGCCAACGTTGGCTTTCGGGACTTGGCTGCCCTTCACCTTCTGGGTGAGCGCGCTACGCACCCGATCAGGCCGCCCTCGGGCGCGCTGGCGGCATTCCGTTATCGTATCACTCCATGAGCACCAACCTCTCGATCCACGCCACCCGCCGCGCCCGCGTGGCGCGACAACTGGGCGACGGCGGCATCGCCGTTATTCCCACCGCGCCGGAACACCTGCGCAACCGCGACAACCCGTTTGCGTTTCGGCACGACAGCTACTTTTACTACCTGAGCGGCTTTACCGAGCCGAACGCCTGGCTGGTGTTAGACGCCGAGGGGCGCAGCACGCTGTTTTGCCAACCCAAGAATCTGGAGCGCGAAATCTGGGACGGCATCCGCCTTGGCCCCGAAACCGCGCCCGGCGCGCTCGGCGTTGATGAGGCGTTTTCCTTTGACGAATTGGACCAGCGCCTGCCAAAGTTGCTGGAAAACCGCGCCAGCGTGTGGTTTCCGTTTGCCACCCACGACGGACTGCCGACGCGCATCGACGGCTGGCTACGACAGGTACGCGCCCGCGCGCGCCAGGGCGTACTGGCACCCGAGACGCAGCGCGATCTGTGCGCCGTGCTCGATGAAATGCGCCTGTTCAAAGACGCGCACGAACTGGCTCTGATACGCCGCGCAGCGCAAATCAGCGCCGCCGCCCACGTGCGCGCCATGCAACGCAGCGCGCGCATGTTGCGCGCCGGACAGGAAGTGCGCGAATACCACCTGGAGGCCGAGCTACTGCACGAATTCCGTCAACACGGCGCGCAAGCGCCGGCCTACGGCAGCATCGTTGCCGCTGGCGCCAATGCCTGCGTGCTGCACTACCGCGCCGACGCCGCCTCGGTGCGCGCAGGCGAACTGGTGCTCATTGACGCGGGCTGCGAACTGGACGGCTACGCCAGCGACATCACCCGCACCTTCCCCGCCGACGGCAAATTCACCGGCCCGCAGCGCGAGCTGTACCAACTGACGCTCGCCGCGCAACAGGCCGCCATTGCCGCCGTGCGCCCCGGCGCGCGCTTCAACGACCTGCACGCCGCCGCCGTCAAGGTGCTCACGCAAGGCATGATCGACCTTAAACTGATCGACCGCAACCAACACGGCACGCTAGACGACGCCATCGCCAACCGCGCCTACTTTGCCCACTACATGCACCGCACCAGCCACTGGCTCGGCATGGACGTGCACGACTGCGGCAGCTACGTTGAACCCACGGAAGCTGAGCAGACCAGCGAGCGGCGCGACCCGCTGTCGGGCGAGTCGGTCATCGAGCGCCCCAGCCGCATCCTGCACCCCGGCATGGTGTTGACCATCGAACCGGGCCTGTACGTGCGACCCAGTGAAAAAACGCCCAGCCATTTCTGGAACATCGGCATCCGCATCGAAGACGACGCGGTGGTGACGGATGAAGGCTGTGAGCTGATGACACGCGCCGTACCGGTCGAGCCAGATACGATTGAAGCGTTGATGGCCGATTGACGACCGATTGGCGACCGATTGGCGGCCAATGGCGGAGACGACGTGCAGGCAGAATTGCCCCATGTCCGATACCCCGGCTTCGCCCCGCGCCGCAACGCTGTCCGCGCCGCAAAAAGCCCTGCGCAAGCTGGGGCTGACGCGCCCCATCGACTTAGCGCTGCACCTGCCGCTGCGTTACGAAGACGAAACGCACCTGAGCCGGCTGGCCGATGCGCGCGAAGGCGACACGGTGCAGATCGAGGCGCAGGTCACGCATCAGGAAATAAGCTTCCGTCCGCGCCGCCAGTTGCTGGTGACAGTCGATGACGGCAGCGGCGCCTGCCTGCTGCGTTTTTTCAATTTTTACCCAGCACAGCAAAAGCAGATGGCGCCCGGCGCGCGCCTGCGCGTGCGCGGCGAGCTGCGCGGCGGCTTTGCCGGCTGGGCCATGATGCACCCCACGGTGCGTCCGGCCGGCGGCGCGCTGCCCGAGGCGCTGACGCCGGTATACCCGACGGTGGCCGGGCTGCCGCAGCCGTACCTGCGCAAAGCCGTGCAAAGCGGGCTGGCGCAAGCCGACCTATCCGACACGATACCAGCGCCGCTGCTGGAAAAGATCGGCCATTTACGCCCGTGGAACTTACGCTGCGCGTTAGCGTTTTTGCATCAACCCACGCCGGATGCGTCGCTGTCGCAATTGCAAAACCGCACGCACCCCGCCTGGCAGCGCCTGAAGGCCGAGGAACTGCTGGCGCAGCAGTTGTCGCAGCTACAGGCGCGGCGCGCGCGCCAGCGCTTGCGCGCGCCGGTGCTGCGCGCGACAACCGGCGGCGTGGCCGAGCAGTTGCGCGCCGCGCTGCCGTTCACGCTGACCGCCGCGCAACAACGGGTAACGCAAGAAATCGCCCGCGACTTGGCGCGCACTCAGCCCATGCACCGGCTGCTGCAAGGCGACGTCGGCTCCGGCAAAACCGTGGTGGCGGCGCTGGCGGCAGCCGCCGCCATCGACGCCGGCTGGCAATGCGCGCTCATGGCCCCCACCGAAATCCTGGCCGAACAGCACTTCGCCAAGCTGATCGATTGGCTGGCGCCGCTGCTTGGCCCGCGCGGACAAAGCGTCGCGTGGCTGACCGGCGGCCAACGCAAAAAGGCGCGCGCCGAAATGCTGGCACTGATCGAATCGGGCCAAGCCGCGCTGGTCGTTGGCACGCACGCCGTCATCCAGCAGCAAGTGCGCTTTCAACGCCTGGGGCTGGCGGTAATCGACGAGCAGCACCGCTTCGGCGTGCAGCAGCGGCTGGACTTGCGCAACAAGCTGTCTGAAAACGAACAAGAACCTCACTTGTTGATGATGAGCGCCACCCCCATCCCGCGCACGCTGGCGATGAGCTACTACGCCGACCTGGACGTATCCACCCTCGACGAACTGCCGCCGGGCCGCACCCCGGTCGTCACCAAACTAATCGCCGCGCACCGCCGCGCCGAAGTCATCGAGCGCATCCGCGCCCAGATCGCGCTCAGCCGGCAGGTCTATTGGGTCTGCCCACTGATCGAAGAAAGCGAGGCGCTCGATCTGCGCCACGCAACCGAAACGCACGCCGAATTGCAGCAGGCGCTATCCATTGACGAGGGCAAGCCATTGGTCGGCCTGCTGCACTCGCGCATGACGGCGGCGGAGAAAAAGGCGGTGATGGCGTCGTTCGTCAACGGTGAATTACCCGTGCTGGTCAGCACCACCGTCATCGAAGTCGGCGTCGATGTGCCCAACGCCAGCCTGATGGTCATCGAGCACGCCGAGCGCTTTGGCCTGTCGCAGTTGCACCAGTTGCGCGGGCGCGT
>JAITMV010000038.1 GCA_031277295.1 Burkholderiaceae bacterium | reverse complement strand
ACCTTTTAGAACGTGTTCACGATCTCGGCGCGGGCTTAGGACGCTCTGCGGCGCAAGCAATCCTTGCCAATGACACGGGCCATTGGCTGCGGATTGCGCCTTGCAGCCCATCCCAATGCCGCATCGCCGCACACCTCACGCCGAGATCGTGAACACGTTCTTAGGTGAGCGCGCTATGCCCCCGATCAGGCCGCCCTCGGACGCGCGCTGGCGGCGAAAGCTCCTCGCTTAAGCACACGAGTGCGCGGCCTTGGTCGCCCTTGCCAGCCCCGCTACGGTTTCCAGGCTGATGCGTGCCCGCTCATGCCCTGATGACGCAATAGCGCATCCAGGCTGGGCGAGCGGCCGCGGAAAGCCTTGAACGACTCAAGCGCCGGGCGGCTGCCGCCGACTTGCAGAATTTCCCGCCGATATGCTCGCCGGATGTCCAGGCTGGGCGCACCCGATGGCGTGGTGTTTTCTTCAAAAGCGGCATAGGCGTCGGCGGAAAGTACTTCGGCCCACTTGTAGCTGTAGTAGCCGGCCGCGTAGCCGCCGGCAAAAACGTGGCTGAAAGTTTGCGCCATGCGGTTGAAGGCGGGCGCGGGCAGCACGGCGACTTCGCGCCGCACGGCGTCGAGCAGCGGCTGAATGTCCTGCGCCGGGTCGTGGTCGGTGTGCAACCGCATGTCGAACAAGGCCAGTTCGACCTGGCGCAGCGTCTGCAAGCCGGCCTGGTGGTTCTTGGCCGCCAGCATCTTGTCGAACAGCGCGCGTGGCAGCGGCTCGCCGGTGTCAACGTGGGCCGTCATGTGGCGCAGCGTTTCCCATTCCCAGCAGAAGTTTTCCATGAACTGGCTGGGCAGTTCCACGGCGTCCCACTCCACGCCTTCAATACCCGATACATCACGTTCATCGACCTGTGTGAGCAGGTGGTGCAGGCCGTGGCCGAACTCGTGGAACAGGGTGATGACGTCGTCGTGCGTCAGCAGCGGCGGCTTGCCGTCCACGCCTTCGGCAAAGTTGCATACCAGTTGCGCTATCGGCGTTTGCAATGCGCCAGTATCAGGACGCAGCCAGCGCGCGCGCGCGTCGTCCATCCAGGCGCCGCCGCGTTTGCCGACGCGGGCGCCGGGGTCAAGGTAAAACTGGCCGATCAGCCGTCCGTCGCGTTCGATACGGAAAAAGCGCACGCTGGAGTGCCACACTGGCGCGGCGTCTTCGCGCAGATCGATCTCGAACAACGTGCGCGCAAGGGTGAACAGCCCATCCAGCACGCGCGGGGCAGGGAAGTAATTTTTAACTTCCTGTTCGCTGAAGGCATAGCGTGCCTCTTTCAGCCGCTCGCCGACGTAGGGCCAGTCCCAGGACTGCGGCTCGGGTAAGTTCAGATGTTCGCGGGCGAAGTCGCGCATGTCTTGCGCGTCGCGCTCGGCATAGGGCCGTGCTTTGCTGGCCAGTGTGCGCAGAAAGTCCATGACTTGCGCGGGTGAGTCGGCCATCTTGGGTGTCAGCGACACTTCAGCAAAGTTGGCGTAGCCCAGCAGATGCGCCTGCTCTTGCCGCAGTTGCAGGATTTCGCGCATGACCGGGGTGTTGTCGTAACGCTTGAGATCGCCTGCGGCCTGATCGCTGGCGCGGGTGACGTAGGCGCGGTACAGGCACTCGCGCAAGGCGCGGTCGCGCGCGAACTGCATTACTGGCAGGTAGCAGGGGATTTTCAGCGTCAGCTTGTAGCCGTCCTTGCCTTCGGTTTGCGCGGCGGCGCGGGCGGCCTGCTGTATATCATGGGGTACGCCATCTAGTTCTGAGGCGGTGGCGTAATGACCCCAGGCATCGGTGGCGTCGAGCGCGTTTTCGCTGAACTTTTGCGTCAGTTCCGCTAGTCGCTCATTGATCGCCGTGTAACGCGCCTTGGCTTGGCCTTGCAACTCGGCTGCGCCCAGCACGAAGTCGCGCAGCGCGTTGCGGCGCGCTTGGCGTTGCTCTGCATTCAGTGCGGTGGGGTCGATGGCTTTGTATTTGGCGTACAGGCGCTCGTCGGCGCTCAGACGGCTCCAGAACTCGGCTACCTGAGGCAGGGCTGCGTTGTAGGCGGCTCGTAGCTCGGGTGTGTCGGCCACGGCGTTAAGGTGGCTGGCCGCGCCCCAGGCGCGCGACAGACGTTCGGTCGCCACGTCCAGCGTTCGGCTCAAGGCGAGCCATTCGGGGGGAAAAGCCGGCTGCGTGACGGTGTTTAGCGCTGCCTCGGCTTCGGCCAAAAGCGTGCCGATGGCCGCAGCGATGTGCTCGGGCCGGATCTCGTCAAAGCGCGGCAGGCCGGAAAAGTCGAGCAAGGGGTTGGCAGGCAGGGCAGGGGCGGGAGCGACGGACATCAATGAAATTTCTCGCAGGGAGTGAATAAATTCGGCGCGTTTCGAGCCAAGTCGTCAAAACGTGTCCGGTTGAGGCGGGTTTGTTCACACCCTCTCAGCGTTTGCCGCCCAGTAGTCCCCCCAGCACTCCGCGCAAAATCTGCCGGCCCAGGTTGGTGCCGACGGTGCGGACGGCGGATTTGGCCATGGTTTGCACCAGGCCGTCGTGCTGGCCGCCGCGCGGGCCGGTTCGGCCGAACAAAATTTCCTTGGCCATGTCCATCATGCCGCCGCTTTCAGCTTGTTGGGCCGCGCCCGTGCTGCCGACGGTGGGCGCGGCGCTTTTGCCGGTTTTGGTGCGCGCCAGCAGTTTTTCAAACGCCGATTCGCGATCTACGGTTTTTTCGTATACACCGGCCACCAGCGAACTGGTGATGAGTTGTTGGCGTTGCGTGTCGGTGATGGGGCCAATCTGGCTGCCGGGTGGCAGGACATAAGCACGCTCGGTCACGCTAGGGCGGCCCTTGGCGTCGAGCAGGCTGACCAGCGCCTCACCCACGGCCAGTTCGGTAATGGCGGTTGCTATGTCCAGCTTTGGGTTGGCTCGCATGGTCTGCGCGGTGGCTTTGATGGCCTTTTGGTCGCGCGGGGTGAAGGCGCGCAGCGCGTGCTGCACGCGGTTGCCGAGTTGCGCCAGTACGGTGTCGGGCACGTCGGCGGGGTTTTGGGTGATGAAGTAGACGCCAACGCCTTTGGATCGCACCAGGCGCACGACCAATTCAATGCGCTCCAGCAGCGCCTTGGGTGCGTCGGTGAACAGCAGGTGCGCCTCGTCGAAGAAGAACGCGAACTTGGGCTTATCGGGGTCGCCGACTTCGGGTAGCGCCTCGAACAACTCCGACAGCAACCACAGCAAAAAGGTGGCGTACAAGCGCGGGGCGGTGAGCAGCTTGTCTGCCATCAGGATGTTGACCACGCCCTGGCTCGTCGACGCCGCTGGGCCGCCCCAAGGCGTCGGCGCGCCCCCTTGGGGGGCAGCCGCTGCAAGCGGCGTGGGGGCCATTGACACGGTCTGCATCATGTCGGCGATGTCGAGCATTGGCTCGCCGAAGAATTTGTCGGCGCCTTGGCTTTCCAGCGTCAGCAGGCCGCGTTGAATGGCGCCGATGCTGGCGGCGCTGACGTTGCCGTACTGGGTGGTGAACTGGCGCGCGTTGTCGCCCACGTACTGAAGCATGGCGCGCAAGTCCTTGGCGTCGAGCAGCAGCAGGCCGTTGTCGTCGGCGATCTTGAATACCAGGTTGAGCACGCCGCTTTGCGTGTCGTTCAAGTCCAGCATGCGCGCCAGCAGCAGCGGCCCCATGTCGGAGACGGTGGCGCGCACCGGGTGGCCCTGCTGGCCGAACACGTCCCACAGCGCGACCGGGCAGGCGCGCGGTTCGGGCGCGGCCAGGCCCCGCGCTTGCAGCGTTTCGGCCAGCTTGGCCGTGGCGCCGCCGGCCTGGCTGATGCCGGCCAGATCGCCCTTTACATCGGCCATGAACACCGGCACACCGATGCTGGCAAAGGATTCGGCCATTTTTTGCAGTGTCACCGTTTTGCCGGTACCGGTGGCGCCGGTAATCAGGCCGTGGCGGTTGGCCTGGCCGGGTAGCAAGTGGCACAGGATGTCGCCGTGCCGGGCAATCAGGATGGGGTCAGACATGGGGCGCTTACGGTTTGAAAAGACGTCATGCTAAGGCGATGCCGAATATGGTCAATCGTTTTGCGTCGAGCGTGCGGGGTATGACGCGATCAACTCAACTGGTTGTGGTAGTGATGCGTGTCGGTGCGGTACAGGCCGCGCCGGAATTCCATCGGCACGTCGTTGTAGGTGTAGGCGATGCGCTCGACGCTGAGCAAGGGGGTGGCGGGAGTGACGCCGAGTAAGGCGGCCTGTGCTTTGTCGGGTAGAACGGCGCGCAGTTTTTCTTCCGCGCGCACCATGCGCACGCCGAACTCGGCCTCGAACAACGCGTACATGGAACCATGATGTCCGGACAGCCGCTCGGCGGTCAGTTCCTTGAACGGACCGGCGGGCAGCCACAGGTCTTCCAAAATGGTGGGCACGTCGACAAAGCGCAGCACGCGGCGCGCGCGCAGGACCGCATCGCCCGCGCGCAGGCCGAGGGCGCTCGCTACTTTGACGCTGGCACTTTGGCGGCGGCATTCGAGCACGTCGCGTTGCGCTGGGCCTTCGTTGCTTTGCGTGCCGTAGTCCGGTTGCAGGCGCAAAAAACGGTATTCGACTTGTTGCTCGGCGTGCGTGGCGACGAAGGTGCCGCGGCCCTGGCGGCGCACCAACAGGTGCTCGGAGGCCAACTCGTCCACTGCCTTGCGCACCGTACCCTGGCTGACTTTGTAGCGGGCAGCCAGATCGAATTCGCTCGGGATGACTTCACCGGGCTTCCATTCACCTTGTTGCAGGCCTTGCAGGATCAGCCCCTTGATCTGCTGGTATAGCGGGCTGAACGCGGGCGCCGGTAAGGCGGTATCAGCCAGAGGAGGGGTGGGTGCGATGCTGGCCATGAATCTTGCGTTGGGCTTTTAACTGGAAAGACCCTTATAATATCTTATATAAGACACAAGACAAATTGACCCAAGGCGCTTTCGCCGTTACACTTCAGAACCCGCGATGGATGTGCTGCCGCCGCAATGGAGTGCCGGCCGATGCGGCGCCGCGATTTTTCCCGCCTTTTCCCCCTTACTAATCGTCAGGAGTTTTCACCATGAGCAAAAAGCCCGTTCGTGTGGCCGTTACCGGTGCCGCTGGCCAGATCGGCTACGCCCTGCTGTTTCGTATCGCTTCCGGCGCCATGCTCGGCCCGGATCAGCCGGTGATCCTGCAACTGCTGGAAATTCCGGACGAAAAGGCGCAAAAGGCGCTCAGGGGCGTCATCATGGAGTTGGAAGACTGCGCTTTTCCCCTGCTGGCCGGCGTGGTGCCCACGGGCGATCCGCTGGTGGCGTTCAAGGATGCCGACTACGTCCTGTTGGTGGGCGCGCGCCCGCGCGGTCCCGGCATGGAACGCGCCGACCTGCTAGCCGCCAACGCGCAAATCTTCACCGCGCAGGGCAAGGCGCTGGACCAGGTGGCCAGCCGTAACGTGAAGGTGCTGGTGGTCGGCAACCCGGCCAATACCAACGCCTACATCGCCATGAAGAGCGCGCCCAGCCTGCCGCGCAAGAACTTCACCGCCATGCTGCGGCTGGATCACAACCGCGCGCTCAGCCAGATCGCCGCCAAACTTGGCTGTACGGTGGGCGAAATCGAAAAACTTTGCGTCTGGGGCAACCATTCGCCCAGCATGTATGCCGACTACCGCTTTGCCACCTTCGGCGGCGGCAAGAGCGTGAAGGACGCGATCAACGATCAGGACTGGAACACCAATGTGTTTTTGCCCACCGTGGGCAAGCGCGGTGCGGCCATCATCGACGCGCGCGGGCTGTCGTCGGCGGCTTCGGCAGCCAACGCCGCCATCGACCACATGCGCGACTGGGCGCTGGGCACGGGTGGCCGCTGGGTGACGATGGGCATTCCGTCGGACGGCCAGTACGGCATCCCGAAGGACATCGTGTTCGGCTTTCCGGTCACTACCAGCGGCGGTGAATACACACTGATCGAGGGGTTGCCCATTGACGCTTTCAGCCAGCAGTGCATCGACAAGACGCTGGCGGAGTTGCAAGCCGAGAAAGACGGCGTTCAGCACCTGCTCTGATCCATGGGTCACCCGCGCGACATTCTGCTCGGCGCGCAAGCTGGCGCGGTGGCGCTGCCTGTCTGCGACCACTACAGCGGCGTTGAGGCGCGTATGCGCAAAAGCTTGCAATTGCAGGCCGAAATGACGCAAGAGTTCGGCGCCTGCGTGTTCGACGTGACACTCGATTGCGAGGACGGCGCGCCCGTCGGCGGCGAAGCCGAGCACGCCCAACTGGTGACCGAACTGGCCCTGGCCGCCGCGCCCGCCGCGCGCGTGGGCGTGCGCGTGCATCCGGTCGATCATCCGGCGTTCGAGGCCGACATGGCGCAGATCGCCGGCCATGCGGGGCATCGCCTCAGCTACATCATGATTCCCAAGGTGGAATCGGTTGAAGATGTGAAGCGGGCCGAGGCCGCCTTGCTGCGCAGTTACACCAAGGGATTGCCGCTGCAAGTCTTGATCGAATCGCCGGCGGCGGTGCAGCGTGCTTTCGACATTGCCGCCCATCCGTGCGTGCAGTCGCTTAGTTTTGGATTAATGGATTTCGTATCGGCGCATGGCGGCGCAATCCCCGCCGAAGGCATGGGCATAGCCGGTCAGTTCTCACACCCGCTGGTGCTGCGCGCCAAGCTGGAAATCGCTTCCGCCGCGCACGCCTTCGGCAAGGTGCCTTCGCACAACGTGGTGACCGAATTCAACGATGCCGATGCCGTGCGCAACGCTGCCCGGCGCGCCGCGCGCGAGTTTGGCTATACGCGCATGTGGAGCATTCACCCGAACCAGATTCGCCCGATTCTGCAAGCCTTCGCGCCTGATGAGCAGCAGATCGACACTGCCTGCGCCATCTTGCTGGCCGCTGCTCGCGCCGACTGGGCGCCGATCAGTCACGGCGGCGCGCTGCATGATCGCGCCAGCTACCGTCATTTCTGGCAGGTTTTAGAGCGTGCGCACGCTACCGGCATAGCTCTGACGGGCGAAGTGCAAGCGTGGTTTTGAGCAGGGCTTTGATTTTGCTGTCATCATTCGGATTTTCACGTTGAAGGAGTTTTGTTCATGCCATTTCCATTGATCGCCGCCGCTGTCGCGCTGGCATTACCGTTCGTTACCGCCACCGCTTTGGCGGCGCAGACCAGCAAGGCGCCCAAAGCAGCCGCGGCAACCGCCAAGGTTGCCGCCGCGGCCAAACGTGCGCCGGCCAAAAAAACCGTCAAACGCAAGCTGCCTCGCAAAACGGTCAAAGCTGTTGAAGCGGCAACACCGGTGCAAAGTCCGAGCGAGCGCCTAACCGAGGCTGAGTTGGCGATTGCCAAGAATGTCTATACCGGCACTATTGCCTGCGAGCTGGGCGCCAGCGTGACCGTGACGGCCGACGAAAAAAATCCAGGCTTTTTCGAGGTCACCACCGGCAAGCTACGCTATTACATGCATCCGGTCGAAAGCCGCACCGGTTCAATCCGTATGGAAGACAACCGCGCTGGCGCCATGTGGTTGCAATTGGGCAGTAAATCGATGCTGATGAACCAGAAGCTTGGTCAGCGTCTGGCTGACGAATGTGCGACGCCCCGGCAGCGCGAGCACGCAGCCGAGTTGCAGGCGAACCCGCCTCCCAACTTGCTTGGCGACCTGAAGTAATAAAGTTTTCGTTTGGGGTGAATGCCTCCTTGGGACGCGGCGCATCGCCGGCAAACACTCCATGCCAAACGCACAACGCAAACAGGAGAACCCTCATGTTGAAAGCCTACCGTGACCATGCCGCCGAGCGCGCCGCGCTCGGCATCCCGCCGCTGCCGCTGTCAGCGCAACAGACCGCCGAGCTGATCGATCTCATCAAGCAGCCGCCAGCAGGCGAGGACACGGCCTTTTTGCTTGAGCTGCTGACGCACCGCGTGCCGCCCGGCGTGGACGACGCGGCCAAGGTCAAGGCCAGCTTTTTGTCGGCGATAGCGCATGGCGAGGTGCAGGTGGGGCTGATCGACAAGGCCAAGGCCACCGAGTTGCTCGGCACCATGGTCGGCGGCTACAACGTGCATCCGCTGATCGAGTTGCTGGACGACCCGCAGGTGGCCGACGTCGCTGCCGCCGGGCTGAAAAAGACGCTGTTGATGTTCGATTATTTCAACGACGTCGCCGCCAAGGCCAAGGGCGGCAACGCCAAGGCTAAAGAGGTGATGCAAAGCTGGGCCGATGCCGAATGGTTCACCTCGCGTCCCGAGGTGGCGAAAAAAATCACCGTCACCGTGTTCAAGGTGCCGGGCGAAACCAATACCGACGACCTCTCGCCCGCGCCCGACGCCACCACGCGCCCGGACATTCCGATGCACTACCTGGCGATGCTGAAAAACACCCGGCCCGATGCCGCCTTCAAGCCTGAACAAGACGGCGTGCGCGGGCCGATCCAGTTCATCGAAGACCTGAAGAAAAAAGGCCATCTCGTCGCCTACGTCGGCGACGTGGTCGGCACCGGCTCCAGCCGCAAGTCCGCTACCAACAGCGTCATCTGGGCCACCGGGCAAGACATCCCCTTCGTGCCCAACAAGCGGTTCGGCGGCGTCACGCTGGGCGGCAAGATCGCGCCGATCTTCTTCAACACGCAAGAAGACTCCGGCTCGCTGCCGATTGAAGTCGATGTGTCCACCTTCGACATGGGCGACGTGCTGGATATTTACCCGTATGACGGCAAGATCGAGAAAGACGGCAGCAAAGTTGCCGACTTCAAGCTCAAAAGCGACGTGCTGCTCGACGAGGTGCGCGCCGGTGGCCGCATCAACCTCATCATTGGCCGCGCGCTCACCGCCAAGGCGCGCGACGCACTGGGCCTGCCCGCATCCACCGCGTTCCGCCTGCCGCAGCCGCCCGCGCCGTCCAAGGCCGGCTTCACGCTGGCGCAAAAAATGGTCGGCCGCGCCTGTGGCCTGCCCGAAGGCCAGGGCATCCGCCCCGGCACCTATTGCGAGCCGCGCATGACCACCGTCGGCAGCCAGGACACCACCGGCCCGATGACGCGCGACGAACTCAAAGACCTGGCCTGCCTCGGCTTTTCCGCCGACATGGTGATGCAGTCGTTTTGCCACACCGCTGCCTACCCCAAGCCGGTTGACGCAAAAATGCACCGCGAGCTGCCCGCCTTCATCAGCAACCGCGGCGGCGTCGCGCTGCGTCCGGGCGACGGCGTCATTCACAGTTGGCTCAACCGCCTGCTGCTGCCCGACACCGTGGGCACTGGCGGCGACTCGCACACGCGCTTTCCCATCGGCATCAGCTTTCCCGCCGGCTCTGGGTTGGTCGCCTTTGGCGCCGCCACCGGCGTGATGCCGCTGGACATGCCCGAATCGGTGCTGGTGCGCTTCAAGGGCCAGATGCAGCCGGGCGTGACCCTGCGCGATCTGGTCCACGCCATCCCGCTGTACGCCATCAA
>JAITMV010000256.1 GCA_031277295.1 Burkholderiaceae bacterium | reverse complement strand
CACACCGGCGGCACGGTCGCCATCGGCGCGCTGCTGCTGGACGCCGCCGCGTGGCGCGTCACCTGGCACGACGAGCCGCTGAAACTGGGGCCGACCGAGTTCCGCCTGCTGCACTACCTGATGCGCCACGCCGAGCGCGTGCACAGCCGCGCGCAGTTGCTCGACAAGGTGTGGGGCGACCACGTATTCATTGAGGAGCGTACCGTCGATGTCCACGTCAAGCGCTTGCGCGAGGCCCTCGGCCCCGCTGGCGCGCTGATCGAAACCGTGCGCGGCGCGGGCTACCGGCTGAGCGCAAGGCCATCGACCCGCGCCGGATAATGCCCGCGCGCCGCTCATGCGGCCTTGCATTCAACAATGACGGTAATGATTTCGCTGCGCTTCAATGACGCGCCCGCGGCGCATGACGGACCAATCTTTGCAGTTACCCGCCGCGTTTCGCGCGGCCCGCGACGCATGGAACGCCCGGTCTTGCTCCCTCTCCCCGCACGCGGGGCGAGGGAAAAACAGCCAGTTTCATCACAGTCATGTCCGGCGCAGCCGACGTCATTTCGTCATTTTTGAATGCGAAACAGTTCATGCTGATTCGCGCCTTCATTTTCGTTTCCGCCCAAATCCTGTGCGGCGCGTGCGGCTGGCTCTGGCAAGGCTGGCCGGGGGCCATCGCGGGCGTGGCCGCCGCTTCGCTCGCGCTGCTGCTGGCCGACGCGCTGCGCGCGCGCCGCTTCATCCACTGGCTGCAAGAACCCGATCCCGCAACGTCGCCAGCATTGCGCGGCGCGTGGGGCGAGGCCGCGTACCGCGTCACGCGGGCGTTGCGCGCCGAGCGCGAAGGCGCACGCGACAGCGCCCGGCGGCTGGACGATTTTCTGGCCGCCATCCAGGCCTCGCCCGACGGCGTGATCCTGCTCGACGCGCAGGCGCGCATCGAGTGGAGCAACGACGCCGCCAACCAGCACTTTGGCCTCGACCCCCACCGCGACCGGCTGCAACACATCGGCAACCTGGTGCGCGAGCCGGCCTTTGCCGACTACCTGGCCGGGCGCGGCCAGGCGCGCGAAGTCACGCTGATTGGCCGGCAGAACACACCCGCGCGCCCGGTGCGGCTGTCGGTGCAACTGCATCCCTACGGCGCCGGCCAGCGGCTCATGCTCTCGCGCGACATCACCGTGCTGGCGCAGGCCGACGCCATGCGGCGCGACTTTGTCGCCAACGTCTCGCACGAGTTGCGCACGCCGCTCACCGTGCTGGCCGGCTTCGTCGAAACTCTGCAATCGCTGCCGCTTGCCGAGCCTGAGCGCGCCCGCTACCTCGACCTGATGGCGGCGCATTCGGCGCGGATGCGGGCGCTCATCGACGGCTTGCTGACGCTGTCGCGGCTGGAAGGCAGCCCGCCCCCCGACGACGACGAACAGGTCGATTTGGGCGCCCTCATGGCGCAGTGCGAAGCCGAGGCGCGCGGCCTCTCCGCCCTGCTTTATCCGCCAGAAGATCGCCCGCAGCGCCTGCGCTTTGCCGCTCCGCCCGACTTCGCCCTGGCCGGTTCAGCAGACGAGTTGCGCAGCGCCATCGCCAACCTGATCCACAACGCCGTGCGCTACACGCCCGCGGGCGGAGCCATCGACGTCGCCTGGCAGCGTCTGCCAGACGGCGGCGCGCGCCTGTCCGTCACCGACACCGGCTGCGGCATCGCCCCCGAACACCTGCCGCGCATCGGCGAGCGCTTTTACCGCATCGACCGCGCTCGCGCGCGCGAATCCGGCGGCACCGGCTTAGGGCTGGCCATTGCCAAACACGTCGCGCAGCGGCACGACGGCGAGTTGCAAGTCAGCAGCACGCTGGGCCAGGGATCGTGCTTTGCGCTGGCGTTTGCGGCCCGGCGGGTGCGCGGCTGAAGCCCACCGGCAACCCAACGGCATTGGGCTACCGATAGCCGTAACGGTCCATCATGCGATAGGCGGTGCGCTCGGATACGCCCATCGCCTCGGCAACGCGACGGCGGTTGCCGCTGTATTTTTTCAGCAAGCGGGCGAGGTATTCGCGCTCGATGCTCTCCAGCGTCGGCTCGCCGCGCAGCACCAGCGCTTCGTCGGCCAATTCGGTGCTGGTTGTTGGGACGGTTTCCGGTGCCGCAGTGCCGGTGCCAGCTTGCAGCAAGCCGATGTGTGCTACGTCAATTTCGTGGCCTTGACCGAGCACGATCAGGGCGCGTTCAATGACGTTGCGTAGCTCGCGCACGTTGCCTGGCCAGTTGTAATCGGTCAATCGCCGCAACGCCGCGGCGCTGAACGGCGCTGGCGCCAAGCCCATCGACTGGCGGCGGCGGGCAGCGAAGTGCGTGGCCAGCAAGGCAATGTCGTCTGGCCGGGCGCGCAGCGGCGGCACGTCGATGACGAAGGCAGACAGCCGGTAATACAGATCGTCGCGGAACAGTCCGGCGCCGGCGCGCTGGCGTAGGTCGCGGTTGGTGGCGGCGAGGATGCGCGCGTCGGTGCGCAAATCGGTGTTGGCACCGACGTGTCGGAAGCGCCCGGTTTCCAGCACGCGCAGCAGCTTGGCCTGGATGGCCATGCCGGCTTCGCCGATCTCGTCCAGAAACAGGGTGCCGCGCGCCGCCGCTTCGATCAGGCCGGCCTTGCGCCGGTCGGCGCCGGTGAAGGCGCCGCGCTCGTGGCCGAACAGCTCCGACTCGAACAGCGACTCCTGCAACGTGCAGCAGTCCACGGCGACGAAGCTCTCGGTTCGCCTGGGGCTGGCCGCATGGATGGCTTGGGCCACCAGTTCCTTTCCACTGCCGCTTTCGCCCTGAATCAGCACGGTCACGTCGCTGGCCGCGACTTCGGCAATCAGGTGGCGCAACTGCCGCATGATGGGGCTGTTGCCGATCATGGTGCTGCCGGCGTCGGTTTGCCGGATGGCTTTTTGAGCGCGCCATTGACTGCGCTCCAGTGTGTCGCGGATGACGATTTCCAACTCGTCCAGATTGACTGGCTTGACCAGGTAGTCCGCCGCGCCCAGACGCATGGCCTCGACCGCCTGGTTGACGTTGCCGTAGGCGGTGAGGATGACCACTGGGCGCGAACTAGCCAACTCGCTCAGCGGAGCAAAACCGTCGGCATCGGGCAGGCTGACATCCAGCAGCACCAGATCGGGGGCAAAAGTGGCGATGCGCTGGCGCGCCTGTTGCCACGACTGAGTGCCCTCGACTTCATAGCCGGCCTTGCCCAACTCCTTGACCAGCAGGTGGTTGAGCACCGCGTCGTCTTCGATGACCAGAATCGAGGCTTGCATATCAGTTTTCCATGACGCTCACGCATCACCCGCGACGCATGAAACAGACGTGCCGCCTCGCCCTCGTCATTCCCGCGCAGGCGGGAACTGCGCGGGAATGACGAAGGAAAGGACAGGATGAAAATTCGAGCTTCACTTCGTGTGGGTGGATGAATGACAAACGGAAAGTTACCGCGCGACACGCACCCGCGGCAGCCCGCATTGCGGGTGCGTCTGCCGGTTCGGCGCGCAAATACAGCATGGAGCGAAGCGGGTCATTTGTCATCAAGCACAT
This sequence comes from Burkholderiaceae bacterium, assembly GCA_031277295.1. Classification (GTDB taxonomy): domain Bacteria; phylum Pseudomonadota; class Gammaproteobacteria; order Burkholderiales; family Burkholderiaceae_C; genus Ottowia. Next base: position 3,320 of record JAITMV010000256.1, on the reverse strand, counting down.
TGTCGGCCAAAGCATCCGGCGCGCGCCGCAAAATCAGCCGAAAGTCGCTGCCGCGACCAGGCGTGCTGCTGGCTTCGATACGGCCGCCAAAGCGTTCCATGGTTGCTTTGCTGATGGCCAGCCCCAGCCCGGTGCCGCGCTGTCCGTCGGCGCGGTGGCTGAAAAACGGCAGGAAGATGAGCGACAAATCCTCCGCTGCGATGCCGCAGCCGGTATCGCGCACCGACAGCGTGAACCACTGCCCGTCATCGCTGGCCGTGCCTCCGATGTCGATCTTCCCCCCTTCGGGCATGGCGTGCAGCGCGTTGTGCACCAGGTTCACCAGCACCTGGCGCAACTCGGCCTCGTCGCCCATCACGCGCAGCGCCTGTGGCACGCCGTCCACGTTGACTGCCACGCCGCGTACCCGGCATTCCTCGCGCAGCAGCGCCAGCACGTCGTCGATGGCGGCGGCCACGCCGACCGGTTGCAGCGTTTGCGTGGGGGCCTGGCTCATCTGCATCATGCGGCGGGTGGTCAGCACGCAGCGGTCAATTTCGTGATCGACCAGTTCCAGATAGCCGGTCAGCTCCTCGCGCTCCATGTGGCCACCGCGCAGGCCGCGCAGGCTGGCTTGCAGCGCCAGGCGGATCGAGGCCAGCGGGTTATGGATTTCGTGCGCGACGCCATTGGCCAGCAAGCCGATAGTGGACAGGCGCTGCTGCTGCGAAAAGCGCAGCGTGCGCTCCAGCGGTCGGATCACCTCAATGACCAGCGTGTCGCCGTTTTCCAGCGCCAGCGGCGCGGCTTCGATATCGACATCGACCGCGCTGCCGTCCGCGCGCTTGAAGCTCATCATGCTGCGCACCGGGGCGGCGCGCAGCTTGATCTCCGCCACTGGACAGGTCAGCAAGGTGCTGGGGCAAGGCTCGGCCAGGCCGCAGCCAATCTGGTGGCAGGGCTGACCGACGACGGCGGGCAATTCGTGGCCCAGCAGCGCGGCGTAGGCCTGATTGGCCAGGCGAATGCGGTAGTCGAGGCCGATGACGAGCACCGGATCGGGCATACCGTCGATCAACTGCTGCAAGAACTGCTGCTCGCGCCGCAGGCTGGCCACGGTGTCGCTCAAGCGGTCGGCCATGTGGTCGAAAGCGTGCGCGACGCGGCCCAGCTCGTCGCGGGCACCCGATTGCACGCGGGCGTCGAGCCGGCCCGCCGCCAATTGGTCAGCCGCCCGCGCCAGCGTCGTCAGCGGCTCGGTCACCTGCCGGCGCAGCGTCAGCAGCAGCATCAGCGAAAACAGCGCCAACGCACCCAGCACGGCGGCAGCCATCAGCAAAGCCGAGCCGCGCTCGAGTCCGGCAATCGCCTGGGGCTGGAAATCAATGGTCAGCAAGCCATTGACCGGGTACTCTCCCGCAGCGCCGTGACAAGGCGCGCAGGGCGCCTGGTTGCGGATGGGATGAACGATCTGCAAGCGGTCGCCGGCGCTGTCGGCGTTCCACAGCAGGCGTTCCGGGCAATCGGCGCTGGCGCACAGTTGCCGCGCCGAAGGCGGCGAGTCCTGCCGCAACACCTGCCCGTCGGTCGTCATGCGCACGCCGCCGAGCGGGCCACCATCGCGTGAGTCGAAGCGTACCTCGCCATCAGGCGACAGCAGCCGGGCCTGCGTCACGCCGGGGGTATGGCCCAGGCGTTTGAGGATATCTGCCATGCCGTCCAGATCGCGCTTGAGCATCGCGTTTTCCAGGCTGGCCTCGAACAGCCGCGCCATGCGGCGGGCGGCATCTTCCTGCTGTCGGCGCAATGCGCTCTGGCCGGCCGCCAGTCCCAACGCCACCACCAGCGCGGCGGACACCAGCAAGGCCACGATCAACCCCAGCGTCAGCCGCCGCGACACCGAGGCGGCCAGCCAAAGACGCCAGCGCGTCTGGGCAATCATGGTTTTTTCAGACGGCATGGACGCGGTCATGGAGTTTCGCGTCTGCCGATTGTGCGGCACGGGTCAGCCAGCCGTGCTTGCGCTCAACGCGGCGCGGCAACGACTGGCGGTAGTATCGCCACCGGCGGCAGGCGCGCGGCGCAGCTTTCGCAGGCCGTCAGCGTGATTGCGGCTAGCGCGGCATAAAACGGTGTCGCGGCGCGCTGGCTGACGCGCGCGGCGAACGACGGCAGCCATGCCAGCAGGTGCGTTTTGAGAAAACGCGCCGCTTCCTTCAGTTCGCCGCGCTCCAGCAGCAGGGCGACAAACTCCAGTTCGGTCACCAGGTGGTCGTCGGCGCGCAGCCGCCAGTCGGCTGCCTGCACCCCGTGGCGGCGGTAGAAGGCGCGCACGGCAAAGGTCGGCTCTTGCAGCATCAGGTGATCCTCATCGCGCCAGACCGATTCATGCGGCGAGGCGCGCAGCGCGTGCGTCAGGTAGATGGCGGCGAAATCGGCGGCCAGATCGTCTTCACTGGAGGCCGGCAGTTCGCTGCGCTCATCGTCGCAGCGCGTGCTGGCCAGCGCGGTCAGCGCCGCGTCCATGGCGCGCAACCACGGATCGCCGGGCGCCACCAGCGTCAGCGTGGCCGGAAAGCCGTTGGCATACAGCTCGGCCAGTACCCGCGGCGTGCGTTCGCTCGCGTGCAGCCAGGCCAGCGTGCGCAAGTCCTCGGCGGCCATGCGCGGCCACGGATCAGTGCTGTCTTTAGGTGGCGCGGCGCGCGTCATGGCGTGGCCTTGCCCGAGCCAGCGGCGGGCGGCGCGTCTTCACGCACCTTCAGCTCGCACGGGATGGGCGCGGCAAGATTTTCCGGCTTGGGAATGCAGCCGGCTTCGGGCGGTATATCCACGTGACCCTTGGGGTGCGCGATGAAAACTATCGACGGATCGGTCAGCGCCGGGCTGGCCATGTCGCGCACCTGGCGCACCGGCGCATCCTTGCCCGCCACCATCGCCTTGGTGTCATACGTACCGGCGCGCAACTGATCGATGGGGCCGATGTCGAGCACGCGCATCATGCAGGCCGACACGCAGTACGGCTTGCGGCCCGCCTCCAACTCGTCGATGCACATATTGCACTTCTTGACCAGGTTGTCGCCTGGGTCGTACTGCGGCGCGCCAAACGGGCAGGCGGCCTGACAGCGGCGGCAGCCGATGCACAGCGTCGAGTCGATATCCACCACGCCGTTGTCCGCGCGCTTCCAGATCGCACCGGTCGGGCACGACGGGATGCAGGCCGGCTCGGCGCAGTGGTTGCACGACATGTTGACCTTGTAGGCGAACACCTCCGGGAACGTGCCGCCTTCGACGTACATCACGCGCCGAAAGCGCGGCCCCGGCGGCAGGCCGTTTTTGTC
>JAITMV010000230.1 GCA_031277295.1 Burkholderiaceae bacterium | reverse complement strand
CCCAGGGCGGCGTTGCAAATGCTCGCAATACCACTCGGTATTGCTGCGCTTTGCGCCTTGCCCTGAGCACGAATGCATCGGTTTTATTTGTGCGAATATTTATGCAACTAGACACTAGGCCGCCTTCGGACGCGCTGGCGGCGAAAGCTCCTCGCCTAAGCACACGAGTGCGCGGCCTTGGTCGCCCTTGCCGGCCCCGTCCGAGGACAGCCTGCTCGGGCGCGTCCAACTACGGTTTCTAGGTTAAAACAACCGCCGCTCGGCAGCGTTGCGGTCAATGAGTGCGTTGATGCTTTTGGCGGTTTCGATGGTCAGATCGGTGAGTTTGCCGGTGTCAACGATTTGCAGTTGGCTTTTGTCGAACACGACGGTCAGCGTGCTCCACAGTCCATCGGCTGGATTAACGATGGGCGCGCCTACCGAGACATATTGCAAATGTCCCTCGCCATTCGACAAATAACGCCCGGCGCGGCGGATGGCGGCGTAGTATTTCCGGAACGCTGGCCATTCGCCGGGTAAACCTGCCGCAAGCGCCTGCTGCCGGTGATTGTCGAAGACCTTGCGCAGTTGAGCGTTGGGCAGCGACGCCAGGATCAGCTTTGGCGCGGAGCCGGCGAATAAAGGGCGTGGCCGGCCCCGGTCATACAGCGGCAAATCAACCGACATGACGCCATGTTCGCGATGTGTGTCCAGTACCTGATTGCCAAACCAGCCTGAAATGATGCAATCGAATCCGGTTGTCGATGCCAGCCTTTTTATCAAGGGCCGGGCGCTTTGCAGTACCGGATCGGCGGCGCGTATCCAATGGTCCAAAGTGATGATTTTGGGGCCTAGCGCGTAAGTGGCATTGCCGGCGGGTTGCAGCAAGTTGGCGTCAAGCAGGATGCGGACGTAGCGGTAGCTGGTTGGCCGCGAGATGGACAGCGCCTCCGCAATGTCTTCGACCGTCAGGGTGGGTCTGCATTGGCCGAACAGATCGAGCACGCTCAGCATGCGCGCCATGCTGGACGTCGATTCATTCGCTTTCGCCGCTTTGCGCGGCGTGGGCTCAAGCCGGCTGGCGCCAGGCGGTGTCGGATCGTAGGGTTCTTTCAGCACGGGGATGGCCGGCGCGCGCGGCGACCGAGCGCGGGCTTCAGGCGGATTTTTTTACAGGCTCTTTATCTTTAGTCTTCGGCGATTGTGTTGCGCAATATCCCGACGGCATCGATTTCGACTTCCACGGTGTCGCCGGGCTTCATCCACACCGGCGGCTGCCGTACCGCGCCAACGCCCTCGGGCGTGCCGGTAACGATCACGTCGCCGGGGCTGAGCGGCGCAATGGTGGAAAGATAGGCGATTTGCTCCGGGATGCTGTGCAGCATTTGTTCGGTGGTGGCTTGCTGCATGACTTGGCCGTTTAACCGGGTGGTCAGGGTCATCACTTGGCCGGCAGTGATCTCATCGGCGCTGAGCAGCCAAGGGCCGAAGCCGCCGGTGCGCCAGAAGTTCTTGCCTGGGTCCCACTGCGCGCCGTGTTTCTGCCAGTCGCGTATCGAACCGTCGTTGTAGCAGGCGTAGCCGGCAATGTGGCTCCAGGCCTCAGCCGGGGTGATGCGGCGTCCGGGTTTGCCGATGACGACGGCGATCTCGCCTTCGTAGTCGAGCCGCTCGGATTCGCGCGGGCGCATGATGGGCTGGCCGTGCGCGACTTGGGAATCGGCAACGCGCAAGAAGAAGGTCGGTTTGTCCGACACCGTGCGGCCCGCTTCGCGCACGTGCCCGCCGTAATTGAGTCCGCAACACCAAATTTTGCCGGGGTTGGGGATGACCGGCAGCAGCGTGACTGCGTCCAGCCGGTGATGCGGCGCTTGAGCGGCGACCGCGCGGACCGCGGCGATCCAGTCCGCACGGGCGAGCAGTGCTTTCAAATCGTTCGGCGCATCGGCAAGCGCGCGGCGCAGGTCGATCACGCCTTGATCGGCGAGCACGCCATAGCTGTCGGCGCCGTTGATTTCAAAACTGATGAGTTTCATGGTTTCTCCATTCAATGAATTAAACAAGTGGAAGTTTTGGCGTGCGCCGCCGCCGTTTGCGCAAAACGGCGAAGCCGGCCCGCCACCGCCCAGCGCTCTTGACGAACGGGGCTAAGCGAATCCCAGCCAATGTATCACTATTCAAGACTTGAATGTCACTTTTCACATATCAATCGACTTAGGGAATACTCTAATATCATGTGGCGATAAAAGCGTCATAATCGCGCTTGCAGCAAACGGACTTTATTTATCTTGCTGACCCTGGTGCGTTCATGGCCTGCAAGGCGCTTGGCGCATCCCCCAATATTGTGGAGACATGAGGATAGGCACATGAAATTGAAGAAAAAGTGGACGGGATCGGCCTTGACATGGGCTAAATTGGCGGGGGTCGCCCTTGCCGCGACGGTGAGTTGGAGCGCCCACGCCGATCCAATCAAGCTGCGCTTCGCGTCGTTTACCAGCGATACCGAGCAGACCCTGGTGACGGTGTTCAAACCTTTTGCTGAAGAGTCGAGCAAGGATTCGGGCGGCACGATCCAGATCGATATGTTCCCCAACGGCACGCTAGGCCGCAATCCGGCTCAGCAGGCCCAGATGGTTGCCGACGGCATTGCCGATATTGCGTGGGTGGTGCCGTCGTTTTCGCCGGGGCGTTTTCCGGAGTCTGAGGTGTTCGAGTTGCCGGGGCTGTTCAACAGCCTGGGCGAGGCCACGCAGGTGTTCACCCGCCTGGCGGTGGCCGGCAAGATCGAGTCGCTCAAGAGCTTTGTGACGATTGGCACAGTCACCACGGCGCCATACAGCATTCATGCCCGCGTGCCTCTTAAAACGCTGGCCGATCTGAAGGGGCGCAAGATCCGTATCTCCAACTCCATCGAGTCCCAGACCCTGAGCGCGCTCGGCGCCGTTCCGGTAGGCGGCGTGACCACGACCGAAGTCGCCGAGGCGCTGGCTCGCGGCACGGTGGATGGCACCACGGGTCACCTGGCGCCGTTGTTCGATTTCGGGCAGGTGCGCGTGGTCAATTCGCACTACTTCATCCGGCTGGGCGCGGTGCCGGTGCTGATCTTGATGAACAAGGCCAAGTTCGACAGCTTGCCCAAG
>JAITMV010000081.1 GCA_031277295.1 Burkholderiaceae bacterium | reverse complement strand
TTCTTCGCGCTGGGCCGGCGCGAGGCCGCCATCGTCGGCAGCGCGGTGGTGCTGACGCTGACGGTGACGCTGTTCGCGTCCTGGGCCTGGGGCTTCACGCTCAACCGGGTGTCGCTGTTCGCGCTGATTTTTTCGATTGGCATTCTGGTTGATGACGCCATCGTGGTAGTCGAAAACATCCATCGCCACCACGCGCTGCACCCCGAGCGCACGCTGGCGCAAATCATTCCCGGCGCGGTGGACGAAGTGGGCGGCCCCACCATCCTGGCCACGCTCACCGTCATCGCCGCGCTGCTGCCAATGGCCTTCGTCAGCGGACTGATGGGGCCGTACATGAGCCCGATCCCGATCAACGCCAGCATGGGCATGCTGCTGTCGCTGGCGGTGGCCTTCGTGGTCACGCCCTGGCTGGCACGGCTGTGGATCAAAGCGACGCCAGCAGCGCATGGGCAAGGCTTGTCGGCGCGGCTGTTGCCATTATTCGAGCGCATATTCGCGCCGCTGCTGGGCGAAAGCAGCCGCTACCGCGCGCTGCTGGGCGGCGCGGTGGCGGCGCTGGTGGCGCTGTCACTGGCGCTGCCGGTGTTGGGGCTGGTGTTGCTGAAGATGCTGCCGTTCGACAACAAGTCGGAGTTTCAGGTGGTGGTCGATATGCCCGCCGGCACGCCGGTGGAGCGCACCGCCGCCGTGCTGCGCGCGCTGGGCGCTTATCTGGCCGGGCAGCCGGAAGTAACCGACTATCAGGCTTACGCCGGCACCTCCGCGCCGATCAACTTCAACGGCCTGGTGCGGCAGTACGACCTGCGCGCCGGCGGCGAGGCGGGTGACTTGCAGGTCAACCTGCTGGACAAGAGCCAGCGCCACGAACAAAGCCACGCCATCGCCACCCGACTGCGGCCTGGGCTGCAAAGCATCGGGCGCGAGTTTGGCGCCAACGTCAAGGTGGTCGAGGTGCCGCCCGGCCCGCCGGTACAGGCGCCCATCGTGGCCGAGGTCTATGGGCCGCAGGACGAGGGCCGCCGCGCGGCGGCCCAGGCGGTGCGCGGGGTGTTCGAGCGCACGGCGGGCATCGTCGACGTGGACGACAGCAGCATCGCCGATGCGCCGCGTACCCTGCTGTTGGTTGATCGCCGCAAGGCCGCGCAACTGGGCGTGCCGCAGCAAGCCGTGGTGGACGCGCTGCGCACCGGTCTGGCCGGCGACGCCGTGACCTGGCTGCACGACCAGAGCAAATACCCCGCCGCCGCCACGCTGATGCTGCCGCCCGAGCGCCAAGGCGACCTGGACGCGCTGCTGCAACTGACGGTGCGCGGCAGCGCCGGGCAGCCGGTGCCGATCCGCGAACTGGTGCAACTGACCGACACGCTGCGCGAGCAGCCGATCTTCCACAAGGACTTGCTGCCGGTCAACTACGTCACTGGCGACATGGCCGGCAAGGTGGACAGCCCGCTGTACGGCATGTTCCAGATGCGCGGCGCGCTGGCCGAGTTGAAAATGCCCGACGGCGGCGCGCTGGGCGAATACTTCATCCGCCAGCCCGACAACCCCTATGCCGGCTACGCGCTGAAGTGGGACGGCGAATGGCAGATCACCTACGAGACCTTCCGCGACATGGGCGCGGCCTACGCGGTGGGGCTGATCCTGATCTACCTGCTGGTGGTGGCGCAGTTCGGCTCTTACCTGGCGCCGCTGATCATCATGGCGCCGATCCCGCTCACGCTGGTGGGCGTAATGCCCGGCCACGCGCTGCTGGGCGCGCCGTTCACCGCCACCAGCATGATCGGCATGATCGCGCTGGCCGGCATCATCGTTCGCAACTCGATTTTGCTGGTGGACTTCATCGAGCTGCAACAGGCCGAAGGCACGCCGCTGGCGCAGGCCGTGGTGCGCTCGGCCGCCACGCGCGCGCAGCCCATCGTGCTGACCGCGCTGGCGGCGATGCTGGGCGCTTTCTTTATCCTTGACGACCCGATTTTCAACGGGCTGGCGATCTCGCTGATCTTCGGCATCCTGGTCAGCACACTGCTGACGCTGGTGGTGATTCCGCTGCTGTACTTCGTCGCCATGCGCCAGCGCGCGCCCTCGAACCCTCAACCCGCTTTACAAGGAGAACCGTCATGACTTCCTGGCGCATCGTCCGCATGTTCGCCGGCTGCTTCATCCTGCTGTCGCTCGCGCTCGGGGTGCCTGGCAGCCCGGTGTTCCATTCGGTCTATTGGCTGTGGTTCACCGCCTTCGTCGGGCTGAATCTGCTGCAAAGCGCGTTCACCTGCTGGTGTCCGCTGGAAATCGTGCTGCGCAAATTCGGCGCTCAGCCGGGTTGTTAAGGTTCAATGATGGTCCGGCAAAGCGGCAAGGCATTGGGACGGTACGCGCTGCTGGCGCTGGGGCTAGCGCTGGTCGCCGCGCCCAGCGCGCGCGCGCTGGATTTGATCGATGCCTGGCAAGCCGCCCTTGCGCACGACCCCGCCTACGCCGCCGCCCGTGCCGCGCACGATGCCGGCCTGACGCAGACCCGGCAGGCCAGTGCCTTGTGGCGCCCTGCCCTGGCCTTGCAAGCCGGCGTTGGCGCCGCCTATGCTGAAAACGCGATGCGCGGCGCGCGCTTTGCCGCGCCCGGCTTCGGCAGTGTGGAAGGCGGCGTGGACTTCGACACCTCCATCCACGGCGGCACCATGACCAGCGCCGGGATCGAATTGCGCCAGCCGCTGTTCAACCGCGCGCGCGACGTGCAAGCCGAGCAGTTGCGCCTGGGCGCGCAGCAAGCCGAGCTGACTTGGCACGACGCCCAGGCCGAGTTGATGCTGCGCACCGCGCAA
>JAITMV010000049.1 GCA_031277295.1 Burkholderiaceae bacterium | reverse complement strand
CAAAACCCGTCATGTCGCCCACCACGCCGCCGCCTAGGGCGTACAGCACGGTCTTGCGGTCGGCCCGGTAGCGCAGCAGGGCGTCGAAGATCAGGTTGAGCGATTCCCAGTTTTTGTACCGCTCGCCATCGGGCAATTCCAGCCGACGCACTTGCGAATGACGGCCGGCCAGCGCGCGCTCAAGCCGCTCGGCATACAGCGGCGCGACGATGGTGTTGGTCACCACCAATGCTTGCGCGCCCGCGGGCACGGCGTCAAACGCCGCCGGGTCGTCCAGCAGACCGCGGCCAATGGCGATCTGGTAACTGCGCTCGCCCAGCGCGATGGGCACTTGCCGTGCCGATGAAAAGCCTTGCATGGGCGCCAAGTGTAGAGCCTTGGCAAATGCGCTCGCTTCACGGGGTTTGTGGCGGACGGACGGCAGGCGGGGGTATCAACTCCAACTGCATCAACACACGGCCCACCAGCATCGACAGTGGAAAGCCATGTGTATCGACCACGAAATGCGCGCATTCGCGGTACAGCGGCTCGCGTTCTTCGTACAGATCGCGCAGGCGTTGCAGCGGGTCGGCCACCTGCAACAGCGGCCGCTTGGTGTCGTGGCGCAGGCGGCGGTACAACTGCTCGGGCGAAGAGCGCAGGTAAATCACCGTGCCGCGCTCATGCAGCCGCTGCCGATTGGCTGGCCGCAGCACGGCGCCACCGCCAGTGGACAACACGGTCGGTTTGCCGCGGGTCAGCTCGTCAATCACCGACTCCTCGATGTCACGGAAGGCGGCCTCGCCATGCTGGTCGAAATAGCTGCGGATCGTGCAGCCCAGCCGCCGCTCAATCACCTGGTCGGTGTCGGTGCAGTCCATTTGCAGCCGCCGCGCCAGCGAGCGCCCAACAGAGGACTTGCCGCTGCCCGGCAGCCCGACGAGAACAATGATCATAAAAATTCCGCCAAGCAACTATCCAGAACCGGCCTTCTCAGCCGGGGTCACTACGGCTTGCCGCCCTGAAGGGCGGGGTTTCAAACCATCCGATTGCACACATCTAGAAAATATATTATAAATCAATGAGTTATGACTCAGCAAGCGAAAACGAAAGCCGTTGCTCAAGGCTTGCGCAATGGAATGGCCGCCACCCCATCCCCACCCCAGCCTTCCCCTTGAAGGGGAGGGTTGGGTGGGGATGGGGTAACGGGTGCTTCACGGCACACAACTAAAAACTCTTTTAAACATCAATGAATTCCGTTATTTGCAGTCGGTAACGCAAGTCTCTGCTCAGGACTTGTGTGCAATCGGATGGTTTCAAGCCGGAACTTGTCTCGGATCAAACCCGGTGGGTTGCCTCAGCGTTCAACGCACTCCCCCTTTATCAGAAATCATCTTTGGCGTAATAAAAACCAGCATTTCCTGCTTGTCCACCGAGCGTGTATTCTGTTTGAACAAGCGCCCCAGAACAGGGATGTCACCAAGCAATGGAACCTTGTTTTCAGTGTTGTTTTCGGTCAATTCAAAAATACCACCGATGACTACGGTTCCTCCATTTTCAACCAACACCTGGGTTTGTACCTTCTTGGTATTGATCGATACTCCGCCCGGCATGGTGGCGCCAACGCTGTCTTTGTTCACATTCAGGTCAAGTATGATGTTGCCCTCGGGGGTAATCTGCGGCGTTACTTCCAGGCTCAGAACGGCTTTGCGAAACGCAATCGATGTCGCGCCGCTGGATGTGGCCTGCTCATAGGGAATCTCAGTGCCCTGCTCAATCAGCGCCTTGGTCTGGTCGGCTGTCACCACGCGCGGACTGGAAACAATTCTGCCCTTGCCATCGGCTTCCAGAGCCGATATTTCAAGATTCAGAAACCGATTGGCTGATGCGCTGAACAAGGAGATCGCAAAATTTGCCGGTGATACCGTGCCTATACTCTGTGCCGGGAGATTGATGAACTGGGAATCGGCGGGGTTCTGCGTGGCCGAGTCAAAAGCGCCCGTTGTCGCGCCAATGGCGTTATAGTTGCCGCCAAATGCCACTCGATTTCCACCGCCGAGCGAATAACCGGCATCTCCGCCTCTGATGCCGCGCAGGTCAGCGCCGCCCAACTTGACGCCCAAGGATTTGCCAAACGTATCCGATGCCTCGACGATACGCGCCTCAATGAGAACCTGACGTACCGGGACGTCCAGCTTGACAATCATTTCCCTGATTTGCTCAAGTTTGGACGGAATATCGGATATGAACAACTGGTTTGTCCTTGGCTCGGCAATGACTGAACCACGGGAACTCAGCAGACTCGTGCGGGTGGCGTTGCCGCTGCCGCTGCTGCCGCCTTGCGTCAACTGAGCCGCGATGTCCGGCGCTTTTGTGTAATTGAGTTGAAACGATTCAGTGCGCACAGGCTCCAGATTACTGATGTCCATCTGCGCTTGAAGATCTGCTTTCTCCTTGGCCGCCATTTCCTCCTTGGGTGCAATATGCAGAACATTACCGCTGCGCTTCATCCCCAGATTCTTGGCTTGCAGAATAATATCCAGCGCCTGATCCCAAGGCACGTCTTTGAGCCGGAGAGTCAGACTGCCCTGAACACTGTCCGAGGTAACGATATTGAAATTTGTAAAATCGGCGATTACCTGCAACAATGCGCGGACGTCAATATTCTGGAAATTCAAAGATAGTTTCTCTCCTTTATAATCCGGCCCTTGCGTCAATTTATTTGGATCGATCTTTGAGTGGCGAATTTCGACCATCAATTGACTATCGTCCTGGTAGGCGTTGTATTCCCACAAACCTTTGGGTTCGATCACTATTTTCACCCGGTCGCCTGACTGTTCCGCCGTAATCATTTGCACCGGCGTGCCGAAGTCCGCAACGTCCAGGCGTCGCCTCAGCCCTTCCGGAAGACTGGTTTGCAAAAACTCGACGATAAGATTCTGCCCTTGCTGCCGAATATCGGCTCCAACCTGGCTATCGGTCACGTCAATAATCACGCGGCCACTGTTGTCGGCTCCGCGTCGAAAATCGATGTCACGCAAAGGCGGCGTGATGCCATCTCGATTTTCAGTAAAATCTTGCCCGGCTGTTGGCGCAGCAGCGGCAGCGAGAACAGCCGGATTGAGCGTAACGAACACCGAACGCCCTTTTACTTCGGCTTGGTAGGTCGTCGGCTGATTCAGGTTGAGAACAACGCGCGTTCGATTACCGACCTGAACCACGCTGGCAGCGCGCGCGTTGCCATTGCCTAGCGCCACCTGAGCTTGCGCTAAGCCGCTCTTAGCTCCGGGAAAATCGAGCGCGATTCTGGCAGGCGAGTGCACCACGAATCCCGTCGGGACAGCGTCAGGCGGTTTATCAAAATCAATACGGATCACCTCGGCCGCGGCCTGAATTGAACTTGAAACCGCTTCAATCACCCATTGCGCCTGTGCCGCCGTTGCAACGCTCCACACCGCCCCGCCGGTTAGCACAGCTCGAAAAGCGCCGCTCAAAAAACAAAGCTCGGGCCTCACTGTCATTTTGTACCTTCCTGGAGTTGCAAGCTTGCCATGCGCTCAGTACACCGTCTTGAGCCGCTTTGATCAATTTCCCTCAACCTCACCTCGCTTTCCGATACTTGGGTAACCAATCCATAGTTTTGGCCAAGATAGTTGCCTGCCTGGACCTGATATAAAAGCGTATCGACTTTCACCAGCGCAACACGCTTGCCGGCACGATCAAGGCTGCCGACCATGGACATGACGTCCAGAGGAAAAGCCTCCAGGGGTTCCTTGCGCCGGTTGCGCTCCTTTTCAATCAGAACTTGACAATCGCCCTCGGTGTCGCGCTCCAAAACTCTGGCCAGCCTTTGCGAACTGAAAGGATCAGGGTCCGTCTGCGGGTTGGCCGTATACGGCAGAGGAACGTAGGACTTGGGCTTGCTCACCGGCGTGGTATGCGCCACCGCTTGATGCCGTTGTTGCGCAACCCACTGCCGAAGCTCGCCAACCCCCACGGAAGCGCATCCAGCGGCCAAGACGATGGGCAAGGGCCAGATGAGCAAGGGCCAGAGCAGCCGTCCAAGAACGTGTTCACGATCCCGACGCGTGCGTGCGGGCGCGGGCTTGGGGCGCCTGCGGCGTTGCAATCCTTGCCGATGACGCGGGCCATCGGCCGCGCTTTGCGCCTTGCGGCCCATCCCAAACCGAGGCGCGCTCATCCACGGGGACTTATTCAGCGTCGCCCCAAACTGATCGGGCGTCATTTCCCGCCCCCACGCTGATTCTTGTTCTTTGCCGCTTGCTGCTCGGCCTGCTCCCCAGCATCCAGATAGCGAAAAGTTTTGGCGGTGGCTTCCATCACCAAAACCAAAGCGCCCGATTTTTCGTCGACAGGGCGTGACACGAAAATATTGTTCAGCGTTACGATCCGGGACAAACTGGCCACATCGGCGGTGAATGCCCCAATGTCATGAAACCGGCCTGTTACTTTCAACGCGATAGGTAATTCCGCATAATAGTCCTTGATGACCACTTGGCCAGGTCGAAATAAATCGAATTGAAGGCTGCGGCCAAGGCCAGCCTGATTGATGTCCGAAAGCAGCGCATCCATTTCTGACTTGCTGGGCAATTGCTTTTCCAGCACGTTGACGTACTGCAATACCTGCACCCGTTGCTTTTTCAGCGCGTCCAGACTGACCGCACGCTGAACCTTGATTTTGTAGTCGCTGCGAAGTCTTTCTTCCGCGTCGCGCTCAACTTGTAACTCATTGGCCGAGTTGCTTACCCAGAACTGCCAGCAAAAAAATGCCGACAGTCCTGTTACAAATAAATGTAAAATGTATTTTGGAGCGTTTGGCCACGATGACGGATCGCGGGTATCAAGCTCGCGGAACTGCGTGGTCAAGTCACGCGCGGCAGCCGGAAAATCGATATTTGCCCAAAACTTTGCTTTCGTTCCCATATCAATTTTCCATAGCGCTCACGCGCCCTGGGATGCAGCTGGCCGCACCGCGCTCTCGGCTTTGGCTTTGGCCGTCGGCGCCCCGTCGCTGGCGCGCTGCAATTGAACCCGGACAATGAAATTATTGGCACGCCGCTGCTCCTTGGAGTCCAGTGTTACGGTTGTCGCAACAATCTCGACCAGTTCCGGCCTGGTGATCCATGGGCTATTGCGCGAGAAGTTACGCAACAACTCCGACACCCGTTCGTTGGATTGGGCAACGCCGCTAATCAGAACATTTTTGTTTTCCTGTTTGATGCTGTTCAGATAAACGCCGTCGGGAAGCTGGCGCACGGTTTCATTCATCAGATGCACGGGCATATTGCGGTCGGCTTGCAAATTTTCGACCGCTTCCTGGCGTGCCTTGAGCGCGGTGATTTCCTGCTGCAATGACGCGACTTCCTTGATTTCCTCATCCAGCTTCCTGATTTCGGCGCTGAGGTAATCATTGCGGCGCTGTTGCATCGTGACAGCCCCCTGATAGCCAAGATAGGCGACCAGCGCAATAACCACGCCCAGCACGGCGGCGAAAGCGACGGAGATATTGAACATCTGGCGCGCGCGCTGGCGCGCCATTTCACGGTGAGGAAGAAGGTTGATTAGAATCACCGCAAAAACCTCCGCATCGCCAAACCACATGCCGTCAGATAGGACGGCGCTTCGCGCAACATCGTTTTCTCGCGCACCCGGCGGCCGACTCTCATGCCGTTGAACGGGTTGACCACTTGACAGGCAACCGAGGTATGCCGGGTAATCGCCTTGGCTAATCCCGCCACGCTCGCCGTTCCACCAGCCAGCAGGATGTAATCAACCCGGTGATGCAGTGTGCTGGTAAAGAAAAATCCAAGCGCGCGCTCCACCTCCTGAGCCAGCGACTCAACAAACGGCTTTAGCACCGTCAGCCCATAATCACCGGGTAATTCGCCGGAACGCTTTTTGGATTCGGCCTCTTCCAGCGTAAATCCATACTGCTGCGCCAGCATTTGCGTCAGTTGCGCGCCACCGAAAATCTGCTCCCGCTCGTAAATCAGATCATCGCCATGCAGCACCTGCATACCGCAAGCGACCGCGCCGATCTCGAACAGGGCGATCACCAAACCGACGCCACCGCCCGGCAAAAGCCTGATCACACGCTCGGCGGCCAGGCGCGACGCATAAGATTCGACATCCAGCACCACCGGATGGAGGCCAGCGGCTTCGGCCAGCGCCTGCCGGTCGGCGACTTTTTCCTTGCGCGACGCCGAGATCATCACTTCGACCTCACCGGGCGAGGAAACGCCAGGCCCCATGACACAAAAGTCGAGGCTGACCTCGTCCAGCGAAAACGGAATGTACTGATTGGCTTCCGATTCGACCTGGACCTCCATCTCCCGCTCGCTCAGGCCGCTGGGTAAAATGATCTTTTTGCTGATAACGACCGACGCAGGCAGCGCCATGGCGACGTCCCTGGTCTTGCTTGCGCTTTTGCCAATCACGCGCCTGAGGGCGCCCACCACCTCGTCGAACTTCTCAATGTTGCCATCGCCGACCCAGCCGCGCGCCAGCAACTCGATGCCGCAATGCTCAAGAGTGAAGCTTCCCGCGCGATCTTGCGCCAACTCGACCAGCTTGATGCTGGAGGCGCTGATATCAAGCCCCATCATCGGCGCCGCTCGGCCTCTAAAAAACGACCCAAATTTCAAGACCGCTCCTGGTTACTCTTATCACACAATTTAAAATTCTTCGCATGATTTGTTAGCCCTTGCCCCCTTGGGAGCCAAAAACAACCGCCAGACAGCCTTCAAGCCGCGTATGCTCACATCATTGTCGCATGAAATATTTCACGAATTGACGCGAAAGACTCGCTTGGCGCTGCTTCACCAACCCGGAAATTGCGCCTGACTTGTTGACCGAATGACTGTGTATGCGCCCGAAGCAAACCCCAGGTATTAAGATTAATCACGGTTAATCTTGAGCAATAAACAAAAATTTACAAACAAATCGTTTTTTCTAATACCGCCAAAGTGCTCACTATCGTTGAAAGCAAATACTCGCCGTTACGCAGGTCATGGCCATGTTTTGCGCCCAGATCGGGTTCATTTGAGCGACTTGGCCCGCATACGCCGGATTTATTCACGCCCTCTGAGGGCAAGCCCGCTGGCGGGCAAAAGATGGCCCGAGTGAGTGTGGGCGTATCTGTTGTCAAAAACCGACGCTGGCATGACTCGCCTGAGAGCCATGGACATCTATTGCTGAATGCCATAACTTCGAGAGTGAAAGCCTCTTGCGCTGAAAGTTGCCGTATGCACGCATCTATTTTTCGCCACCATTGCCGCAAAGTTCCCGCCTGTGCGGCAATGACGAAAGACGAGGTAGCGCCAATCAGATGGGGCTGCGTCGGTTTCGTGCGTCGCCGGTGGCGCGCGCGGCATGGAGGCCCGCCGAGATACCCTTGGCCCTGGGTTGAGGCGGCATCACGCGATCTTCATAGGGTCTTCATCAGGTGTTCACACTAGGCGGACAATCTCACCTCTGAGAACCTGTGAATCAACCCTCCGGGATCGAGACGGTTTGCCGCTGGCGCAGCAGCCCCCCAGCGGACTGAACCCAAAACGGTCTTGCCACTCCAAAGTACCCTGAATTCATTGAGTTTGCGCCATGTCCATCAAAAGAAAATCGTCCGCCTCGGCGAACCAACGCCCAAACCGTGCTGCCCCGACCTGGCTGGGCTGGCTCACCAAAGGCTTGACATGGGCGGGCGTACTGGTGCTGACTTTGTGCCTGTGCACCGTCATGGCCGGCGTGATGGCTTTGGCGATTGCTTACCCCAACCTGCCGGACGTCTCCGAGCTATCCAACTACCGTCCCAAATTGCCGCTGCGCGTATTTACCTCTGAAGGCATTCTGATCGGGGAGTTCGGCGATGAGCGCCGCAACCTGACGCCGGTCAAAGACATTCCCCAGGTGATGAAAGACGCCGTGCTGGCCATTGAAGACGCCCGCTTCTACCAACACAACGGCGTCGATTACGTCGGCGTGGCGCGCGCCGCGCTGGCCAATCTGATGGGCGGTGACAAGAGCCAGGGCGCCTCCACCATCACCATGCAGGTGGCGCGCAACGTCTACCTCTCCTCGGAAAAGACCTACACCCGCAAAATCTACGAAGTGCTGCTCACCTTCAAGCTGGAGCACCTGCTGAGCAAGGACCAGATCCTGGAAATCTACATGAACCAGATATTCCTGGGCCATCGGGCTTACGGCTTTGCGGCGGCGGCCGAAACCTACTTCGGCAAACCCCTGAAAGACATCACCATCGCCGAGGCGGCCATGCTGGCGGGCATTCCCAAATCGCCGTCAACCGCCAATCCAATCGCCAACTTCGCGCGCGCGCGTGATCGGCAGCGCTACATCATCGACCGTATGCAAGAAAACGGCTTCATCACCGCCGCGCAGGCCACCCGCGCCAAACAGCAGGAATTGCGCATACAGCCGGCCAATGAGTCCGTCAAGGTACATGCCGAGTACGTGGCCGAAATGGTGCGCCAGATGATGTTCGCGCAGTACGGCGATCAGACTTACATCCGCGGCCTGAACGTCTACACCTCGATCAACGCCGAAAACCAGACCGCCGCCTACCATGCCCTGCGCCGCGGCATCCTGGACTACGAGCGCCGACAGCCTTTCCACGGCCCGGAGAAATTCGTCAATCTGCCAACAAACGCCGCCGAGCGCGCCGAGGCCATCGACGAAGCGCTGGCCGACCGCCCCGACATCGGTGACTTGCTCTCCGCCGTCGTGCTGCAAGCAAGCGCGCAAAAAATAGTGGCGGCGCGTTTAGGCGGCGAGCGCATCGAGTTATCCGGCGATGGCCTGAAAGCCATTCAGTCCGGCTTGTCTCCCAAGGCGATGCCTGCCCTCAGAATTCGACCGGGGGCGGTGATCCGCGTCACCCAGGCCGCGCACGGCGGCTGGGAAGCCGCGCAACTGCCGGAAGTCAATGGCGCGCTGGTCGCGCTCGACCCGCGCAATGGCGCCATCAAAGCGCTGGTCGGCGGGTTCGACTTCGACGCCAACAAGTTCAACCACGTCACCCAGGCCTGGCGTCAGCCCGGCTCCGGCTTCAAACCCTTCATTTACTCGGCGGCGTTGGAAAAAGGCTTTTCGCCCTCCACCGTGGTTGATGACATGCCGCTGTTTTTCGACGCCAGCGTCACCGGCGGCCAGCCCTGGGAGCCTAAAAACTACGACGGCTCCTATAGCGGGCCGATGCCTCTGAAAACCGGCCTGGCCAAATCCAAAAACGTGGTTTCGATACGGGTGCTGCAATCCATTACGCCGAAATTTGCGCAAACATGGATCGGGCGCTTCGGCTTTGACCCCCAGCGTCACCCGGCCTACCTGACGATGGCGCTAGGCGCCGGCGCGGTCACACCCATGCAGATGGCCGGCGCGTTCGCGGTCTTCGCCAACGGCGGCTACCGCATCAATCCCTACCTGATTACCCGCGTCATCGACCAAAGCGGCAAGATTTTGGCCGACAGCCCCCCGGTTGACCCCATCCAGGCCGGCCACGCCATCGACGCTCGCAACGCCTTCATCATGAACACCATGCTGAGCGACGTGGCACGCATCGGAACCGCCGCCCGCGCGCAAGCCACGCTCAAGCGCCCCGATCTATATGGCAAAACCGGCACCACCAACGACGCGCTAGACGCCTGGTTCACCGGTTTTCAGCCGACCCTGGTGGCGTCCGTGTGGATGGGCTACGACACCCCGCGCACGCTGGGCACACGCGAAACCGGCGGCGGCCTGAGCCTGCCGATCTGGATCAACTTCATGCAAACCGCACTCAAGGACGTGCCGATAGCCGAAATAAAACCACCCGCGGGAGTCATCCGCCTCAACAACGATTGGTACTACACCGAATACGCATACGGCAGCGGTATCGCCAACCTGGACGGCGCCGGCATAGTGGCGTCAAACCCGCAGGACGTCGATATGCCGACGCCAGGAAACGCCCGCCCCGCAGCGCCCACAACCGAGCGCAACCGCATTCTCGATATGTTCAAGTAAAAATCAATTCAGCGCCATCGATAGCTTGCGCCGATAGCTCGATACCAGCTCCGCTTGTGGCTCCTCCCGCACGGCGGTCTTGCCGGTCAGCTCGATGCCGCCGTCGCTTTTGCCAGCAGCGGCGGCGCCAGCGCGCTGCGGCGGCGGAGCAAGCAACTCCAGAATGGCGACGTAGGTTTTACGCGCGGCTTCGTCATTCCACTTTTTATCGCGCACAATGATTTCCAGCAACTCATCCATACTGGCGACCCATTCGCCATCGGCCATCAGCAATTGCGCCTTGGCAAAACGGGTCTCGAAGTCGCGCTTGTTCTCGGCGATGCGTGCGTCGAATTGCTCGGGCGTCCACTGCCCACGCGGATCGTCACGGGCGAACGCCATCGCGTCGAGCCAGCGGCGCAGGGCCTCAAAACGCAGCGGGCGCGGCTCGCGCTCAAGCGGCTCTTGCAACACGGCGGCGGCTTCGTCCAACGCGCCGGTGGCGATCAACAGGCGCGCGTAGTCGTGACGGGCGTCGTCGTTGGCGGGGTCATGCGCCACGGCGTCGGCGAGTTTTTGCAAAGCGGCCTGGGTGTCACCGGCATCCAGCAGCGCCTCGGCCTCGTTGGCCTGGGCAACGGCTTGCAGCGCGTCCTCGCTGGGGATGTATTTGTCAAGAAACCGGCGCACCTGGCCAGCGGGCAGCGCGCCCGTGAAGCCGTCCACCGGCTGGCCGTTTTGCAGCAGGATGCAGGTGGGAATGGAGCGGATGCCAAAGGCGGTGGTCAGTTGCGGCTGCTGGTCGGAATCAATTTTGACCAATTTAAAGCGGCCAGCGTATTCGGCCTCCAGCGCCTCCAAGATGGGGCCGAGCGTCTTGCACGGGCCGCACCAAGACGCCCAAAAGTCCACTAGCACGGGAGTGTGCATGGAGGCGGCAATGACCTCGGCTTCGAAGTTTTCAACGGTGATATCGATCATGAGCGCTATCTACAGGCAAAATCAGGAAATCCGCCCATTGTGCAATAGCCCGCGACAGACTCATGACAACCCCCCTCATCAGCGTAGTGATGGGTTCCGGCAGCGACTGGGACACCATGCAGCACGCCGTTCAAATCCTGCAACAGTTCGGCGTCGCCCACGAAGCGCGCGTGCTATCGGCGCATCGTATGCCCGACGATATGTTCGCCTATGCCGATAGCGCGCAAAGCCGGGGCTTGCGCGCCATCATTGCTGGCGCCGGCGGCGCGGCACACCTGCCCGGTATGCTGGCGGCCAAAACACTAGTACCGGTGTTGGGCGTGCCGGTGCCCAGCCGCCATCTGCAAGGCGTCGATTCGCTGCACAGCATCGTGCAAATGCCCAAAGGCGTGCCGGTAGCCACCTTTGCCATCGGCGCCGCCGGCGCCGCCAACGCGGCACTGTTCGCGATAGCGCTGCTGGCCACGGGCGATGCGGCGCTGCGCCAGCGGCTACAAGCTTTCCGCGACGAGCAAACAGCCGCCGCGCGGGCCATGACCGTGCCGCCGGACAGCGCACCATGCGAAACGGGCGAGCGTGGGGGCAATCCTGCCCCGTCTTCATCGGCAACAGCGTGAGCGCGCCGCCGCCGATTCTGCCCAACCCCCTTGCGGGCGACCCGCCAGCGGCGCTAGGCGTATTGGGCGGCGGTCAGTTGGGCCGCATGTTCGTGCATGCCGCGCAGACGCTTGGATATGCGACGGTGGTGCTGGACCCCGATCCAGCCTGCCCGGCGGGCCAAGCGAGCGAGCGCCACATCCGCGCCGGCTACGACGACCCCGCCGCGCTGAACGAACTGGCCGCGCTGACGCAGGCCATCACCACCGAATTCGAAAACGTGCCCGCCCAAACGCTGGCCGCGCTGGCCCGCACGCGCCGGGTAGCGCCTGGCGCCGAGGCGGTAGCAATAGCACAGGACCGCCGGCTTGAAAAAGCCCACTTCAGCCGCTGCGCGGCCCAAGGCGGCGTGGCCCCGGCGCCGTATGCGGTCATCGAAACCGAAGCCGATCTCGCCGCCGCGCCCGCCAACTTGCTGCCCGGCATTCTGAAAACCGCCCGCCTGGGCTACGACGGCAAAGGTCAGGCGCGGGTCGGCACGCGCGCCGAGTTAAGCGCCGCTTGGGCGGGCATGAACCGCGCGCCTTGCGTGCTGGAGCAGATGCTGCCGCTGGCGCTGGAGTGCTCGGTGATCGTGGCGCGCGGACGCGACGGGCAGACCGTCAGCCTGCCGGTGCAGCGCAATCTGCACCGCGGCGGCATTTTGGCCGTCACCGAGGTGTATGAGGCAAACGTACCGCTGGCGCTGGCCGCGCGTGCGCAACAAGCCAGCCTCACCATCGCGGACGAGTTGGCTTACGTGGGCGTGCTGTGCGTCGAATTCTTCGTGCTGACAGACGGCACGCTGGTGGTCAACGAAATGGCGCCGCGCCCGCACAACAGTGGGCATTACTCCATCGACGCCTGCGATCTATCGCAGTTCGAGTTGCAAGTGCGCGCCCTGGCCGGCCTGCCCTTGACGCAGCCGCGTCAGCACAGCGCCGCCGTCATGCTGAATCTGCTGGGCGAGCTGTGGCTGAACGCCGACAACCGCGGCCGCCCGCGCCCCCCCCCTTGGCCGCAAGTGCTGGCCCTGCCCGGTGCGCACCTGCACCTGTACGGCAAAACCGACGCACGCCCCGGTCGCAAGATGGGCCACCTCAGCTTTACCGGCGCAAGCGCGCACGAAGCACGCGCACGGGCGCTGCAAGCCGCCGAACTGCTCGGGCTGGAGTCCTGGCCATGATCCTGGAGGGCAGCAAGGCTGATGCCATCGAGCGCGCGGCACAGGCATTGGCCGACGGCGAACTGCTCGGCCTGCCGACCGAAACCGTATACGGCCTGGCCGCCAATGCCGATAACGACGCGGCGGTGCGCGCCATCTTTGCCGCCAAGGGCCGCCCAAACGATCATCCGCTGATCGTCCACGTGGCCGGCGCCGCCGGCACGGCTGACTTTGCCGCCGAAGTGCCGACATTGGCGCATCGGTTAATCGACGCCTTCTGGCCCGGCCCGCTGACGCTCATCTTGCCGCGCCGCGCGGGCGTGGCCGAAGCAGCGGCGGCGGGTCATCCGGGCATTGCAGTGCGCAGCCCCGCGCACCCGGTGGCGCAAGCATTGCTGGCCGCCTGCGCCGCGCGCGGGATACACGGGTTGGCCGCGCCCAGCGCCAACCGCTTTGGGCGCATCAGCCCGACCACGGCAGCGCACGTGGCCGGCGAATTCGGCAACGCGCTGCTGGTACTCGACGGCGGCGCGTGCGCCGTGGGCATCGAATCGGCCATCGTCGATCTTTCGCGCGGCGCGCCGACACTGCTGCGCCCTGGCCAACTCAGCCGCGCCGAAATCGAGGCCGCCGCCGGCTGCCGGCTGCCATCGAAAGACGAATCGTCCGCGTCCCCCACGCCAGCGCCCGGCACACTGGCGGCCCACTACGCCCCACGCGCGAAGCTGCGCCTGATGGCGCCGCACGAGTTGCGCGCCGCGCTGCAATTGCTCGGCGACCAGGCACGCCAGTTGGCCGTCTGGTCGCGCACGCCGCTGCGCTCGGCCTCCCACGCCACCGTGCTGCGCCGCATGCCCGATGACGCGGCGACGGCAGCGCGGCAGTTGTTTGCGGTGCTGCGCGATTTCGACAATGCCGGCGTCAAACTGATCTGGGTCGAAACACCGCCCACAGGCGACCCCGCCTGGGAAGGCATACGCGACCGCCTGGAACGCGCGGCAGCCGGTTAAACAAGTCCTACACTATCGCCCTTCATCCTCGGAGAACCTGCTCATGAACATCGCACCTTCTCGCCGTAACTTTCTGCTGTTGGCTGGCGCGGGCGCAACCGTCGCGCTCGCCGGTTGCGGCTCCAGCTCGGTGGCCTCTGCCATCAAGCCCCAACACATTTACGTCGTCGGCGACGGCTTTTGCGACGTTGGCCAAACCGGCGCCGTGGCCACCGTCAACGACGGCTCGCTGACCTGGGTTCAGGCGCTGGCCGCCGAGTACGGCCTAACCGTCGAGCCGGCCAACAAGGGCGGCACCGGCTACGCCCAAGTCTATGCCCGCATCGATTCGCCCGACACCACCAGCGGCACCAACGCGCCCAGCGTCAAGCAGCAAATCGACCAGTTGCTGGCCGACGTGACCGCGTTTGAAAATGACGACCTGATCATCATCAACGGCGGCATGCATGACATCATCGATGCCTTCAACGCCAACGGCATATCCGACACCACCACCGCCATCGTCAAGGCTGCCGGACAGGCGCTTAGCGCGCAGGTCAAACGGCTGCGCGATGCCGGCGTCAAGCACGTGTGCGTGGCCGGCACGTATAGCCTGAGCATAACGCCCTGGGGGCGCGCCACCGGCTTTGGCTCGGAGGGCGAAGGCCTGGACGACAATTCTCCGCTCAACAAACTGACCAACGACTTCAACGGTGCACTCAAGATCGCCACTCAGAGCTGGAGCGCGACCGTGCTGTTGGTAGAGCCCGCGGGGATGTTCAACGACATCGCCAATCACCTGGAAAGCTATGGGATCGACGAATCCCTCACCCCGGTGTGTACCACGCCGACGGCCTTGACGTGCACCGCCAGCACCGTCAAGGATGCCGACTACAACCGGTACCTGTTTGCCGACGACCTGCACTTCACTCCCGCGGTCTTACGCCTTTACGCGTCGGATAATAACTACGGCAATAACATCTACAGCAAGCTGAAACAGCGCTGGTAACCTGACATCCCCCCTGAGCCGCTAACGCGCCTTCCCCCCTGAGGGACGCACCCCATAGGCGCCAACTTAAAGCTCCCTCCCCCTTTGGGGGAAGGTAGGGGTAGGGGCGGCGGCCTCCAAGCACGCGCGCGACACATGTTTGAGCGTCGCTGGCCACCATCCCAACCTTCCCCCTGCAGCACCCAAACGGGGGCAGGTCTTTAAGTTAGCGCCTATGGGGACGCACCCCGTGGTCAAGGAGCGTGGGGGTTATTTCTCCATCATCCACCCGTTTGCGACCCATTCAAAGCTTGTCTGACAGCGTCAGACAAATTCCAAAATCTCGCTCTTAAGAATGCAAAAGTGAAACTAAATGTGTGATTCTGTGACAAAACGTAAAAATGATGAATCGTGCCTGAATCCGTTGATGGCTGTTATTAGTTAGCTATTAAATCTGTAGTTTTTGAAACAAACAGATACACTTCTTTAGTAGTTTTACTAAATCAAAACTTAGTACTTTTACTAAGTACTTAGTAAGATTACTAATTAGTAAAACT